>VGSH01000166.1 GCA_016875025.1 Deltaproteobacteria bacterium
GTACGGTCAAATACAGCATCACGCACCAGCCGACCTCGAACAGGGGCGAATGCAGGTTCCAGCTCCAGGTCAAATACCAGATGCGGTGATACTGGCCCAGGTCAACCATCAGGGCGGTGCCGACCAGGATATAGCCCAGAAAACCCGTCAGGATCGCCGGCCGCAAAAGAGGCTTCATGGTTTTGCCGCCGAAAATATCGACAACAGCCGCCACCACGAACGCGCCAGCGGCAAGCGCCACACCGCAGAACAGGTCAAAGCTGATCCAGAAACCCCACGGGTAAGCATCCGACAGGTTTGTGATGGAACCCAGCCCGTTGAAGTAGCGCCAGCCCGCAACCGGTACGGCCAGGGCCATGAGAATGATTAACACGATCGAGCCGGGCCCGATGATTTTGTCCTGATTATTTGTCATTGCGCACCTCCTTGCTGGCGTCTTTCTTTTTCGTCTTGCGTTTCGTGAGCCAGTAGAAAAATCCCATTGCCGCGCTTACGACCACAATCTGCGCCGGGACGAACCTGAGAGCATTCCACGTCCAGGTCGGCAGCGGACGCTCTGACAGTTTCGGGAATCCGAGTTCCGAGAAATCGGCAGTTATGGGCGCCAGCAGCAGCACGGCCGTTCCGCCGACTTCCTTCTCGCCGTAAATATGCGGGTTGTAGCGGTCGGGATACTTGCTGATGAGGCCCTTGGCCTTTTTAATCATTTCCTCCCGGGTGTTGAAGCTGATTGCGCCGGTCGGGCAGGCCCGGGCGCAGGCCGGAACCTGCGATTCGGACTGGCGGTCAAAGCAGAAGGTGCATTTCTTGACGAGCGGAAAGGCTTTTTTCCACTCATAGGTCGGTATGCGGAAGGGGCAGGCTATCATGCAGTAGCGGCAGCCGATACATACCTTGCCGTTGTAGACAACCGCGCCGGTCTCGGTTTTTGTGAACGCGCCGACCGGGCAGACCGACGCACATGCCGGCTGCTCGCAGTGCATGCAGCCGACCTTGGTGAAAAACCAGTGCACGCTGTCCTGCTTTTCGATTTCGTTGAACTTGATCAGCGTCCAGGTCTTGTCGGAAAGCAGGCCCGGGTTCTGGTAGGTGCCCGTGTTGGCGGTGTCCTCGCTCTGCAGCTCGTTCCACTGCTTGCAGGCAACCTGACAGGAGCGGCATCCCGTGCATTTGGTAAGATCAATCAGAAATGAACTGTTTTTCATCGCGACACCTCCTTCTTCACCACATCGACCATGAAGGCCTTGGATTCGGGTATCATGGTGTTGGGATCGCCAATGCTCGGGGTCAGCAGGTTTGCGCTGCGCAGCTCTTTTCGCTGCGGGTCGGGATAGCGCCAGCCGTAGTGCCAGGGTATGCCGACCTGGTGGACTGTCGTTCCGGCAATCGTAAAAGGCTTTATCCGCATTGTAACGATCGCAACGGCGTCAACCGCGCCGCGAGCAGACTTTACGCTCACCCATTCGCCGTTTTTGATGCCCTTGAGCTCGGCGAGCTCACGGCTCATTTCAACGAACATGTCCGGCTGCAGCTCCATCAGCCACGGAGTCCAGCGCGTCATGACGCCCGTCTGCCAGTGCTCGGTCACGCGGTAGGTCGAGCAGACCAGCGGGAAGCGCGGGTCGCAGGAGGCGCGCATATCAAGCTCCGGCACGCCGTCTTTTTCCCAGCGTTTCACTGCCGGATTTACCATCTGCGGGCTCAGGAGGTTCTTCTCGACCGGGCACTCCAGCGGTTCATAGTGCTCGGGGAAGGGGCCATCAGCCAGACCGGGCCCGAAAATGCTCGCAATGCCGTCAGGCTTCATGATGAAGGGCAGCTTGCCGCCCTCGAGCGCAAGCGGGGGCCACGGGCCGTCGGGTATATCGCCTGCCCAGAGCTTGGTGTCGGCATTCCATTGCAGCAGCGGTTTTTTCGGATCCCAGGGTGTGCCGTTTTTGTCGACCGATGCGCGGTTGTAGATAATGCGGCGGTTGACCGGCCAGCACCAGGACCAGTTCGGGAACAGGCCCAGCCCTGTGGGGTCGTCCGTGCCGCGGCGGGCGGCCATATTGCCGGCTTCGGTATAGGATGCGCAGTATATCCAACTCCCGGATGAGGTCGAGCCGTCGGCCTGCAGGAATCTGAATGCCGGCACAAGCGTGCCCTTTTTATAGAGCACGCCCTCGATCTCGCGGTCTTCGAGAAAATAGCCGTTAATGTCTTTCGCCACGGCATGCGGGTCGAAATGCTTGCCGTAGTTCCAGGTGAGCTTCAGGATCGGGTCGGCAAAAGCACCGCCTTCCTTCTCGTACAGCCTGCGCACTTCATGGTAGAGCTCGGTGATGATATCGCCGTCGGGTTTGGCTTCTCCGGGCGGGTCGACCGCCTTGTAGCGCCACTGCATCCAGCGGCCGCTGTTGGTGATGCTGCCTTCTTTCTCCATCGATGCGGCGCAGGGCAGCATGAACACCTCGGTGTCGATTTCCTCGGGTTTCATGCCCGGACCCATCCAGAAATCCCCGGTTTCATTCGGAAACAGGTTTACGTTCACCATCCATTTCAGCTTTGTCAGCGCCTGGCGCACCTTGTGGACATTGGCACCCGAACAGGCCGGGTTCTGGCCCCAGGCGAAAAATCCGGAAAACGCGCCCTTATACATCTCATCGAAAATCGTGAGCCAGGAATAATCGGCGCCGTCATCGATTTTCGGCAGCAGGTTGTAGGCATCCTCGAGCGGCAGGCTCTGATCATAGAGGGAGCGCAGCAGGCTTGCCATGTACCTGGGATTGTTCGCTCTCCAGTTGGCGCTCAGGGGCTCGTTTGTCTTGGGGGTGTTTTTTTCATTGTAGGCTTCCAGGGTCGCAAGCGAGGCTGCAGGTGCCTGCAGATAGCCGGGCAGGATATGGAAAAGCAGGCCCTGATCGCATGCACCCTGAACATTGGACTCGCCGCGCAGGGCGTTCAGCCCGCCGCCGGCAATGCCCATGTTACCCAGCAGCACCTGAATGATGGCCATGGCCCTGACGTTCTGCACGCCGACGGTGTGCTGTGTCCAGCCCATTGCATACAGCTCAGTGCCGGCTTTGTCGGGTTTGCCGGTCGCGGCGTAGGCAGCGTAGACCTCCAGCAACTTGTCTTTGGGGGTGCCTGTGATAGAAACCACCGTGTCGACCGTGTAGCGTGAAAAGTGTTTTTTCATCAGCTGGAACACACAGTTGGGATCCTGCATCGAGGGGTCCCGCTGTGCTGTGCCGTCGGGGTTCATCTGGAACGACCAGGTCGCCCTGTCGTATTTCCCGCTCACAAAGCCTTCGGCTGTTTTTGCGGCGGTCAGACCCGAGAACACGCCCTCGTTGTCGCCCGGGAGCTTGAAGTCGGGATTGACCAGAAAGCTGGCATTGGTGTAGTCCCTGACATACTCCTCGAAGTAGAGGTTGTTGTCGAGGATGTATTTGATCATGCCGCCCAGGAAGGCGATGTCGGTTCCCGAGCGCAGCGGAGCGTAGATATGGGCTTTTGCCGCTGTCTGCGTGAAGCGCGGGTCAACGCAGATAAGCGTTGCGCCGCTGTCGATGGCTTTTTGTATCCACTTGAAGGCAACCGGGTGGTTGGTGGCCGGGTTGCTGCCCATGACGAGAATGCAGTCGGCGTTTTTCAAATCGTTCCAGTGATTGGTCATTGCACCGCGTCCAAACGACTCTGCCAGAGCCGCTACAGTTGCGCTGTGTCATATTCGCGCCTGATGCTCGATATAGGCGAGCCCCAGTCCCCGCAGAAATTTCTGGTAAATATGGCACTCTTCATTATCCATGGCCGCGGTGCCCACCGAGGCCATGCCGTCGGTGCGGTTGACGGTCTGGCCTTTGGCGTTGACGGCCGTGAAGCTTTCGTCGCGGCTTTTCTTGATGTTTGCGGCGATTTTCTTGATGGTCCAGTCCCAGCTCTTTTCCTCCCATTTCGTGCTTTTCGGAGCGCGGTACAGGGGTTTTGTGAGCCGGTCGGGGTTATTGTGGGTCAGCTGGAAAATCGACATGCCTTTGCTGCACAGGCTGCCCTGATTGATGGGGGACTCAGGGTCGCCCTCGGTGTAGACAACCTTGCCGTCCCTGGTATGCACGATAATGCTGCATCCTACCGAGCAATACGGGCACACGGTGGTTGTCCGGGTCGTGCCGGCCAGTCTGGTCGGGGCGGCCTGGGCCTCGTGGATGTCGAGCGTACCAGCCAGCCCGCCACCGGCAACCGCAGCCCCTGTGGTTTTCAGGAAACCTCGTCTGGAAATGTTCATGCAGGCAATCTCCTTTTCTGTTGAGTAAAAGGTTACGACAATTGCGTCAGTATAAGATATAAGCGTCGAAATCCGTGCTGCGAGAGCACGGACAGGCGTTTTTTAAGCTAAAAAAATGCCCGCACCCGATACATATGTCGGGTGCGGGCATCCGTTGCAAACATGGCGGACCGGTTTTGCCGGCCTTATCGGCCCGTGCGCTCGTGGCAGGGCTCGGATTCCCTATCGATGACACTATATAAGGATATGCTTGGAAACGCAACAGTTTTTATAAATGCCGCTCAGTGGTTGCGTGCTTCGTTCATGCCTGCCTCACACCTTTTCGGAGGCTGCCGGATGCATGCATGGGCGCATATTGCCGCAGGACTTGGCGGGCTGTTTATGGTATAAGATTTCCCTGTTTGACGGTAATCACATGCAGCAGGAGTTTTTTATGCATAATGTCGGGTTTATCGGGCTGGGCACCATGGGAACACCCATGGCATGGAATATCCATCGCGCGGGCTTCAGGCTGGGCGTTTCTAACCGCAGCGCTGAAAAGTGCAGTGTCTTTGCCGGTGAAGGTATCGGCGTGTTCGAGTCGCCTGCGGACCTGGCACAATGGGCTGATATCGTTATTATCATGGTGTTCGGTCCGGAAGCGCTCATGGAAGTGCTGGGCGGGCCTGGCGGCGCTGCCCGATCAATGGCTGCCGGCAAAACCGTGATCAACATGAGCACGGTGTCGCGCGAGGTCACGCTGGCGGCACAAGAACTGGTGAGCAGCTGCGGAGCTTCTTTTCTGGATGCCCCGGTAGCAGGCAGCAAAAAGCCCGCCCAGGACGGCAGCCTGACCATTCTTGCGGGCGGCAGCCCGGATGTGCTCGAGCGCGTGCGCCCTGTTCTTGCCTGCCTGGGAAAGGTGATTATTCACTGCGGTCAGGTCGGGGCGGGTACGGACATGAAGCTGTTTATCAATGTGCTGCTCGGCACACTGATGCAGAGCTTTGCCGAGGCGCTGACGCTGGGCACATCGTTCGGCCTGCGGCTTGCAGACATGCTTGCTGCGGTAAAAAACAGCGCGGTTGCCTGCCCCATGTTCAGCGTCAAGGGAACGGCCATCAGCTCGGGAAATTTCGAGAAGAATTTTCCGGTTGAGCTCATTTTCAAGGATTTGAATCTCGCGCTGCAGGCTGCCGGCCGCGAGCATG
>VGSH01000167.1 GCA_016875025.1 Deltaproteobacteria bacterium
CGCGCGCTATGCCGACCGCACCGTCACCATACGCTACCAGTGCGAAAACGATGAAACCCGGGTGAGCGTCATTGACGAAGGTCCCGGTTTTGATGTTGACAGCGTGCGCGAATTCCTTGCATCCCGCGACGACAGCGCTGCCTCAGGCCATATCGGCCGAGGTCTTATGCTGATCAAATACGCGGTCGATGAAGTCATCTTCAATGACAAGGGCAACGAGGTAACCCTGGTCATCCGCGCGAAACCTGCTGTCTGACACATAATGACCGGGGTACTCAGCACATGGGTTCAGATATCATTGTACAAAGACTGCGCAGCGTCCTCGGAATACAGAAAGAACCCGTGGGGATTCGCACTTGGCAGCAGGTGCCGGCCCGCATACCGCGCTACCGCGGCACCGCATTTCCGGGTTTTTGTACACAGATCGGCGAGGTGCTCGCAAGCGGCGAAACGTTCTATACCGATCGCGAGCAGTGCTTCTGCACCGGCGGTGTTATCTCGACCGGAGTTGCGCCGCCGCTCTCCGAAGGCGAACGGCACGAAATGCTGAAGGCCCATTTTGCGATCAGCAGATCCTACCGGGATGAACAGACCGCACTGCACTATGAAGACGCCATGGAGGCGCTGTGCCCCCAGCAACCCGAGCCCCGCGCAGCTGTGCAGATCGGCCTGCTGCGCGACATGACTGATCCTGAGCTCGCAATCATTTTCTGCACCCCGGCAGCCGCCGATATTCTCAACCGGGCCTACTGCTACATAAGCGGAGAGCCGGTTCAGGGTTTCGGCGGCAACGGCGCCTGCCCGTTCCTGATACGAATGCCCCTTCTCTCCGGCAAACCGTTCTTCAGCTACAGTGACGTTGCCTGGCGCAAATATGTCGGGCTTGCCGATGAGGAGTTGACCGTGACCTTCCCGTATCAGACCCTTGCCGCAGTCGTGCAGGTTCTGCCCGAAGTTGCCCAAGCCTATAGGCGCTACGGTGAGCCCCCGGAATAGACGTGGTTGCACAAACACGGTGCGCTGCGCGCGTAACCTGTGCGGGGGCTACAACACCCCCGGATAGCGCACCAGCACCGGCGGCTTGAAATCGGGTCGCACAAGCTGATCTTCATACACGATTTCGCGGATATCAATGCCGTCGTTACGCAGGAACCCGTTGATGGTGAGCGGTTTTTGGGCGGCGAAGGCGCGCAGCAGCATTGTTTCGGCATCGCGGCCGACACTGACGCGGTAGTGGTGAGTGTAGCAGCGCAGCTGACGCTGCCCGTCGGCAAGCATGATGTGCCAGGTCCAGAATGATCGACTGCCGTAATAGGCGACCGTACCGGTGACTTCAATGCGCCGCTCACGATACAGCGGGGCGCGATCGAGCACATCCCCGATATCAGCCGTAATAATCAGCTCGCAGTCCTCAAATGCTGCAGGGTCGGCCAGAACCTCATCGAGCGTTGAGCGAACGCGCGGCAAAGAGTTGCAGGCAAAGGCCAGCAATGCAAGCACACACAGCAGGCCAAAGGAGCCGCAGCGATACCACATATTCATCACCCCTGAAGAACTGGCGTTTGCCGGATACCGCATAACCCCTTACGGCCGGGCCTCATACACGATATTAACCGGTGTTTCCGAGGCGCGACGGAATATGCTGAAACCGGCCGCAAGCACAATCTCGCGCAGCCGTTTTTCGCCGGCCTGCGCACCAAGGGCAATGCCATGATCCTGCGCAAGCGCACCGGGCACGCACAGCAGCACGGAAGCGCAGTAGTAAAGCCTGCCGACCGGATTGAAGTTATGCTCGGTCGCATCAGCGGCATAGGGTTCAACGATCATCCAAATACCGTCGGGTTTGAGCGCTGCGTGGATAGACCGTGCCGCGGCAGCGGGATCGCCCATGTCGTGCAGGCAGTCAAACGAGGTGATAAGATCATAGCCTGCAGCCGGAATGTCGCGCGCGGCCATAACCTCAAATGACACGCGGTCGGCAATACCGGCTGCGCGCACATTTTTTCTGGCAGCCTGAATGGAGAGCCCGTGATAGTCAAACCCCTCAAAGCGCGAGCGGGGAAACGCCTGTGCCATAATAATCGTTGAGCGGCCCTGCCCGCACCCCACATCGGCCACGCGCGCCCCGGCATCGAGCCGGGACTGAACGCCTTCAAGAGAGGGAATCCAGTTCTCGACAAGATGTGCGCGGTACAGCGGTTCATAAAAACGCTCGGTTCCGAGGAACAGGGCGGCATCGTGCTCATGCCAGCCCACGCCGCTGCCCGTTCGAAACGCTTCGGTTATCAGGGGTTCGGACTTGATCGCGGCAAGCGCGGCCTGAAACGCGCCCGGCATGTAGGCCGGGCTCTGCTCATCGGCCAAAACCATTGCCTGTTCAGCCGTGAGATAATAGGCCTGCGAATCAGGATCATAGGAAACATACCCGCCGGATGCCATTGCCGGCAGCCACTCCTGCACATAGCGCAGGGCCGTATCAGTGCGCGCGGCAAGCTGGGCGGGCTGCATCTTTTCAGAAGCAAGCGCTTTAAAAAGGCCAAGTTTTTCACCGATCAGCACAAGCGGAGCATGAAACGTCGCGCCGATATCAGCCAGCACCCTGCCGGTCATCTGCTCTAATTTTGCCCTGTCAAACGTCATAATCCTGTATGCCTTTCCACAGTCAACCCTGTGTGCGGTCATTATACTACAGTCCTGCCGCGATATCCATCCGCCCGCTGCAATGCCCGCATGAGTTCAAGAAAAAAAGCACCCGGCCCGGTTAAGGCTGAGTGCTTTGCCGTGTACTGGTCGGGGCGACTGGATTTGAACCAGCGACCACTTGAACCCCATTCAAGTGCGCTACCAGGCTGCGCTACGCCCCGGTTTAAAAAATAGAATTAAACCATGTTTACAGGAGCCTGTCAAGGAATTTGGCGCCAGAGAGATATGAGCAGCAAGGCTAAGGGGTGGCCGGCAGGCACCGTGGTAGTTAGTGCGCCTGCCGGCCTACAACCATGAAACAAGGAGGAAGGCATGGTATATGTCGAATGCGGCCGTTGCATGCCCGCACGTTATGGTCGCATACTGTCTGCATGGGAGTATAGCCGCAGACACGGGCAGGAGCAATGCAAAGAAGCGTAAAAAAAACCCGGGAGCAGTTTACGTTTTTTTTACGCTTGCAGGGCCGGTCGGTTCAGCGGACCAAACGTGGTTTTTTAGGCGTCCGCGCCGCTGCGCCTGCCGGACGCCGGGCCTGCGGTTTTTTCCGGAACAGTTTCCTGAAAGCGCACACGCTCTCAGCCAGCTCTTCCAGAAGTTCCTGCCTGAAGCTGTCGTCATCGATTTCCTGCAGCTGGGCCGCGACCTGTTCAAATTCACGCTCATCGGCAAGCAGCACGATCGGCGTCAGCAGCTCGAGCACCCGGCTGCTTTCCAGTTTCCAGCCCGCCCGGTTATGCTCCACGCACATCAAAAAACCGCAGCACCACTGCCGGGCATCCACATGCATGTCGTCTCCATCGCCGCCCTGTTCACATGCGACTACCGGCGCAAATGAGCCGGCATCGATTGAGCGCAGCGTATCCTCATAGAGCGCCTTGAGCAGCTCAATGAGGCGCGACGGCAGCTCGCGTTCGCTGTCGTCGTCCCCGGCTGCGCCGGGCAGCACAAGCGCGCACACGCACGCGCTGAAGGAAAGCACGCGCGGGCCGCACAGGGCCGCACTCATAAATCCGTGTACTTCGTCCAGCGACAGTCCGGTTTCATCACCCGAGGCCAGCAATCCGTCCAGTTCATCACAGAGGTCATCCATATTCATGCTCATTGTCCTTTCATTGCGCGTGCGCGCAGCACATAGACATGATCGTTTTTGCGGGTACAGCGCGCGGTTTGCAGCGCTATGGCCCGACCCTTGCGCGCGGCTTCCACTTGCTCATGATTGATTTCCATGGATTCGGCCACCTGCTCGAACACCCCGGTTATAGGCCCTTCAATCACGAGCGTGTCACCCGTTCGGAACACCGCGCTTTCAACCATTATTTCGCTCACTCCCGCCCTGCGGTAATGCTTCACAACCCGGCCGACATAGTCCCTGCGCAGGCTGGCGCTGCTGCCCGGAGCATCGGTCCAGTCCGCAATGGGGCGGCCCATAAAAAAACCGTTTGAAAACCCGCGATGGTAGACCTGCGCAAGACGGCTGGATTCCTCAATCTTCAAGGCTTCAAACTCTTCCCGGAAGCGTCTGCGTCCACGGTTGGAACAGTAAAAATCAACGGCCCGGCGATAGCTGCCCACGACCGTTGCCACATAGTCGGCGCTGCGGTTGCGGCCCTCTATTTTCAGGCTGTCGACCCCGGCGCAGAGCAGCTTTTCTATAAACGGCAATGTGCACAGATCGCGCGGGCTCATGACATAGCCCGGTCCGATCCGGAAGTCCGAGGTGCCGTCAACAGAGCTGACCTCGTACTCACGGCGACAGGGCTGATAGCAGGCGCCGCGGTTGGCCGATGAGCCATACTGCAGCTGCGACATGAAACAGCGGCCGCTCAGAGCAACGCACATGGCGCCATGGGCGAATACTTCGATTTCGATCTCTGCTGCACGCTCCCCGAGACGCGCCTTAAGATCGCGGCGGATGCGGCGCACATCCGCCAGCGTGCACTCGCGCGCCAGGACAAAGCGGCGCACGCCCAGGCTGCGGTGCAGGTACAGCAGGCTTTCCGCATTTGCAACCGACATCTGGGTTGACACATGTACGCGCAGCCCCAGACTGCGCGCCGCCCCGATCACGGCGAAATCCCAGGCGATGACCGCGTCCACACCCGCGTCGCGGGCGCGCTGCAGCACGGACTGCACCTTTGAAATTTCAGCCTGATAGATGATTGTATTGAGCGCCAGGTAGCATTTGCGGCCCTCCTCGCGGCATGTGAACGCTATTTTTGAAAAAGCCCCCGGGCCGAAATTATCAGCCCGGGCCCTCATATTCAGGCCCCGAACGCCGAAATACACGGCGTCCGCTCCCGCGTCAAGCGCAGCCCGCAACGAGGCCCAGCTGCCGGCCGGAGCAAGAATTTCAGGTTTTTGGGGAAGTGGCATGGGCAGGCTGCTGAAAATTTTTATACAGGCGGCAAAAAAACCCTATCATGTTCTTGAAAAACTCCTTCTATACAGGCTTTTCAAAAACGTTCAGATGCAAGACGCTCGAAATTATTTATAGGGGCGGGCCCCTGTGCCTGCCCGGATAGGGGCGAAAAATTTTTCGCCCCTTGACGCCGCAGTAAGAAATGGTGCGGGCAATCCTGATCCAGCGGGACAGATGGCGTTTTTCAACAGCCTACTTCATAAGTGTCCCAACGTTTTAAAATTTGACAGATAATGATAGCTAACCCGTTGTTTTTTCATGGGGCTGTTGTGCTTTTAGAATTCAAGTCGATGCAGGTCTAAAAACAGCAGAAAGCCTTATAAAA
>VGSH01000168.1 GCA_016875025.1 Deltaproteobacteria bacterium
CGTGCCGTCCCATCCGGCAAAGAAGACCTCATTTCATGTTCGGCCCGTGTGCCGGAATATTTCAAACGGGCCAGGCACGCCCCCGCGATTGTTGTATACGGCAGTGCGCCCGGGCCGTGTATACAATGAATTTTACAGGACGTGCCGTTGCATCGGCAGTGCAAAAACTTCCGGATGGGACGGCACGGCCCCGGCCAGAGGGCCTGTTCTAAATTATTTTGGAAACTATTGATGGGGAAAAAAATGTAAAAACGGGATACATAGAGACCATGACGAATTTTTTTTGGTTGATTATCTCTTATATTTTGCGGGCTGTACTGTCCCTCCGCTACCGTATCCAAGTGAGGGGGCTTGAAAAGCTTACCCCGGAGCGTCTGAACCGCAAGCAGGGGATCCTGTGCATGCCGAACCATACGGCCCATATGGATCCGCTTATCCTCTTCCTTCTGCTCTGGTCGAACTACCGGATGCGACCCCTCGTCATTGAGTATATTTTCAATCTCCCCTTGTTACATCCGATCCACCGGCTGATCCGGGCCATCCCGATACCGAATTTCGAATCGGCGGTGAACGAGTACAAGGTCAAGCAGGCTGAAAAGTCGATGCAGGAGATCGCCGCAGGCCTCAAGAATGGGGATAATTTCATTGTGTATCCTACAGGAAGGCTGAAAAGCACTGCAAAAGAATTATTAGGCGGCGCGTCAGGGGCTCATGAGCTGCTGAAGGAATGCCCTGAGGCGAACGTGGTCCTGATTCGCACGACCGGTTTGTGGGGGAGCAGCTTTTCAAGGGCACTTATTGGCAAATCGCCGAAACTGGGCGCTACAATGCTGCACGGCATTGGAGCTGTGATTAAGAACCTGATTTTCTTTACTCCAAGGCGCAAAGTTCTCATTGAGATCGAACCGAATCCCGAAGGGATGCCGAGAGAGAATATGACGCGGGTCGCACTCAACAGGTATTTGGAGAATTGGTATAACCGCTACCCGGACGAACAGGGGAATATCCATGAGAGCGAACCGCTCAAGCTTGTCTCCTATAGCAGATGGAGTAACGCTGTCCCTGAAATTTTTAAAGCGGCGAAAAAAGAGACGACTCATACCAGCGGCATCCATGTTTCCGATGAGACCCGGAGCAAAGTCTACGGTGAAATCCGAAGAATACTCGACAACCCTGAATTGAACATTACGCCCGAGATGAGCCTGGCCTTCGATCTGGGGATGGATTCGCTGAACATTGCCGAAACCATCGCTTTCCTCATCAAAAACTTCTCTGCTACCGGGATCCACCCGGAAGATTTAGAAACGGTCGGAACGATTTTGGCGATTGCCCAGGGGGGCAAAGAAACCCGGACGGCAAAGGCGCCGGCATCGACGTACACATGGCCTGCAGAGCAGCAACGGCCCGCTCCCGCACTACCCGAGGGGCGCATCATCCCTGAAGCGTTTTTGAACGCATGTGAGCGGATGGCAGGAATGACCGCGTGCGGCGACGATGCGATCGGGATCATGGGTTACAAAAGATTGAAGAAAGCAGTCCTGGTCCTGGCGCAGCATTTTCTGACATGGGAAGAAGAGCGGGTAGCGGTGATGCTTCCCGCTTCAGCCGGCGCATACATCGTTATTCTCGCTCTCCAGATGGCCGGAAAAACTCCCGTTATGCTCAACTGGACACTGGGTTCGCGCTATCTTGAAGAGATGATGAAAATCAGCGGTGCAGAGCGGATTGTCACATCGGGGAAATTTTTAGACCGCCTTGCCAATGTCCAGTTCGGCGCATGCCTCGATAAGCTCATCACGCTTGAAGACATCCGGAAATCGCTCACCCTTGCATGCAAGCTTCGCGGAGTCTACCTGACGAACTGTTCGGTAAAGCAGGTGATCAAGGCGATGAATCTCGATCACATGGATGAAAATACTCCCTGCGTCATCCTGTTTACCAGCGGCACCGAAGCGGCACCCAAGGGAGTCCCTCTCTCCCACAGGAACATCATTGCAAACCAGCGCTCGGCTATGCAGTGCATAGAGCTCAATGCAACAGATGTCATGTATGGCATTTTGCCCCCGTTCCACTCTTTCGGTTTTTCCGTTGCAGGCCTCTTCCCCATTCTTGGCGGCATCAAGGCAGCCTTTTATCCCGATCCGACAGACAGCTTCGCCCTTGCTGAAGGGGCCCATCGGTGGAAAATCACCCTCTTCTGCAGCGCTCCAGGTTTTTTAAGAGGGCTGTTCAACGCTGCCAAACCAGCGCAGCTACAGAGCATCCGCCTTTTTGTTTCCGGCGCAGAGAAAGCTCCGCCGGAACTTTTTGAACGGGTCAGGAAACTCAATACACATGCTCAACTGATTGAAGGCTACGGCATCACCGAATGCTCTCCTATCCTCACCTTGAACAGGCCCGATAGGCCGCCCAAGGGAGTTGGCCGCCTTATTCCCGATATCGATCTCATCACAATCCACCCGGAAAAGCTTGAACGTCTCCCGCTAGGCTCCGATGGAGAGATCTGCGTCCGCGGTCCAAACGTTTTCCCGGGCTATCTCGGAAACCCACGGAGCCCATTTATCGAAATCGACGGGGAAAAATGGTACCGGACAGGGGATTTGGGCCATTTGGATACCGATGGATGCCTCATCTTATCGGGAAGGCTGAAACGATTTACAAAAATCGGCGGCGAGATGATCAGTCTCGGCGCCATCGAAGAGATTCTCGCCGAACACCTTATCAATGCGGGCCGCATGTCTCCTGATCTCCCGTCGCTTGCTGTCTGCGCAGATGAACGGGATCCAGAGAGAACGCGCCTCATCCTCTTCACGACCATTTCTCTCGATAGAGAAGAGGCCACTATGATCCTTCAGCAGGCGGGCTTAAGCAACCTCGTTAAAATTTCCTCTGTTAAACGTATCGCAGACATCCCCATCATGGGCGCGGGAAAAACCGACTACCGGACTCTCCAGGCCTTATGCTAAACCTGTAAAATACTGAATCACGCGAAAAAGAAAAACCGCGCGCGAGCGGCGGCACGATCAAAAAAAAGCACCCCGGTGTTTCGCGTCCGCCTGCGGCTGATTACCTCGCCGGGTACATTCTCGCGGGAACGGCACTGTAGGGGCGAAACAATTTTTCGTCCCTACAGTCGCGCTCAGACAGCATAACGACCGTATCCTTGATAATGCACCCGGCTCGGCTGCGCCACGATGGGGGGTTCAAAATCAAAACCTAAGTCTAAAAAATCTATATATTATTTGTTATGCCGGACTTCGATCCGGCAGATATTTTTGTGCCTTTAGGGTTCTATGTTTTAAAAACCCGTTGCGGCGCAGCCGAACAAAAGGCATGGGCACGGGTGCCGTGCGCGCACGCTTCGCTCGGCTGCGCTGCAATGGGGATTTAAACCCGCAAACCTAAAACCAAATGTAGTGGCCGCGCTGCATGGCCACAATCTTGTTGGACGGGCTTCCGCACGTCCAGACCCTGGACTCTGGACCTCGCTTTTATGACCTTGGACCTCGGACCTTAGACTTTGGACCGCGCTTTATTAATTATCACTTTGACAACCCCCCTCTTTTTTGCGATAAACCATGCACGCTGTACCCGTTGTGCAGACGCGGTTAAATTTCAAAGACAAACCGGCAAGTCAAATACGGAAGGGGCAAAGGGCGCTCTTGTCCCATTTTCCCCATTCAAAAAAAACGGTGGGCGTGCTTCGCGGGCTTATGCTGCGAGCCTGTTACAAGGCCTGATTGTTGATATAAGCTTTGAACGCATTGAACACCTCTGCAGCGTTCTTCGCAAGGGGTTCCATGCGACCGGGGAAAAGATCAAGTGCGTATGCGTGGCTGAAAAAATGCCGAAAGGCAAGGAAGCTGCGCAGCTCAGAGATAAGCTTTTCTGATAAAACTGCATGCTGCCCGGCTGCAACCAGCAGGTCGCGGTGCCAGGACGTACCACTCGGGATGGCGAGGCCTTTTGCCTTGAACGTCTGCTTTAAAACATTTTCCACGCCGTTATAAAAGTTATGCAGCAGTGCCGCAACGCCTGCAAGTTCAAGCTCGGAAAGTTCTGAAAAAGGTTTTTGGGGGAGCGCAGACAGCGTATGCTCGATGGCTTCATATTCAGCCTCGATGCGCAATCGGAAATCAACCATGCAGCGGGGCCCCTTCCTTAAGAACCAGCTCAACAAATTTGGTCTTTCGGGAGAGATCAACGACATCGACCGGTTTAGATAGCGCGCAGAGCAATTCACCGTAGAATGTGTAAAAATCTTTATCGGCGATCCCCTCAACCGCGATATCGATATCTTGGCTTTCGCCTGCATCGCAGAGCGCCGAGCCAAACAACAGCACGCGGGTTGCGTGATATTTGCAGGAGATGTCCTGAATTTTCTTTTTGTCTTTTTCGGCAATCATGCTGGAAGTATAGCATTTACCAGTTGATTTATCTATGACAAAAACCAAATGGGGGCAGGCTGATTAATTAAGTATGTATAAACCACTGGACATCGGTTTTCACAGGCGTGGCGGAGAAGCCGGGCAGGTTTGACTTTGGACCTTAGTCCTTGAACTTTGGACCGCGCTTTATTAATTATCACTTTGACAACCCCCCTCTTTTTTGCGATAAACCTTGCAAGCCTTGCCCGTTGTGCAGGCACGATGAAATTTCCAGAAAAAACCGGCAAGTCGAATACGGAAGGGGTAAAGGGCGTTGGCCCATTTCTCCATAATTACCGACAACGAGGAGGCAGCTTGAATTCTCGGGTTTTCATATCATACAGCTGGTCATCCCCTGTGCACCAACGACAAATTCTGCAATGGGCAGAACAACTGGTGGACAATGGCATAGATGTTGTCCTCGACATTTGGGATTTAAATGAGGGTGACGATAAAAATGCTTTTATGGAACGCATGGTAACCGACAAAACCGTTACACATGTTCTTGTGTTCTGCGATTCTGAATATGCAAACAAAGCCGACGCACGCAAAGCAGGTGTCGGGACAGAATCCCAAATCATATCGCAGGAGGTCTACGCTAAGGTCAAACAAACTAAATTCATTCCTATCGTTTGTGAGTTCACCGAGAGTGGTGAACCATGGCTCCCTACCTTTCTTAAATCAAGAATCTGGATTGACTTCTCAACCATAGAAGCAGCGAATAATACCTGAATTTTGCACGCAACTGCAGATTTCAAGCAGCTGAAATTGATTTTTCCCGCCTGTTGAATCTTCGATTTGTCGCCCGGCACTCTCTTTAATCAAACATCTCAGCTCATTTTCGCTGCTGTGTGCCGGGGTGGTACGTTTTAACGCCGGTCGTGCAAAAAATTTTTTGCACTCAGCAGGTGTTCAATGAAAATCGGCACTG
>VGSH01000169.1 GCA_016875025.1 Deltaproteobacteria bacterium
ACTATGCATTAGGGTTTTGACTTTCAACCCCATCGTTTCGCTGCCGGGACGGCGGATACGAACGGCAGGAATGTCGAAGGGGCAGGCCCCTGTGCCTGCCCGGTTGGAGTGAAAACATTTCCGGCCGTACAGTTTCAGGGAGGAACCGGAACAGGCAAGCTCTGCACTTGATAAGAAGAGGAAAGAAATTTCAGGGAAAACAGGCATCAGCAGGTTGTTGAAAAAGTCATTTCAAACAGGCTGTTCAAAACGCACAGATGCAAGGCGCGCGAAATCTATTTGCACGAACACGACCGCGCACACGGCCAGGATCAGCGCGGACGAAGCCGCGATCCTGATCCAGTCAAACCCGCCCAGCTGCCTGCCCTGGAAGGCTGCCATGACCAGCAGATGAACGGGGAGTGCCTCCAGCACCACGACCGCTCCCACGAACAGCACCGAACA
The DNA here is from genome assembly GCA_016875025.1 of Deltaproteobacteria bacterium. Taxonomy (GTDB): domain Bacteria; phylum Desulfobacterota; class WTBG01; order CAIYCZ01; family CAIRTM01; genus CAIRTM01. The sequence goes on from VGSH01000169.1 coordinate 445, forward strand.
CACCATGTACAGGACGTCGATCGAGCTCAGCCAAAATATACGAAAAAGTCGGAAGAAAAATGTCTGCTTTGCGACTATTCACTGCGCACAGAATGTATATTAATTGTTCAGCTTGACAAAACCGAACTATAGACGTACAATTGTACTTATGAGAATCGTGGCCGATACCAATACATTTATTGCAGTCGCTCTCAACGAACCTGAAAAAAAATCAGTTGTCGGCCTGACCGAGGGCCATGATCTGATTGCACCCGAGGTGCTGCCATTTGAAATCGGCAATGCTCTGACGGCAATGGTAAAAAGGAAAACGCTGCTGGCCGATGAGGCTGTTTTGGCATGGGATGCGATAGCGTACATACCCGTTGACCTGCGACGTATTAATATTGCGGTGGCATTGGAGATAGCCTTAAAGTACAATTTGTATGCGTATGATTCCTATTTTTTAGAGTGCGCGCTCAGCCAGCGCAGCCCCCTGTTAACCCTCGATAAGCAGATGAAAGAAATTGCCGGGAAAATCGGCATCAAAATCATGGAGTGATCTTATGAAAGTATATACCTATTCGGAAGCACGGCAGCATTTTGCCGAGATTCTTAATATCGCACGCGAGGAAGAGGTAATTATCCAAAGGCGCGGAGGCGAGGTATTTACCATCGCCTGCAAAAAAAAGCCCCGTTCTCCTTTTGCAATACCCGGCATAAAAACCAAAGCTACTACGAAAGATATCCTGCGGGCTGTCAAAGATTCAAGAGAACGAATGGCTGAGCAGGTCAAACAACAGAACGTTCGTTCACCGCGCCGGTGATTTTCACGGTACCGGACATTACAGCGTTTCCATCTCTTCGAGTCTTCGCAGGCCGGCGCGCATCGGCAGCACGAACACGACAGCGCATACGGCGAGGATCAGTGCGAACGAGGCAGCAATCCTGATCCAGTCAAACCCTCCCAGCTCCCGGCCGTGAAAGGCTGCTGTTACCAGCAGATGAACGGGGAGTGCCTCCAGCACCACGACCGCTCCCACGAACAGTACCGAGCACATCATGTACATGAGCCCGCCGTACCCGCTCGGGATCTGGGCCACGTTCTCATAGCGGAAACGCGGGTACATTGCACCGAACCCCACACTGAGGCTGGTGAGCCCGAAAGTCATCAGCAGCACCGTCACCGTCGACAGCACCATCATGTAGGGCTCGACCCTGAGGAAATAATTCGAGCACACGGTCAGTATCACGGACAGCAGGGCCAGAAAAACAAAGTTGACCCAGAACTTGCACCACAAAAGGCCCCTGAGGCCCATGGGCGATGAGCGGATGATCCAGAAGGAGAGGCCCTCAAGGCTGATCGCGGGATAGGCAAACCGGACAGCCACGGCCGAAATAACAAAACCCGCCAGGCCCATATTCAAAAAGGCAAAGATGCTGCGCAGCTGTCGGGTCGGAATCGGGCTTTTGTCAAGCGGCAGCACGCTGAAATTGTACAGGTAGATGCCGATAATGGCGCACAGAAGAAACAGCTGCGACCACTGGGCCGTATCCCTGAAAAACGTCCTGAAATCCTTGTCGATCACCGCGCGCATGCGCCCCGAAAAGGGGCGCGTTACCAGGCGGATCAAACGGTCGAACAGGCCTGACAGGGTCGCGCGCACCGGACGCGATTCCTGCGCTTTGGACCAGGCCGAGAAGAAAACCCTGTTGAAGAAAAAATTCAGCAGCACGACCAGGGCCGCCGCACTGATCCACAGCAGCAGCACATTGAACACCAGGTCCGCTGCATCATGGCCGAACAGAAACACGCCCAGAATGTCTGCCAGCCACTGGCTGGGCAGATAAGCCGACGTGGGCGCCTCAAGCGATGACAGATAGTCGATGACCGTAAAAAAAGCATCGGGATCGACAAGGCGCTCGGGTTTGAGCGTGCGAAACAGCACATACAGGCCGATGACCAGGAACAGCGTGAACAAAAACAGCACATCCTTGAGACGCTGCGCCGGAAACGTCGTGACCAGGCACAGCGCAATGGCAATGCCGATCACAGCCGCAATCAGGAGGAACGGAATCAGGCCGGTGGCCATAATCGCGTAGTAGGCGGCTGTCTGCTCAAACACCACGCCATAGGCCACAAACACCGGCAGGCTGAACAGCAGCACCATCCATGAGCTGGTCAGCACGGTTTCGCAAAGTTTGACGAAGTAGAGCTCGTCGCTATCGAAAGGAGATGCGACCAGCAGCTGCAGCTCCTCGGACATGAAAAATGATGATATGGCCGCGATGACCGTGCTGAAAATGAGGATTGAAAAAAACGTCAGCAGTGCCATGCCGAGCAGCTTGTCTGCCAGAAAGGAGCCGAACACCGGAACGCTGTTGAAATACAGCAGCACCCGGTAAAAACCCGCGAAGACCGCGGCCCAGAACGCCAGGCCCATAAGCCCTATGACCAGCGCGCGCGCAGCCCCCCGGCGCCCGCCCGTGCGGAGCCGGTTGAAAACTTGCGCCGGGCCCGGATAAAATAGCGAAGTATAGGGCAGCATGCTACAGTCTCAACGCGCTGATTACTTCCTGCATATCCTCGTCCCCTGTAAGCTTGAAGAAAATCGATTCCAGTTTGCCGTCCGCCTCGCCGCTGCGCTCCTTAAGCTCGGCCATGGTGCCCACCGCCGCCAGGCGGCCCTGCTGAATAATGCCGATGCGGTCGCACATCTCCTCGGCGATTTCCAGCGTGTGAATCGACATGAAGATCGTAATGCCGCTGTTACACAGCTCGCGGAAGATGCGCTTGACCAGCTTGGCGCCGCGCGGGTCAAGCCCGACCATGGGCTCATCCACGATAATGACGCGGGGCCGGTGAATCAGGGCCGCGGCCATGACAAGGCGCTGCTTCATGCCGTGCGAGTAGCTCTCGATCAATTCGCCGCAGTAGTCCTCCATGTGAAACAGCCGCGTCAGATTCACGATAGCGGGTTCAAGCGCGGATGGGCTCACATCATAGAGCCCGCCGCAAAATCGCATAAACTCCGTGCCGGTCAGCTTGCCGTACACAAAGGGGCGGTCGGGAATGAAGCCGCAGATATGCTTGGCCTTCTCAGGTTCGCGCAGCACGCTGATCCCGTCGATAAAAATCTCCCCGGCCGTTGGTTTCAAAAGCCCGGCCATCATGCGGATGGTGGTGGTTTTGCCCGCGCCGTTGGGCCCCAGAAAGCCGAACAGCTCACCCGCCGGGACCTGCAGGTCGAGTGCGTCGACCGCGAGAAGTCTGCCATACTGTTTAGTGAGATTTTCAAGCCGTATCATTGATAGTCAACCACCTCGATCTTCAGCCGCCCGATAAGGTTCAGCACCATGAGCTGATCTTCCATGTCGCCTTCGACAAATTTAACGTGCGTAACATCAGCCGGAAACTGCCCCAGCGTGGCATCGACCGGCACCCATTCGTTGAGGTACAGTTCGTTCCAGGCATGATAATAAAAACGTCCCCGCATATAGACGACACCGGCCGCAACGCGGGCCGGAATACCGGCCGCGCGGCACAGTGCGGCCATGAGCACGGCATGCTCGTTGCAGTCGCCCTGCCTTGAGGCCAGCACATCAAGGGCGCTGGGCATGCCCATGGTAGGCCGCTTTTCGATATTTTTATACACCCAGTCATGCAGGCGTCGGGCCAGCCTCAGCGCGCTGCGATTACCGCCGTTGATTGATTTAACCAGGTCCGCGATTTCAGGGTGATCGCTTTGAATCAGCAGCGACGGCGTTAGCCAGGCTTCAAAGCCTCCCCGCTCGAACGGCAGCGCGTATGAACTGTGCCGCCCGACATCCTGCCGCACAACAGTGACGACATTGCCCGCCATGCTCTGTCGGCCGCCATGAATCTGAAAGCCGTCCAGCTCGACGTTCAGCAGCCGCAGGCTCAGCGAACGCAGGTTACTGCTGTAAAAGGGGGTATCAACCTCAATGGCAACGGCTTCAACAATGTCGAGCCCCTCGCCCGTACTGCCCTGAAGCGCCTGCTGCCGTTCCTCGCGCACCAGCACCATGCCGCTCGGGCTTTCCTCCTTCACGGTCCTGCCCTGCCCATCGATCCAGGCCGTCATCGCAACACCCATATAGGTGACCCGCATACGGTAGCAGTCATGCTCCTGTCCGGCAACGCTCACGGGTTCGCGGTCAAGCACTTCAATCGTGGCCGTGCGGTTGCTCATGGTCATGGGATCGAAAATAATGCGCTCATACACGGCGCCCGGCCGCAGCCCGTCCTTCATGAGGCTGTACTTCAAGGTGTTCGAGATGACGGGCGCGCGGCTGAGCTGCAGTTTTTTTTCTTCGGTTTTTCCTCCGCTTGTCACCGACAGCGTCATCATATTATCGGCATCGATGTCGCCGTAGGCTATAAAACTGAGCGCCCCGCTGTTGATCCGCAGGCTGAACACCTGCAGGTTGAACTCATGGTCCGTAACCGTGTTGATCTGGGCCCTGGTTTTCTGGGCAACCCCCATCATGACCATATCAAGCATGATGGTATGGTTGATCTGATAGCCGTCCTGAATGCGCTTAAGCGCGGTATGGGTATACCCGATCTTTTTATCCTGAAAATAGACACCGGCCCACTCCTCGGTGTTGTCATCAAAAACGCCCATGACATGCTCATCAAACGTGAGCGGCGCCTGCATGCGCTGCTCACGGGCGACCAGCTGTGCAACCATCAGCAGCCAGAGCGCAACCACGCACAGACCTGTAATTCGGTACAGACGCTTCATGGAGCCTCAATAAACCTGTAGGCTGTGAGCACTCCGAACTCCGTGTGCAGGCGCACAGCGATCGGGATAGGGGGCGGTCAGAATCTGACCGCGCCCCTCCCACACCACCCGGCATGCGGGTCCGCACCGGGCGGTTGAAGCAGTTGAGGTCATCGGGCTTATGGTACTC
>VGSH01000170.1 GCA_016875025.1 Deltaproteobacteria bacterium
GGCTGTTGTGCTTTTAGAATTCAAGTCGATGCAGGTCTAAAAACAGCAGAAAGCCTTATAAAATAAGGTTAAAATAATTTTTATCCTTCTGACGTTGGGACGTTTCTGAAACGATTCTATAAATATTCAAAGAAATGTGCAAACGAAAAGGCTTTGCAGCGGCCCGCCGCTGCAGTTCGGAGAAAGTCGTTGGGTGTTCGGAGCGAAAAACGGCTGGATGCCGGATCGGGCATGACAGGCTATTAGAGCATTTACCTAAATATCATAGTCTCATGAACATTGACCGTTCGCCCTGAGCCTGTCGAAGGGACGAACGGATCATATCGCGCACGACAGACCCGTTCATGGTTCGACAAACTCACCACGAACGGGTTTTCTCTTTGCAAGGGCTACAGTAAACAGGAATATGCTCTAGTGGACGCGGTGCGCACAACGCACCCTGTATTCAGTTCGGAGTATGAAGTTCGGAGTTCGGAGGAGGCAGCGGGGGCGCGGCAGCAATCTCAGTACCGGAACATCCGGCCCGCTCAAAGCGCAGGTACAGCTCACGGCTGATCCAGGCATCGGTTGCCGCGTAAGCGATCTGTTCGGGGGTCAGCTGCGGGGCGGCCCAGTTTGACAGGCGGGAACTTTTTGAAATGCGAACTCCCAGCAGTGCTGCGGCAAGCCCGCGCAAGCCGAAATTTTTAAGGCCTGCTCTGCGGGCAAGCTGTTCCAGCTCAACAAAGCCTGCCGGAGCAAAATCCGCGATCGTTCTCAGTTCGCGCACATCATGTGCGAGCGCCACACCGGCTTTGATGCGCGCCGCATCAGCAAGCAGCGCACGCAGCTGATCCGGCAGCCCCATACCAGTAAGCTGAAAAACATATACCCTCCCGGAGCCCGCCAGCTGCAGCAGGGCTGGCGCATGCCTGACGCCCTTTTTGAATGCCGGCCTGGTCTCGGTGTCAAATCCAAGCAGGCGCTCCCCGTCCAACTCCCGCAGTGCTTCAAGCACACCGGCCTTGTCGCGCACAACGCTCACCGGGCCCTCAAAGCGGCAGATGGGCAGCCGGTTGATCGCAGCGCTGTCAAAGCGCTCGAATTCAGCAGTGCGGTTAACCATGTCGGATAACATTCCTTTCATACAGAAGCCCCGGCCTGTGTACCGGTGCTCAAGACAGTCACAGCCCGGTGCGCCGCAATAGCGAGGGCCTGATGCACATTCATTGAATTCTTATACCCGTGCATCGGAATGCACACGCATTCACTGCAGCACTCGCGCACAGCCGCGGCAATGCCGTAGGACTCATTGCCCACAACCAGCAGAAACTGTTCCGGGGGCTGCCACTGGTCGACCATGACAGAGCCAGCGCAGTTTTCAAGCGCAACAACCGGGATGCGGGCATCGCGCAGCAGTGACGGCACATCAGCTGCGCAGCTGACTGGAATCCAGCGCTCAGCTCCGCGCGCAGCCCGGCGCAGGCGGGGATGATTCAAATCAAGCCCGGGTGTTGCATGCACCAGAGAGGCAAAGCCGGCATTGTCGATCAGGCGGATAATCGAGCCCACATTGTAGGGGCTCCTTACCTGATCCAGCACGATGGTAATATCGAAGCGCGGCTGCCAGGCAAGGGGCTTGTGTTCAGGGGTGCCCGGTGGCAGGTCTGCGGCGTCATCTGCGCAGAGCGCATGAAAGTAATAAAATTCCTGCAGGGCTTCTTCAGGGCTCAGCCAGTACGGGGGCTGGTAGCGGTCAAGCGCTGCCCAGACATGCATCAGCGCATAGCGCTCAAGAAAGGCCTGATAATCGCCGCGGACAAGGGCCGTGCGGGCAAGCTCAGCCAGCAGTTCATGCTGACGGCGAACCGGCAGGCGGCTGAATTTCCTGTGTCCAATGGTCTCAGCGCACCGGTCCATTTTTCAGCACATGGGTGCAAATCGGCTTGCCGTCAAGCGTGCAAAGCGCGTCATCAAACATCATCCGGCCGTCGACAACGCGCAGCGGGGCGGCTTTAAACTGCTCAAGGCTTATTTCGGTCGGCCTGCCCGCCTGTCCGTCGACTTCAACCGGGGTGCCGGCAGCGGCTTCGCCGGCATCAAGCAGCTCGAGCTTGTTGCGCTTTTCGCACACCAGGACCATGCCGCACGAGAGCACCCCGCGCACATCAACCGGCTTCAGGTTTGCAAGCACAAGCACGCTGCGCCCGATGAGTTCATCAGCGCTGTAATGCTTTACCAGGCCGGCCGCCACGCTGCGCGGGACAGCCTCGCCGCATTCAAGCTGCAGGCAGTACAGATGCTGGGCCTCCGGGTGCGGGCGAGCCTGCACGATCCGGGCGGCCCTGATCTCAAAGCGGCTGAAATCAGCCTGCGCGCCGCTGAATTGTTTGCGAAATTTTTCCGCATCGGCCATGTTCAGCTTCGGATACATGATCTCGGGCCGTGCAATCCGGTGGCCGTCCAGGCCATCAAATCGCCCGACATTCGACCAGTCATGGTCTGCAATGGCCAGCATGGCAAGCATGCGCCGGGCAGTCTCCGGCATGAACGGTTCCAGCGCAATTGCAAGACTTCGCACCACATAGGCCAGCAGGCTGACCGTGGCATGGGTATGGTTGCGGTCGGTTTTAATGGTTTCCCAGGGCTGCATGTCCTGGAAAAACTTATTGGCCCGGTTCCCGAGCGCAAGCAGGCGCCGGAGCGCGTCGCGCAGGCGCACCTCTTCCAGCGCCTGTGTCACGGCCACGCAGTCCTCGCGACAGGCCTGCGCGAACTCACGCTGCGTATCGTCCAGAGAATAGTCCCGGATCAATCCGTCAAAATTATTGGTCAGATACACCAGGGTGCGGTTCACCAGGTTGCCGATATTATCGATAAACTCGGCATTGGTTTTTTCAAAAAAATCCTGCCAGGTAAACGCGGTGTCATTGCGCTCCGGGCGGTTGGACAGCAGGTAAAAGCGCCACAGGTCAACCGGAATCCCGGTGCGCCTGACATCGTCGCCGAACACGCCGACATTGCGTGATTTTGAAAATTTGGTGTCTTCGTAGTTCAGGTATTCGGTGCTGTTGATGTGGTGCAGCATGGTCCACGGTTTGCCGGTGCCGAGAAGGGAAGCGGGAAATATGACGGTGTGAAACGGAATATTGTCCTTGGCCATGAACTGATAGAGCTGAACAGCGTCCGGGTTCTGCCACCAGTCTCGCCAGTCGGAGCGCGCTGCGGCGGTAATGGAAATGTAGCCGATCGGCGCATCGAACCACACATAGAACACCTTTTTCTCATATCCCTTTTTCGGAACGGGAATGCCCCAGGTCAGATCGCGCGTGATGGGACGGGGCTGCAGGCCCTTCTCAAGCCAGGAGGCGGTGGTCTGCACGGCATTGCGCGTCCAGCCGCCTGATTCCTGCCGCGCCTGCACCCAGGCCTGCAGGCGCTCCTGAAGCGCGTCAAGCGCCAGATACAGATGCGCGGTCTCCTGCAGCACAGGCGCGCTGCCGCAGACCTTGCAGCGCGGGCTTTTCAGCTGCTCAGGCTCAAGCAGTCTGCCGCACTGATCGCACTGATCCCCGCGCGCATCCTCATATCCGCAATGCGGACAGGTTCCCTCGACATAGCGGTCGGCCAGGAACATGGCGCACGCTGAGCAATAGGTGCGCGCCGATATTTTTTCAGTAATAAAGCCGGCGGCTTCAAGATCAAGGAAGATATCCTGAGCAATGCGGGTCTGCTCCGGGGTGGATGTGCGGCCGAAGACATCGAAGGAAATGTTAAAGTCGCGGTAAATGTCCGCATGGATGGCGTGATACTTATCGCAGATTTCGCGCGGGGTGCAGCCCTCCTCGCGCGCCTTGTTTTCGGTCGCGGTTCCGTATTCGTCGGTGCCGCAGATAAACAGGGTATCATAGCCGCGCAAACGGCAGAAGCGGGCATAGGCATCGGCGCTGAGCACGCAGCCGATAATATTGCCAAGGTGCGGCACATTATTGACATACGGCAGGGCCGAGGTGATCAGGCGCTTCATGCACAGACTCCACAATCAGGTTGCTTTTTAAGCGACCGAACAGGTAAAATGAGCAGTATAGGGCAACCGATTACAGGTGTCAAATGATTGACGCGTTCGTAAAAAGTCCTCACACCGGTTCACCGAGGGCGGATAAATTCCGACCCGTGTCCAGTGCCTTTGTAACTGCTTGAAATCCTCCGGCCTGCGAGACTGTATCGCAATAGCCAAATATGCCCATTCCGAACGAATGTGAGGAATCTTAAGTAGTTGATTTTCTTGAACCAAAGATTTCTCCCTTCGGTCGAAATGACCGAAAAAATGAGTTGCGTCACAGTCTCTGCGCCGGAATGCCTGAAATTAGCATTTTCAGACTTTTACGACTTCATCTATGATCGAAGCATTTCAGCTTCCCCTGCCGGATCGAATCCTCGCCGGCGCTTTACACGTCCCTGAAGACCGCCAAAACGCGCCATGGGTCGTGCTGTGCCACGGGCTTTTCAGCAGCATGGCCTCAGAGAAGTTCACGCAATTGGCCGGGCGCCTCTGCCGCTCAGGCATCGCGGCCCTGCGCTTTGATTTCAGCGGCTGCGGAGCCAGCACCGGCAGCATAGCCGACACGACCGTAACCCGGCGCCTGCAGGAGCTCGACGCGTTTGTCCGCTTTGCCGAAAGCGATCATCGCCTTGGCCGAAACAACGGCCTGATGGGCAGCTCGCTTGGCGGGTTTGTGGGGCTGCTGTATGCGCAGCGCCGTCCGTTTAACGCCCTGTCGGTCTGGGCTACGCCGTATGAGCTGTCAAGTATCCGGGACAATATCCCGCCTCATGACCTTGCGCGGCTCAAACCTGATTTTTTTACGGATGCGGCCGGCTGTCATCTTGATGCCGAGCGTATAGATATACCGCTGCAGATCATACACGGCAGCCGGGATGCTATCGTGCCGGTCTCGCATGCTGAAAAACTCCAGGAAACAGCCCCTCGTGTCGGCCGGCCTGTTATTATCGACGGCGCCGATCATACCATCAGTGATCCGCAACATCGAAGCATCGCGCTTGAGGCATGCTGCGCATGGTTTCAACAGCACCTGCTCGTAAAATAACCCGGGCAGCTACCGCGAAACCGTGTCAATACCGAGCGTAAAAAGCGTATCAACCATCTTCCATGGCGGCCGGCCGCGTTTCATTTCCGCCCATGCCACGGCCCGGTATTCCGCATTCATGCCGTCTGCAATACCCTGCGTTGATGCCCCGCGGAAAAGCTCATAGAGCAGGCGCTTGAAAACCCGCATGTCGGTGTCCATCAGCGACGGGCTGGCGGCAAAGATGGCGGTGGTTGGATAGCCGTTGCGAAAAGCCTCGACATCGTCCA
>VGSH01000171.1 GCA_016875025.1 Deltaproteobacteria bacterium
TGCTCGGCTCATGGGCCGACACGGATAGAAGGTTTTCCTGACGGAGTTTCCGTTAGGAGACAGAGCAAACCGGCCAATAAAAACCTGAAAAAACGGACTATTGATTTTGTGGCTTGACAAAGTTGCACATAGAAGGGGCACGGCATGCCGTGCCCCTGGCGTGTATCCCACCTGAAAAAATGTCTCCCAAAGGTGGTTTATAGAGAGCGCCTGCCTACTAGTTCACTGTACAGCGCGAGGTAGCCGTCGGTCATGCGCTGCAGGCTGAAGCGCTCCACAATGCGCTGCCGCGCGGCAGCTGCCATCTGCGCCCGCTCCGCCGGGTGTGCGCGCAGCCACTGAATTTTTTCAACATAGTCGCCGACACTGTCGCGGGCGCATAAAAAACCGTTTTCCGTGTTCGTGATCAGTTCCGGCAGTGATGAGCAGGCGGTGGAGACAGCCGGCTTTGCGCAGGCCATCGCTTCTGCCACACTCAGGCCGAAGCCCTCAAGGCGCGTTGGAAAAAGCAGCATATCGCACAGGTTATAGATTTCAGGCATGTGCGCGGCTGCAACGGAGCCGAGGCTTAAACAGTTTTCAATCGGCAGCGGCTTTGTTCCGCGCATGCCGCAGGTCAACAGCAGCAGGTAGCCGGGCCCCAGTGCGCGCATGATTTCAGGCAGCAGATCAGCGCCCTTGCGCCTGATCAGGTTGCCGGTAAACAGTAGCACGGTTGTGTCCGGATCAAGTGCATACTTTTCGCGGGCTGCCGGAGCGGGCTTGAAAAAATCCGTGTCAACACCGTTGTAAATCAGGCGCGCAGTAGTAAAGCCGAACACGCGCTCGAGTTCACGCCGGGTGTACTCGCTCGGGCATACAACCGCAGCGGCATTGCGCAGGGCGCGCTGCTCCCAGCGCTTGAGCAGCACGTGATAGAGCAGCTGCGCGGTCGAGCGGTACTTTAGCGCAGCATCGTGCACCACATGATGAAAGGTAAAAACAAACGGCTTGCGCGAGGGGTAATATCCGGTAAACGTATCGCCGTGCACAATGTCGGCTCCATCCTGACGGTCGGGGAAAAAAGCCCCGGCCGGGGGCAGCATATCTACAGCGCGGGGCAGGTAGTCAATGCGCGCAGTGTGTCCCGCCTGAGCGAGTGCGGCGGCAATGCCTGCGACAAGCACATTCGCGCCGCCGCCTGAATTGGTAAGCCTGAAGTAGATGTTCATGGGTAAAAAAGTTCAATGTTCGACAGTTCAAGGTTGATGGAGTCGTAAAAAGTCAGAGTCAATGTCATTGCGGGGAGCAACTTGTCCGCCATAGCCTTGGCGACGGCGGAAGCGACGCGGCAATCTCGTTTTTTCAAATACTTAGAAACTTGGCGATTGCTTCGCGCAGTTTATCCCGACTTCGATGTTGGTCGGGACTCGCAATGACCGTTTCAGGGACTTTTTACGGCTTCATCATATTTGGGCTTTCGATATCGGGATCGGTATCGAAATCGCGCCCTGCACGCCACATCAATCAAAATTCAGGATGCAGCCTTTTATCCTGCATGCTTAGTGTTCTGCTATCCTCGCGCGTCCGCTTCCCGTAAAACCGGTATCGCCTTCTCGAGAATATCATCGACCGTGATGTCGCGCATGCAGGCGTAATCATGATCGCAGGTAATTTTCGGGTAGCGCGTCTGCCAGGGATAGCCGGTGCAGGCGCGGCACGTACCGGTACGCGCCTGCACTACAAGGTGCCGGTAGCCGAATGGACACATGCGGTCAGGGTCGGCCGGACCGAACAGCGTGACCGGGGGTGTGCCGACCGCGGCGGCCAGATGCGCCAGCCCGGAATCGGACCCGATATACAGGGCCGAGCGCTGCAGCAGGGCCGCGCTCGTTCCCAGGTTGCCGCGCAGCCTCATAACAACGACACCGGTAACGGGTTCAACGCGCAGAACCTCATCAGCCAGGCCGGGCTCATCAGGTCCTTCTATCACAATAATACGTCTGTCGGTCAACTGCGCAAGCGCGCGCAGCAGTCGGTTGCAGTGCGCGGGCGGCCAGCGCTTGGCAGCGGCAAGAGCGGTTGCCCCGCTGCCGGCATGCACGATAATTGGTCTGCTGTCCAGGGCACCTGCGCCCGCCTGCTGCAGCAGGGCTTGAGCTGCGGCATGGTCGGATTGGCGCAGCGGAAAAACTGGGGGCTCGGCGCACGGGGCAGCGCCCGCGGGGTCAAGACGCTCCAGCAGGAGCAGGTTCTGGTGCACATCATGCAGGCCCGGGCGCGCGGCAATCGATTCGAAGCCAAGCAAACGCCTGATGCATGAGGGCCTTTCAGTGTAGGCATGCATGATTGTACGCCGGGCATTGACGCAGGCGGCCATCAGCAGGTACTGCCAGCGGCGCGAAGGGGCCGGGATCAGAAAAATTTCGCAGCGCCGCAGCCGAAGCGCGATGCCTGCCCTGATCAGGCCGGCAGTGCCGTTTGTGCACGCCATAACATCCTCGACCTCGCTGAGACGGGCGAACACTTCGGCAATTGGCCCTGATCCGGCCAGAACCGTCATGCGGCATTCGGGGCAGCGCTGTCGTACCTGCCGCACCAGGGGCACGGCCAGCAGCGCATTGCCGATGCCGGCAAACATGGGGATGATAATTTCCTTCGCCATGTGCCTGAAAAATCGATCCGTGCCGGTTTGAAGTGAAGGCCTCTCGGGTTAAACCGCTCCCTGCAGTCGGGCTGCTGTGCAACAATAGCAAAGCGCGTGCAATCAATCAAGCGTGCAATGGGGTCTTGCGCACCCGCGGGTTTTGCCCTACACTGGGGTTTGTCGAGTATATCAGGACCGCACAGGGAGATACACGGATGGCCCCATCGTTAAAAAAATACATCCTGTGCGCGCTGATCCTCAGCCTTGCCGTCGCTGCCCGGGCTGAAACCTGGCAGGGAACCTGTGCGGCCGTTCTTGATGGTGACTCACTGGTGGTCATGCACGAAGGCGGTAAAAAACAGATCCGGCTCTACGGCATTGATACGCCCGAGTTCGACCAGCCCTTCGGCAAACAGGCGCGCGCCTGCACACGCGATCTTGTACTGCAGAAAAAAGTAACGGTTGAGCCTATCGAAATTGACAAATACGGGCGTACCGTTGCAAAAGTGCACACTGCCGAAGGCTGCCTGAATGAACTGCTGCTCGAGCGGGGATGCGCCTGGGTTTACAGGCGTTATTGTAAAGCCAATGATCTGAAAGCATGGACGGCCCTTGAGCAGAGCGCGCGTCTTCAGGGCCTAGGCCTGTGGTCGCAGAGCGATCCGGTTCCGCCCTGGAAGTATCGGAGCACCGGCCGCATGCCCGATCACAAACAGGTTAAAAAATCCGGGGAAGTAACGGGTTACTATCGCGGCAATACCGGCTCGCGTGTGTTTCATGCGCCCGGCTGCACCGCCTATGCCTGCAAAAACTGCACCGCCGGTTTTAACAGCCTTGGAGCGGCCCTGCGGGCCGGGTACAAGCCCTGCAAAAAGTGTATTGATACCCGTTAAGGGAACAGCCGGCGGCCATCTTCCAGATCCTGCAGGTTTTTCCAGGCCTTCTCGGCGAACAGGCCGTGCTGCGGGCTTTTAAGCGCCAGCGAGTAGAGGTACACGGCCTTTTCCCTGTAGAGCTGCGCCTGCTGCCGGTCGGCTTCTCCCGGCTGATGTGAATACGAATACAGCTCGTAGAGCCGGTGACAGCGATATGCCATGTCATAAAAAATTTCATAGCGGAAGGATGTGGTGGGGTAGCGCTCAAGCACTTCTTCAAAATACTGCAGCTCACGCTTGATGCTTTCAGGCCGGCCCTCAGGGTCGGTGTTCAGCAGCACCAGCCGGTAGGCGGCCTCATCGGCTATATTGCTGTCGGGATAATCGGCAAGCAGCCTGCGGTAATGGCTGCCGTCATAGCTCACACGGCTGCTGTCAGTCTTCCAGCAGCCGTAGCTGCCGTAGGATGCAAGGAATGCCTCACGCGCGGCGCGCTCATCCCGGCCGCGCTCAAGCGGCTGCAGGTAATAGTTCTTCAGCAGGCCCTCCATGGCTTCGCCCATGCGCTGCAGGCCCCAGGTATAGCGTTTTGAGTCAGGAAACTCGCGCAGAAAAACCTGCAGAAGGCTTGCGGCGTCATGGAAATCTCGCGCGTCAAGCGCCTGCTGCGCCTGAGAAAAAATAAGCGCGTCATCGGACAGGCGCGGTGTGCGCGCCTTGCCGGAAGGCAGGCATCCAGCCAGAAACAATACCCACACAACACACACTGTCCACAAAAATTTCTGCATGGGCATAATCAGTCCTTAAGCGTTAAGCGTTTTAACCACGATAACCGTTATATTGTCATCCCCGCCGCGCGCATTGGCCAGGTCGACAAGCCTGCGGCAGGCCTCAGCTGCTCCGGCCCGGCGCACGATGGCGGACATCTCGGCGGTGGCAACCGCATTGCTGAGCCCGTCGGAGCATACAATGAAGGCATCGCCTGCGCGGCAGTCCGTCTCCAGTATATGCGGCGTTATATCTGCTTCAATGCCGACAGCCCGCGTGAGCATATGCCGGTACATTCCAGACAGCAGCTCCCTGTATTCGCTAACCGCCGCAGCCTGCTCCGCAGCCACGGTATGCATGGCCGAAATCATTTCAATGTCATTGCCGCGCACCAGGTACACGGGGCTGTCGCCGACATTGGCGGTGATAATCCGGTTGTGCACGCAATACAGCGCTGCAATGGTTGCCCCCATGCCCCGGCAGTGCGCGTCGCTCTGCGAGCGCTGATACACCCTTCGGTTTGCATCCCTGATCCAGGCCAGCAGTTTGGCGGCTTCCGCCGTCCGGGATGCAGACGCAGCCGCCGGAGAGGCTGCGTCAGGATTGGCGACGGCCGCCCTCAGGCTGTCGATCACCATCGCGCTGGCAACCTCGCCGGCCAGGTGCCCGCCCATGCCGTCGGCCACAGCATAAAGCCCGTGTTCATCGTCAACCAGAAAAGCGTCCTCATTGTTGCTGCGCTTTCTGCCCGTATCGCTCAGGCCGGCTGTATCACGTTGAAGCATGGCATGTCCTGCAGGCAGTTTGCATTGCAGTGCAGTTTCGCAGGGGAAAAATGATTCTGCCCCACGCGCCCCTGTGCTCTTGCCGTGGCATCTGTCGGCTCCTCCTGACAACAATTGCGCTGCCCTTGACCGGAACCCTATCATACTTATTCAACTCATTCAACAATGTCCCCTGTTTGCCCCCCTTTTCTCTTCTGAGGCCCAGGCCAGAAGAAGAATACGGTTGCAAACGAAAAAAAACAT
>VGSH01000172.1 GCA_016875025.1 Deltaproteobacteria bacterium
GCCGCGAAATCGTTGTCGTTATCGGGCTTGGTTTCGTGGGCTCCGTAATGGCTGGTGTTGTGGCTGACAGTGAGGACGATAAGGGCAACTCGCCCTACTTTGTCATCGGCATGCAGCGGCCCAGCCCGCGCAGCTTCTGGAAAATTGGCTATATCAATCGGGGGATTCCACCGGTCACATCGGAAGATCCGCAGGTTGATGTCATCATCGCCCGCACGGTCAATGAAAAAAAGACCTTCATCGCCACCTATATCTATGATGTTTTATCGCTGGCGGATGTCGTGGTTGTAGATGTTCAGTGCGACTACATTAAAAATTCACTCGGTAATGTCTGTGACGGCCAGGCCGACATAAAGGCGCTGGAAGAGTCTCTCACGGTGATTGCCGAGCGCATTCAACCCAAAGCCCTGGTCCTGATAGAAACCACGGTTCCTCCGGGCACAACCGAGCAGATTGCCTATCCGGCCATGAAGAAGGTTTTCAAAAACCGCGGCATTACAACTGACCCCCTGCTGGCCCACAGCTATGAGCGTGTTATGCCCGGCAAGGAGTACGTTGACAGCATCAAAAATTTCTGGCGGGTCTGCAGCGGCATCAATGATGAGGCCCGCGGCCGGGTAAAAAAATTCCTTGAAGATGTGCTCAACACGCGCGACTATCCGCTGACGGTTATGGACAGGCCGATTGAATCGGAGACCGCCAAAATTGTTGAAAACAGTTTCAGGGCGTCAATGCTCGCGTTTCTGGACGAATGGAGCGTATTTGCCGAGCGCAACGGTGTTGACCTGGTCAAGGTTATCAACGCCATCAAGATGCGTCCGACCCACAACAATATCATGTTTCCGGGCCCGGGCATTGGCGGGTACTGTCTGCCCAAAGACGGAGGACTGGGAATGTGGTCCTACAAGCACCTGCTGGGCTTTGAGGACGAAATTTTAAAGATGACCGAAATGGCCATTAACATCAACGACACCCGGGGCATGCGCGTGGCGCAACTTGTGCGCGATGCTCTGCGCAATATGAACAAACCGATTGCCGCGGCAGAAGTTCTGCTTTTGGGCGCTGCCTACCGGCAGGATGTGGGGGACACGCGCTACAGTGGCTCGGAAATCGTCGTGCGCCGGCTGACGGAAATGGGTGCGGAACTCAGGGTTCATGATCCGTATGTTGACCACTGGTGGGAATTTGAAAGCCAGGACTCCTATCCGGCTACAGGCCTGAGTTGGGCACGCTTTTTCAGAAACCAGGACGGCCTGAAAAACCAGCGCATTGAAGCCGACCTTGAAGCAGCACTGCGTGATAGCGACGCCGT
This sequence comes from Deltaproteobacteria bacterium, assembly GCA_016875025.1. Classification (GTDB taxonomy): domain Bacteria; phylum Desulfobacterota; class WTBG01; order CAIYCZ01; family CAIRTM01; genus CAIRTM01. The sequence continues at coordinate 1,313 of VGSH01000172.1, forward strand.
AATCCTAGCGGTTCCGCACAGACCCTATCTCGACATTGAACCCGACTGGCTGGTTGAAAAGGTAGGGCACCCGACCGCAGTGATTGACTGCTTCGGCATTTTGACTGATGAAAAAATCAAACGCTATTTTGAACTGGGTTGCGAGGTCAAAGGCCTTGGGAGGGGACACATAACTCGAATCAAGAAAAACGCTACTAATATATAGCTACCATAGCTTATAGCAATTCTTGAGAGCCGCTACAAGTTCACCGCTCGCAATGATTAAAGGGGCGGTACCGTTACTGACGACTGCAGGTAGTCTCCTTAATTAGAGCAACAATTTTTTCAGCCGCGTTTCCGTCTCCAAATAATTTCTTAGTTTTTTTTGCTCTAGCAGGCCGTTCGACATACGAGGCTATCGCATCCGGACTTGACAACACGTTCCACCCGTCCTGCAGTGTTTCTATCCACTCGGTTTCATCACGTACAGTTATACACGGCACATCCAGAAAATATGCCTCTTTTTGCAACCCACCGGAATCTGTAATGACAATTTTTGCATTTTTCGTGAGATAGAGCATCGGCTGGTACCCTATGGGCTCAACAAAGATTATATTAGTGGGAAGCGCCTCATAATGTTCACGAACAATTTTCTTAGTGCGGGGATGTAATGGCAGAATGACCGGAAGCCGCAGACTGCCAAGGGAGCGAATGACTTCTCCCATTCTCTCATGATTATCGGTGTTTTCAGCTCTGTGCATTGTAGCAAGATAATAGCGTTTTTCCTGTACAGAAAAAAGAGCTCCCATGCCCTGATTGAACTCAGGAATAAGCTTGAGTTGCTTAAGGCATCCCTGCATGGTGCGGGTTTTCTCTGCCTGGCGCATATTAAACTGAATAGCATCATACATTACGTCACCAGTATTGAAAACGCCCTTTGTAATGCCCTCTTTTTCTAAATTGTGCACAGCTGTGTCGGTCGGACAAAAACGGAGCGTAGAAAGATGATCCACCACAATGCGATTTTGTTCTTCGGGCATCATCATGTTAAAGCTCCGCAGACCCGCTTCAACATGAAAAATCGGAATGTGCAATTTCCTGGCAGCGAGAGCTCCGGCAAGGGTTGAATTCGTATCACCGTATAGGATGACACCATCTGGTTTTTCTTTAAGCATGACCTCTTCAGTCTTCATGAGAATCTTTCCGGTTTGCTGCCCATGAGTGCCGGAGCCAACCTCAAGGTTATAATCGGGCTTCGGGATATCCAGTTCGTCAAAAAAAATCTCGGACATATTGAGATCATAATGCTGGCCGGTGTGTACCAGTATTTCCCGACAATGTTTTCTGAGTGCCCGCGAAACCGGCGCTGCTTTAATAAATTGCGGACGCGCTCCAACAATACTGAGTATTATCATAAGTATCCTGTGCCATTGAGACAGATTTTATTAATCTATAGTAGCTCGAGATAAATAGCGGAGTACTTCACGAAGATTTTTGCCGCAAGAGAGGTTGGCTCTGTCAAGAAAAATGCTTAATCGGTGAAATATAGTACGTTCTTCATCATTTAGCACATGCAAAACTAAAAAAACAGAAAAAATTCGTAATTCAATATTTCTTGTTGGAAAATCGATGGTTTCGGTGGTATATAGATCAAATGTTAAAAGGCTGCAAAAGAAGATAACCCACTGTTCTCACAAAGGAACATCAGTTGGAAGGGGACTAAAGTAATGAAAAAAATCGCAGTCATCGGTGCTGGATACTGGGGGAAAAACCTGGTTAGGAATTATTATGATCTTGGTGCTTTAAAAACAGTCTGCGACAACAGCCCCCAAATTCTAAAAAATATTCAGACAACCTATTCTGATATCGAAGTTACCACACGCTACGAAGAGATTCTTCGCGACAAGGAAATCAAAGGTGTTGTCATAGCTCTGCCGGCTGAAATGCATTATGACTATGCCGCCAAAGCCCTGCGGCACGGCAAAGATGTGTTTGTTGAAAAACCCCTTGCGTTGAAGGTTGATCAGGCTGCCGAACTCTGCGATATTGCGGACAAAGAAGACCGCATTCTCATGGTTGGACATCTGCTCAGATATCACTCGGCTTTTATTAAGCTGCAGGAGCTTATTGAGAGTGGTGAGCTCGGGAGAATTCAGTATATCTATTCAAATCGGCTAAGCCTCGGCAAAATACGGCGCGAAGAAAATACGCTCTGGAGCTTTGCGCCGCATGATATCTCCATGATACTCGCACTGTGCCATGAAATGCCTGAGCATGTGTATGCACACGGAGCAAACTACCTGCACAGCAGCCTTGCTGACGTAACCACCACCCACCTTTCGTTTTCAAGCGGCATCAACAGCCATATTTTTGTTTCCTGGCTGCATCCTTTTAAGGAGCAAAAACTTGTTGTCGTTGCAGATAAAAAGATGGCTGTATTTGAAGATACGCAGCCCTGGGATAAAAAAATTACGCTGTACCCGCATCAAATTTCCTGGAAGGGTGGGGCTCCGGTGCCACAAAAAGCCGAAGCTGAATATGTCTCGGTTAAGAAGTCTGAGCCATTGCAGGCGGAATGCAGTCATTTTTTGCACTGCATTGAAACGCGTAAAGCTCCCATCACCGACGGCCGTGAGGGCCTACGGGTGTTACAGGTCTTAGCCGTTGCACAGGCGTCGCTTGAAGACAGGTCGCTGCAACCGGCTGTAGCACCGGCAGGAAAAACTGCTTCAGAAGAGTATTTCGTCCATCCTTCAGCCTATGTTGATGAGCCATGTGAAATCGGCAAAGGGACAAAGATATGGCATTTTTCCCATATACTGAAGAATGCACGTATAGGTGCAAATTGTATTATCGGGCAGAACGTCAACATTGCCAATGATGTGTCCATCGGAAATAATGTAAAAATACAAAATAATGTTTCAGTCTATACCGGAACCATCGTCGAGGATGATGTTTTTCTGGGTCCGTCCTGTGTTCTTACCAATGTAAAAAATCCGCGTTCACAGGTTAATCGCCACGCACTTTACGAAAAAACGTTATTTAAAAGAGGCGCTACCATAGGCGCAAACGCAACCATTGTCTGCGGAACAACGATCGGCCGCTATGCCTTTATAGCTGCCGGAGCGGTTGTGACCGGCGATGTGCCCGATTATGCCATGATGGCCGGTGTACCTGCCCGCAGAATCGGGTGGGTCAGCCGACATTGTGTAAAGCTGCCTGTTCCTGACAAAAAAGGTATTATGGGCTGCCCTGAAAGCGGTCTGCGCTATATCTTTAAAAAACCAGATATTGTCCGATGCATTGATCTCGATGAGGAAGCTCCCCTGCCGGAACCTATGCGCCATGGAGAACGCCCCTATGATTCGTTCAAGGCGAAAAAGCCCAGGAAAACTCCCGTAACCACGAAAATCATGAAAGGTAGGAAAATAAGAAAATAGAAAAAACACAAATAAATTTCCGCGTAAGGTTACATCCTTTCCCGTTTGTGCTTTTCTTGATGTTCATGGTAAGATTTTTATCTCTATTCTAATTGAAAGGATACAAAAATGCAGTTTGTTGACCTTGCAGCACAGCTTGCAACCATACGCGAATCAGTTGATCAGAGAATCAAAGCGGTTCTCGATCATGGCAATTTTATTCTCGGTCCAGAGGTTAAAGAGCTTGAAAAAAATCTGGCCGAATTTGCCGGGGTAAAGCACTGCATTTCCTGTGCAAGCGGCACAGATGCATTGCTGTTGCCGCTGATGGCGTATGGTGTCGGGCCGAGGGATGCGATTTTCACGACGCCTTTTACCTTTATCGCCACAGCAGAGGTGATATCGCTGCTGGGCGCTACGCCGGTCTATGTTGATATTGATCCGAATACCTTTAACATTGATCCCGTCAAGCTGCG
>VGSH01000173.1 GCA_016875025.1 Deltaproteobacteria bacterium
GATTTTTTTCCCCGCATCTGCACTACGCACACCTATGATGAGCGCATTGAAACCATTCAAAGTGCCAAGGCTGCCGGACTTGAGGTCTGCGTCGGCGCGATTTTCGGCCTCGGCGAAAGCGACAATGACCGGGTTGATGTACTTGAAGAGATACGGCAGCTCGACCCGGCCGCTGTTCCACTTAACTTTCTGGTGCCTATTGAGGGAACTCCGCTTGCAAGCCGCGCTCGCATGCCCCGCTGGGAGGCGATCAGGATCATCGCGCTGGCGCGCTTTCTCATGCCCCGCAAGGACATACTGATCGGCGGCGGCCGTCTTGAGGTGTTCGGCGACGAACAGCATTTGATCTTCAAAGCCGGGGCCAATGCCATGATTGTCGGTGATTTGCTGACCGTCAAGGGCCGCGCACCCGATGCCGACATGGCCCTGCTCAAAGAGCTCGGGCTTGAGCTGTCATTATAATAACGTGGTCGAAAAAGTCAGGCTTTGAAAAATAAAAAAATGCATTTTTTCGTCATACCGAATAGACTCTGCTGTAATTAACAACAATGCATGTCATCCTGAGCGAAGCGAAGGATCTCCGGTTGAGCATACGCAGCAGGTTTATATACAGGCAGAGATTCTTCGGCGCCTTCGGCTTCTCAGAATGACACTTCGCACATTGAGGCACAATCTCGAAGGCCGGAATCCAGAACTTTTAGAGCATTTTTCATTTTACTATAACCGCATATACAATGTCATTTCGACCGAAGGGAGAAATCTTGTTTTTAAGATTTCTCAGTCGCTTCCGCTTCCTCGAAATGACAGTAAGGCTACAATATTTAGAAAAATGCTTTAATTGCCTGCAAAGACACTGGACACCGGTTGGAATTTATCCGCCCTCGGCGGACCGGTGTGACGTTTTTCTTACGACTTCATCAATAAAGGATGCGACATCATGAACGACACGGAAATCATTGAAAAAATAACCACCCTCAAAAAGCAGCGTCGCGCCGTTCTCCTGGCGCACAATTACCAGAGGGACGAAGTGCAGGCCATTGCCGACCATACCGGCGATTCACTGGGCCTGAGCCGCATCGCGGCTAAAGTTGATGCCGATGTTATCGTGTTTTGCGGTGTGCATTTCATGGCCGAGTCAGCCTCCATTCTCGCACCCGAGAAAACGATCCTGCTGCCCGACCCGAATGCCGGGTGCCCCATGGCTGACATGATCACGGCCGCGGACGTGCGCGAACTCAAGCAACAGCATCCCGGCGCGCTGGTGCTGGCCTATGTCAACACCTCGGCCGAGGTCAAGGCCGAGACCGACATCTGCTGCACATCATCCAATGCGCTCAAGGTCGTCGAATCCCTGCCCGCTGATCAGGAGATTATTTTTATACCGGACAAGTACCTTGCCCACTGGGTCAGCCGCAAAACCGGACGCGCGTTTATCACCTGGCAGGGCTACTGCCCGACGCATGCCAAGATCCTGCCCGAAGACGTGCAGGCCCAGAAGGACGCTCACCCGGGCGCAGTCGTGCTTGCGCATCCGGAATGTTCGGCAGCGGTTCTTGACCTGTCAGATGAGGTGCTGTCAACAACCGGCATCCTGAACAGCGCCAAAAACAGCAGCGCGACCGAATTCATTATCGCCACCGAACTCGGCGTGATGTGCAGCCTGAGGGCAGACAATCCCGGCAAGACATTTTATCCCGCCAGCAGGCATGCCCTGTGCCCCAATATGAAGAAAATAACGCTTGAAAAAATCATGTGGTCGCTTGAACGCATGCAGCCCGAAGTGCGCGTGCCGGAAGAGCTGGCCGCCAAAGCCCGCCGGGCGGTCGAGCGCATGGTGGCAATCGGCTGAAGCTTACGCACCGGACGCTGCCTGCCGCGAAAAAAGCCCGTTGATTTTTTTAAAAACCCGGCTATAATACAAAATTCTTCTGTGGTGGGTGTAGCTCAGCCGGATAGAGCGCCAGGTTGTGGCCCTGGAGGCCGAGGGTTCGAACCCCTTCACTCACCCCACTTTTTTCTAATCCTTCAGAAATTCCGTTTTTCTCCGATGCGTTTATTAAGCGGCATGCCGCGCAGGCCGTTCTGCCTTGACATGCCCCGTCATTGACTTTATACTAAGACAATTTTTATATAGACCTACGCGGAGATAAAATGAAACACCGCGCAACACGGGCTTCTATATTCGTCTTCTGCATCATCACCATCACCTGCACCGCTTCTCTGGCCTCTGCCGCACGGGCGCCAATTCCGGTAGTCTCAAAGGACCCCTATGCCGGGGCGCTGCTGATTGATACAGACACCGGCCGGGTTTTATTCGAACACAATGCCGACGCGCGCCTGTACCCGGCCAGCCTGACCAAACTGATGACGTTTCTGATTGTGATTGAAGCGCTCGAAAACAAACAGATAACGCTCAAAGACACGGTCACCGCCTGCGCTGAGGCTGAGAGCATGGGCGGATCTCAGGTGTATTTGCGGCGGGGTGAACAATTCAGCGTGGAAGAGCTGCTCTATGCCCTTATGATCAAATCGGCAAACGACGCGGCGTTTGCCCTTGCAAAACATGTTGCGGGCAGTCGGCAGGCGTTCATTGAGCGCATGAACCAGCGGGCCCGTCAGCTGGGAATGACCGGCAGCGAATTCCATTCCATGCACGGACTTCCGCCCTCACAAGGGCAGAAACCCGATTGCACCACCGCCCGCGATATTGCCAAATTGTGCCGCGAGCTGCTCCGGCATGATACAACCCTGCGCTACACCTCAACCGAAACCCGCCCGTTCCGTACCAATGAATTCATCATGCGCAACCACAACCACCTCTTGAAAAGCGTTGACGGCTGCGACGGCCTGAAAACAGGATACTACCGCGCGGCAGGATTTTCAATTGCCGCAACCGCAGCGCGCAACGACAGGCGCGTTCTGGCAATTGTCATGTGCAGCCGCAACAGGCTGGTGCGCGATGCTGAAGCAAAAAAGCTGCTCCTCAAAGGCCTTGCCGATTCGATACCCGCCGTACAGACCGTCGATGCCTCAACCGGCGAGTGGATAAAGCCCACCGCACGGGCAGACAGCGGTTTCTAGAGCATTTACAAACTCACTATACATGCAGTGTCATCATGCCCCCCTTGGCCGAACTCAGGCCAGAGCATTCTTCTTTTTAGCATCTCCTTACTTTTTGTACCGTTCAGACGGTTGTCCAAGGTCTTTTTGTTTTAAAAAAATTCCCCCTTTACCAAAGGGGGCCAGGGGGATTTATACACATGCATAGATGCTTTCTACAACCCCGACAATATTTGTCAGCACATCGTTATCGGAATATCTAAGAACTCTAAGTCCACACGACTGCAGGTATTGATCACGATCAGCATCGGCGCTGCGCCCGGCCACCGTATAATGCTGTCCGCCATCGACTTCAATAACAAGACCTGCTTTCGCGCAATAAAAATCAACAATATAGCTGCCTATAATTTTTTGCCGATAAAACTGTAAGCCCTTCACCTGTTTGCCTTTAAGCTTTGACCAAAGCAGAAGTTCTGCATCAGTCATAGAGCCTCTGAGCTTTTGAGATGCCTGTTTCAGATTCTTGTTATAATTCAGCATGTCAAAATCCCCCCTACCCCCCTTTTACAAAGGGGGAGGGCAGAAAGGCCCTTTTACAAAGGGGGGTGGAGCAAAAACACCCCGTTTCCCCTGTCAAGTCACTACTGTAGACAGGCCACAAGTCGTAGCAAGGTTTAAAAGCATACCGTATTGTATTATCCGAACGAAACCGGGTTTCTTGATACATAAAGCCGGATGATTCGTTTTTTTATTATGACCACACATGCAGTGCCATCTCGACCCCTTCTGCAGACTCAGGGCGAACGGAAGGTGTATTCAGGCTGTAGTATTCAGAAAATACTCATTTTCCATCAACCAGTAAGCTCAAGCATTTCTTTTTCAAGCGCCTGCATCCGGTCGCGCAGCTCGGCCGCCTTTTCGAATTCAAGTTCACGGGCCGCTTCAAGCATCTGTTTTTTGAGCTTTTTGATTTCCGCCTGCGCTTCCTTCAGGCTGTGATACTCGGCATGCGACTCAGCCGCGACCGGCACGGTAACATAGTCCTTTTCATACACGGTTGAGAGAATACTGCTGATTGATTTCTTAATGGTCGCCGGTGTGATATTGTTATCGCGGTTATATGTTTTCTGCAAAGCCCGGCGGCGCTCGGTTTCCTGCAGCGTGGCGCTGATGCTGCGCGTCATCACGTCGGCATACAGGATCACGCGGCCGTCGACATTGCGCGCTGCGCGGCCGCAGGTTTGAATCAGGGAGCGTTCCGAGCGCAGAAAGCCCTCCTTATCGGCATCCAGAACCGCAACGAGCGAAACCTCGGGCAGGTCAAGGCCTTCGCGCAGCAGATTGATGCCGATCAGCACATCGAACTCCCCAAGGCGCAGGCTGCGGATTATTTTGATGCGCTCAAGTGTTTCAACCTCGGAGTGAAGATACTCAACCCGAACGCCCAGCTCCTTGTAATATTCCGTCAAGTCCTCGGACATGCGTTTAGTGAGGGTTGTGACGAGTGTTCGCTCGCCCTTCTCAACCTGTTTGCGGATTTCCTCCAGAAGGTCATCAACCTGGCCGGCAACCGGGCGCACCTCGATGGCCGGATCGATCAGGCCGGTCGGCCGTATGATCTGCTCCACCACGCGGCCTCCGGCCTGCTGCAGCTCGTACTCGGCCGGAGTGGCTGAAATATAGACAAGCTGGCGCACCCTGGCGTTGAATTCCTCAAAGGTGAGCGGGCGGTTGTCAAGCGCCGAGGGCAGGCGGAAGCCGTAATCCACCAGGGTCTGCTTGCGCGAGCGGTCA
>VGSH01000174.1 GCA_016875025.1 Deltaproteobacteria bacterium
GAGTGCGTCAGCAGAACAACGGCCTGGGCCGAGATACCCTCGCACCGGCCCTCGGGGCCTAACCCCTCGGTGGTGGTCGCCTTAATGTTGACATCCTCAACAGGTATGCTGAGGCATTCAGCCACATTGATGCGCATATCGCCCATGTACGGAGCAAGCCTGGGTTTCTGGGCAACCACGACCGCGTCGACATTCACGCAGCCATAGCCTTTTTCGCGCGCCAGTTCGCCCACGGTTGCCAGGATCTTGCGGCTGTCAACGCCCTTCCAGGCCGGATCCGTGTCGGGGAAATGCCGGCCGATATCTCCCAGTCCCGCAGCTCCCAGCACAGCATCGCTGATGGCGTGCAGCAGCACGTCAGCGTCGGAATGGCCCAGCAGGCCGCGGCTGTGAGGAATGGTCACGCCTCCCAGTATCAGGGGACGGTTCTCGACCAGGCAGTGAACATCATAGCCGATGCCGATACGCATGCCGGTTTTCATCATTATCACCTTTTTCCAATCGTACCCGCGGCCAATGCACCATGGACACAATGCACAGCCCTGACAATGCCTTGATTGAGGGTGTTGAAAAGCCTTTTTACTCAGGCTGTTCAAAAATGCCCGGATGCAAGGCGCGCGATACCATGTTTTGTAGGCCGCAATAGTCGCAATGCATCGAAGCGCAACGCAGCAGATGGGCGTTTTTCAACCGCCTGTCAGACTTTAAAATATACCATGAAGCCTCATGCCCATACAAGCGCTAACTTGCAGACAGGTAGTGCGAACCAGTGCCCTGATAGCGATTTTGTGGTAAGACAGCAAATTCATGCGCGCTATCATTAAGTTTTTGATGAAGTCGCAAAAAGTCTCCCAAGAGGTCATTGCGAGCGAAGCGAAGCAATCTCCATGTTTCCAAGTACATAAAAAAACGAGATTGCCACGTCGTCCTACCGGAGCGGGACTCCTCGCAATGACACCAAAAAAAATTTTTACGGGACCATTAATTTTTGAAAGCAAAAAAGGATTGACAGCCTATGTGTATACGATAAGAATAGCCGACAAGAGTAAAAAAACTGCTCCCGGAACGTGCCTGCGTAAAAACAACAGTATTTTGGAACAAGCGCTAAGGAACCAATGAAAGTAAAATATTTTCCCGATACCGATACAGCACTTGTTGAATTCACTGAAAATTCAATCAAAGAAACAAAAGAAATAAGCGAAAATATTTATATTGATATCGATGTCAGCGGCAATATCGTGAGCATGACAATAGAGCATGCAAAAGAAAATGCCAGGCTTACGGAATTCTCATATACCGAGGTTTCCCAACAAACAGCGTAACCGATGCGCAGCACACCGCCCGCCACACTGCTGATTTCCGCCCATAGCCCCCAGTCATAATTGATGGTCCTGTAAAAAGTCAATAACAGACAACAAAGTAAAAAGCTCCATATGCAAGGCGCGCAAATCCGATGGAATGAGGCGTACTTGCCGTACGCCGCAGTGACTGAGGATGAAGCGCAACGCCGCAGATGGACTTTTTGCGAAGTTGTCATAATTGACAAACACCCGCTGTTTGCCTACAATCAGCGCACTGCCACAGGCAAAGCCGCATCACATTGATGCCGCCGAACAGGAGCACCAGCACGATTATGATCTGCATACCCATTACCGCCACAAACACGCAGGACGCGCTGCGCGACATGCAGGCCGCAGCCCCGCTGGCCGACCTGCTCGAGTTGCGCCTTGATTATATCGAAAACCCGGACCTGCCGCTGCTGTTGGCCAATCGCCCCACGCCGGTCATCATTACCATCACGCCCCGTGAAGAAAACGGCAGGTTCGCCGGAACCGATGCTGAACGTCTCACCCTGCTCGAACAGGCGATCACCCTCGGAGCAGAATACATCGACTGCAACCTGGGCTGGCAGGCCCTGCCCCGCCTGCAAAGCATCAAAGGCAAAACCCGTATCATTGTCTCGAGCCACAACTACGCTGAAACACCGGCCGACCTCAGCGCTATCTACCGCGAAATCGCCGCGACCGGGGCCGATGTGGTCAAGATCGCGAGCTTTGCCAACCGTATCTCGGACAACCTGCGTATGCTTGATCTCATCCGCGCTGCCGACCGGGATTGTATCGGCATCTGCATGGGTGAAAAAGGCGAAGTCAGCCGCATACTCGCGCCCGCGTTCGGTGCCCTGCTCACATTCGCAAGTCTCGGCGCAGGCAAAGAATCCGCCCCGGGCCAGATTCCTGCTGAGACCATGCGCTCAGTGTATAACCTCAGCAGGCTGCAGGCCGGCACACAGCTCTTCGGCCTGATCGGCAACCCGGTCAGCAAAAGCCGGGGCTATATCCTGTTCAACCGCCTGTTCCAGCACTACGGCCTGAACATGCTCTACCTGAATTTTCTTACTGATGACATGGACGACTTCATGGGCAGCTTCGGCCGCCTTTTGAGCGGCTTCAGCATAACCATGCCGCACAAGCAGGTAGTTATGCCGTATCTGGATGAGACTGATCAGATGAGCACAAAAATCGGTGCAATCAATACCGTGCTCAACCGTGACGGGCGCCTGACGGGCTGCAATACCGACGCTGCCGGTGTTGTGCAACCCCTGCTGAAACGAACGGAGCTGCAAGGCAAACGCGTTACCCTGCTGGGCGCGGGCGGCGCGGCCCGGGCTGCGGCAGTTGCGCTCATCAATGAGGGTGCCCGCGTTACCATGCTTAACCGTACGGTATCCCGGGCAACAGAACTTGCCCGCGAGCTTGGCTGCACAGCGGGCGCACTCAATAATTTAAACCCTGATGGAACCGACGTACTCGTCAACATGACATCCGTGGGTATGCACCCGAACGTTGACGAAACGCCGGTTCCAGCTGAAAAACTGCATGACATGATCGTATTTGACGGCGTGTATAATCCGCCTGTAACGCTACTGCTGCGCAGCGCCGCACAGAATGGCTGCCGCGTGATACCCGGCATCGAAATGTTCATAAGCCAGGCCGCCGAGCAGTTCCGCCTGTGGACCGGCATTGCTCCGGACCTGCAGCTGATGGAGGACATACTGTCATGATCCTGAAGGTTGAGCCGGCTGCGCGCCTGCAGGGGCGCATTGCCATCCCGGCCTCAAAATCGCATACGATCCGGGCTGTGCTGATCGCGGCCCTTGCAGACGGCACCTCCGTGCTGCACCGGCCCCTTGTCTCCGAGGATACACAGGCAGCAATCGATGCCTGCCGGGCACTGGGAGCGCGAATCGTGCAGTCCGATGACCGCATTGAGATTACCGGATTCGGGCCACACCCTGTGCAGCCCATCACCACACTCGACATGCTCAATTCCGGCACGTCCACTAACCTGATGCTGGGTGTCCTGGCTGCCCTTGGCATGCAGGCTAATATCACCGGTGATGCATCGCTGCAAAGCCGCCCGGTTCAGGCCCTGACCGATGCTCTGCAGAAGCTCGGCTGCAGCGTCATCTTCCATGCCCGCCCCGGCTGCCCGCCGCTTTCCGTAAGAGGCCGCATGCGCGGCGGCAGCGTTGTACTTGATGCTTCCAAGTCATCACAGTACGTTTCAAGCCTTGTGATCGCCTGCCCGCTTGCCCAGCGCGAAACAGAGATCATCGTTGAGAATCCCTCTGAGCTGCCCTATATCGATATGACGCTCGCATGGCTTGACGAACAAGGGATCAGCTACACCCGTGAAGGCTATACCCGCTTTGTCGTACCCGGCAACCAGCGTTACCGCGCTTTTGAGAAAACGATTCCGGCCGACTGGTCGTCTGCGGCGTTTCCCCTGTGCGCGGCAGCGCTCACCGATTCGGATGTGTATCTGGACGGACTCGACCTGCAGGACGTGCAGGGCGACAAGGCCATTGTCGACTACCTGCGGCAGATGGGAACTGATATAAGCGAAACACCTGAAGGCCTGCGTGTGCGTGGCCGCTCACTCAAGGGTTGCCGCCTCGACATCAATGCTACGCCCGATGCCCTGCCCGCCCTGGCGGTCATGGGCTGTTTTGCCGATGGGCAGACGATTTTGGAAAATGTGGCCCAGGCGCGGGTTAAGGAAACCGACCGCATCGCGGTCATGGCCAGGGAGCTTCAAAAAATGGGCGCGCGGGTCACTGAGCTGCCTGACGGCCTTGTCATAGATGCTTCGCCCCTTCAGGGAACAGCTGTCAACGGACACCACGACCACAGGGTCGTCATGGCCCTGGCAATTGCAGGCCTGCGGGCAAGCGGCACGACCACAATCGATACAGCCGAGGCGGTCGCGGTCACCTATCCTTCATTTGTCCCCTCAATGCAACAGCTCGGCGCCCGCATCGAAACCATTTAATATCTCCCGCCCACATGTCATCTCGACCGAAGGGAGAGATCTAATCGTGTAGACACAGGATGCGCCGTGCGCACCATTCAGAGCTATGTTGCCCGCGGTGCGCATGGCGCACCCTTTCTATAGGAGTAGTCGTGTAGGGCGGTGCCAACCCGCCACTATCCTTTAAAATTGGCGGGTTCACACCCGCCCAAAAAACTACTGCCCGTTCGTGGTGAGCGTGTCGAACCATGAACGGATTATACATACGACACATGATCCGTTTACCCTTCGACAGGCTCAGGGCGAACGGACGATTTTTTTCAAGCTGATGGAGGATTTTGAACAATGCTTTGCATCCAACCCCACAATATTCTTGTAATATCCGCAAAATCGCTTATAATGTGCCCCTGATTTGAAACCCCGCTGCGGAAGGATGGCCGAGTGGTCGAAGGCGGCGGTCTCGAAAACCGTTAAACGGCTAACGTCGTTTCCAGGGTTCGAATCCCTGTCCTTCCGCCAAACACCTGCATGACA
>VGSH01000175.1 GCA_016875025.1 Deltaproteobacteria bacterium
TTGCAGGATCATTTGTGTGTGCTTCATCTCTCGCTCCTTTTGTAAATAGGATAATACGTATCTGGTGGTACGTACCCAACGTGAGACTTGACGTTAGCACAAATGATCCATTTTCATAGTATCTACAAATTATTTCGCGCGCCTTGCATCTGCGCATTTTTGAACAGCAGGCCGTGTGGAGGGAAAACACCGTTGCGCGTATTTTCCTGAATACCATAGCCTTAAGAATACCGACCGTTCGCCCTGAGCCTGTCGAAGACCGTAGGGTGGGTGAAACCCACCATTAACGAATATAGATATACCCGTGGGTTTCGCTTTGCTGCACCCACGCTACATCTGCTTTTAATACATCGCAATCGTCATTTCGTTTCGTTAGCCGGTTTTTCCGATCCCGAACCCGATAGGAAAAGGGGCGGGCGGCCGTGCTACAGCCATTTTTTGCGGCGCATGTACAGAAGCATGCCCCCGGCAGTGATTGCCATAACACCGAGCACCAGCGGATAGCCCCAGCGCCAGCCCAGCTCGGGTATGAATTCGAAGTTCATGCCGTATACGCCCGATAGAAAGGTGAGCGGCATGAAAATGGAGGCGAACACGGTCAGGGTCTTCATGACATTGTTCATTTTGTTGGCATTGAGCGTCATGTGAAGATCCATCAGGCCGCTGACCATGTCACGGGCGTGTTCAACAGCCTGGCCCATGTGAGCGAGGTGGTCTCGGACATCATCGAGGAATCCCCATGTGCCCTCCGAGATCAGCGCTACGTCGTGTTGCGCCAGCAGGCGCATGGATTCGTGCAGCGGCAGAACAGTGCGCCGCAGGGACAGCATGTTTTTACGCGCGGCAAGGATTTTCCCCGATATGTTCGCTCCGTTCTGTTCCAGCACCGCCTCTTCGATTTGCGAGAGGTTGTCCTCCATGCCGTCGAGGATGACAAAGTAGTGGTCGACAATGGTGTCCAGCAGGCGGTAGAACAGGTAGTCGGCCCGCCGTTTTCGCAGGCGCCCCGTGCCGGCTGCGAGCAGTTCACGGATCACCTCAAAAACAGGGCTTTCTTTTTCCTGGAACGTCACCAGCCACCAGTCACCCAGCAGCAGGCTGATCTGCTCGTGTTCAATGGAGCCGTCCGCGCACATATTCAGCATTTTCAGGGTCAAGAACACGTAGGTGTCATGCTCCTCGATCTTGGGCATGTGGCCGGTGTGCAGGATGTCCTCCAGCACCAGCGGATCGATGCCGAAGCGGCTGCCGAGCGCTTCAACGACCGCGGTATCGTGCAGCCCGCTGACGCTTATCCAGTTTACCTGCTGCGGGTCAAGCCGGCCGAGCAGCGCATCGACGGCCGTTTCCGTAAAGGTGCGAAGTGATGTTTCGGTGAACTGGGTAAGCTGCAGGGAAACGCTGTCCTGCAGCCGCTCGCCCGTGAACACCAGGCTGCCGGGCGAAGAACCGGGCTGTTTGAGGTGCTTTCCTGCTTTTGCCGGGCGGTTGTGCTTTGTATGCATGACAGTACCTTTCAAAGACACGGTGCTCTGGTTTGTTGCAGGCGCAAGAAAGAGGCCTGGCGGGGACTAGTGCTCGCGCAGTCGCAGGATTGCCTGTATTTTTGCCCTGAGATTGGTCATGAACGGGTTGCGGTTGATGACCGGCTCGCTCTGGCTGTCCCACTCCTCGTGGGTGATTTCCTCGACAACCTTTTCAACGTCATCGCTGTGGCGCTTCAGGCTGCGCTCAAGTTTTTCGCGATAGGCTTCAGCCGTGTCGAGCGAGGCTTGCAGATACTGCGCAACCGCTGCCGCGCCTTCAAGCACGCCTGCGTGGGCAACGCACAGGGCATCGGGCCCAATCCTCATGATCTTGCGGATCGAGGTAATGTAGCTCGTGTAGTCGGACAGGAACACGCTGTGAAATTCACCATCGGTGTAAACGCCGGCTGCCTCGCCCGCGAAAAGTATCCCCCTTTCCTGCCACAGATATGACAGGCAGTCTTTGGTATGGCCCGGGGTTTCAAAAATTTCGAGCGTGCCTCCTGCGAGTTTGACCGTGTCGCCTTCGCTCAGGCGCAGGCTGACCGGCAGCGCAGTAAACGACGTGTCCTGTCCCTGCAGTTCCTCGCGCATGCGCTCTTCGTACTCGGCGTTGAAGCGCTGGATCAGGGCGATGGCTTTTTCCTTCTGCAGCACATCAGCGGCATGCGGGCTGCAGCCGATGCGGGCGCAGGGGATGGCCCGCAAAAGATAGGGCGCTGCGCCGCAGTGGTCAAAATGTGAATGGGTCAGCAGCATCAGCAGCCCTTCGCGCACGCGCGCGCCGAAACGCGCGGCAAGCTCCTTCAAATACATCGGGCCGAAGGCTGAAACGCCCGGGTCAAACAGCACAGGCTCACCGGCATCAAGGATAAAGGCCGGCACGTGCACGCCGGCAAGCTTGGTGATGGGGCCGAATTCTTTTTGGAAATTAAAACGGGGTGGCATGGTTTTTAAAATCCTTTCAGCGGCTGGATTTTTTTAACGGCCAATATAATAGCATGTTTAATGACGCCGTAAAAGGTTAGAAATCCAGCACGTCCGTCATTCCGGCGGAGAGGCTGTGCCGCAATTAACAGAAGGTATGTCATCCTGAGCGAAGCGAAGGATCGCCAGCTTAGCATAAGCTGTTAGTTTATATAAAAAGCAGAGATTCTTCGGCGCCTTCGGCTTCTCAGAATGACATTTTGCGACACAGTCTTGTTACCGGTGTGACAACTCCTGCTATCCCGGCGGTGTTAGTTCAGAAAAACGGGCGGTATTTTGCAGGGCGTCACATCAATGTGCTCCCACACATTGCCGGTCACGTACGGCTCTGTCGCCAGATAGAGGTCAAGGGCTTCCCGCGATTCAAAGTCAACGATCATGACCGAGCCGATCATGGCGCCCGCCTCATTGAGCATGGCCGCGGCATAGAGCAGGCTTTTTTTATGAACCAGTTCGTCGATACCGCGCATGTGCGCTTCTCTAACCTTCATTCTGCGTTCAAGTGCTCCGGCATCGCTTCCGTCACGGCCGGTAATGATGAAATGCATACAGATGCCTCCTGTTCACTCGTCTGTAAAAAGTGTCTTGATGGTTTCGGCAATACGGCCCTTGGGCTTTAAGCGCCGATCCGGGCCGATTGAGAAAATTCCGAACCACTCCTCCGGGTCTTCTTCGTTGTGGCGGGTCGCATCAAGGCCGTCCTCGCCGCTTTTCCACCACTCATCATTGAGCTCAAAAAAAGAGAGCCCGCAGATCTTTTCCCGCCCCTGTGCGGTTTGTACGTCGCGCCACACATCGGCAAAGGCCTCGGGAACGTCCTCTACACGGTGGCCGCCGAATCCCGGCACCCAGGGCTTGGGCTCAAAGGGCGAGGTCGACAAACCGACCTGGGTGATAAATACGGGTTTTCCGGTCTGCGCTGCCAGCTCTTCCACGTAGCCCTGGTAGGTGGTGCCGGTCACGGACCCCGGCGGCGAGGTCGTCACGCCGCGGGCATAGGTGTAGACGTTCAGACATACAAGATCGCCAAGGTCAGGGTTGACGGCGTTCTCTTCCGGAACTTCAAGGTCGGGCCGGTTTGCAAGTGGCCCGATATGGGTCCAGCTCGTGTGGCAGTACAGATGGCGCTGCCCGTAGCGGGTCAGTTCATAGTCCATGGCAGCGTCGATCAGCCGGGCCAGGGCGATTTCGGTGGGCGTACGGTTCGCAACCGAGATGTGCTTGCCTGTGAAACTGCGCACGTCAGGGTGGCACTGATCAGTGCGCACGACCGAGTCGGGCTGCAGTTCATCGCCGATGGAGAACAGTACGAGCCGGTCCGGCCTGCCGACCGCGTAGGTGTGGTCGATCGCGGCCTTGATGTCTTCAATGGTTTTGGCGAGAAACGCTTCATCGAGAAAATCTTCCTCGTAAGCCCATACAAAGATATCCTGACCATAGAGCATGCCGGTTTTGTCCAGGGCCTCGAAGAATTTCGGCGGCATTTTCATGGGAAACACGTGCAGGTAATTGACGCCCATGTCCTGCATCAGGCCGAGATGCTCCGCGTAGCGTCCGTCATTGGCCGGATGGTCGCCCCGAAGCGGGCTCTCACCCGGCATGAAGGGCGAATAGCCCATGCCCTTGAAAAAAAGCGTTTTGTCCGAAGCAGTGTCGATGACTTCATGGCCGCGCACGACAAAGCGCCTGGGAGGCGGGGTGGCCGCTTTGATGCCGGTGGTATATGCTGTTCCCGGGCCCGATGCGCAGCAGGTGAAAAGTGCCGGCAGCAGCGTCATGGCAACAGTTTTGAGTGCGGTTGTGTTCTGCAGGTTCATGCGTAGCGGCTTTCTTTCCGCAGCAAAAGGCGCGTTTGTTTTTTTATGCCAGCTTTTCGCTGCGCCGTCTATACATACATAGTATTTTTTAGAAAAAATCAAAAGAGCGTTACCGGCTGATAAAGGTCTTCCAGCCCGTAATGAGCGAACCCGGCCTGAGTCGAAGCGCTGCGGCGGCCTCGGCCACCGGCGTGAACCCGCAGGCGGCGCAGCTCACGCTGCCGCGGCTTCTGGCGTAGCAGCCCTGGGTGATTGTTCCATCCGGATCAACGTTGATCAGGACATGCTCCGGGCATGTCCAGGTGTTGCCGATCATGGCACGCAACACAGCCGTTGAATTCAGGATCGGATAGCCGCGTTTTTTGAGCGCGATGGCGGCTTCTACGGTTTGGCGCCGCTGCCCGGGCGACAGGGCCAGATCGTCTTCGCCCTGGCCGTAGGGATAGAAAAACTGCAGGGTCAGGCCGCGAACGGACGGAATGTCCGCAAGCAG
>VGSH01000176.1 GCA_016875025.1 Deltaproteobacteria bacterium
TACAAAACAAAAGTCCGTGGACTGGCAATTTACCACTGATCAGGCTCGTATTAAGTTAAAACGACTGTACCCTAAATTTGAAATGTCATGATCCACTAGGGGAAAGATTCTTGCGTGATCTCTGCCAGCTGGTATATAGTTAATCGCCTATGAAGGTATCATCCGCCAGCACTCGATTGTTAAACCGATGCCGCTGCACAGCCTGCCTGTGTATTCTGTGCTGCCTGTTCTTGGCAGCCTGTTCAGAATCAACCAAACCGCCATATATCAGAGCACAGGTCATTGACGTTTACAACAACAAAACCGACATTTACAATGCCCACCTGCTGTACTGGTGGCAGGAACGCGGTGAAACCGCCTTTCTTGACACCTACAACCATACCGGCAGAGTATTGATGGTGAGCGAAGTAAAATCCAATAATGCCGGGCATTCTGGCGGCTCACTTGTTCCATGCAGCTTTCCGCTCAGTGATATCGGCAAAATTGAATGGGTGATAACTGAAGCAGGCAAACAGATGTATGTACACACAACGGCTGGAGCTGCTGTAGAGACGCAATGCCTGTTTCCGCAGGAGCTGCGCATTGATCCGGCTTCCGGCCTGGCTGATTTTAAGCTCTATATCACGGGCAGCACCGGGAAAAATGTGCGCAGCTTTGATTTCAGGCAGGATATTGATTTCGTCAGGACTATTCTAATCACAGGAATTGAAACACAGCGGCACTAGACGTACCCTGCCCTGCTCTCAAAGGCGTGCGGCAGCTCATGCAGATTAATATAAAAATACAGTAACATTCTAATAAATAATCGTTTTCTGAGGCCAGCCGCTTGAAAAAACCACCTCCCCTGCCGCGGTCACAACCAGCGCCTCACAACCGGGAAGCTTTTCGATAAGCCTGAGCCCGTCACCAGGACCCAGCACAAACAGAGCGGTTGAGAGCGCGTCACTGGCAATACCGCTGGGGGCGATAACCGTAACCGACTGAACCGAGGAAACCGGAAGTCCGGTTCGCGGATCAATAATATGGCTGCGGCGTTTTCCGGCTGTATAGTAAAATTTTTCATAATCCCCGGAAGTTGATACGCTTTGATCGTGCAGCGCTATGACGGTTAAAAAGGTGCTGTCATTGCGGGGGTGCCGGATGCCGATCTGCCAGGGCTGATTATCCGGTTTTGAACCGGCTGCGCAGATGGTTCCGCCGGCCGCTACGAGCGCATTTGGTATGCCCCGGTCACGCAGAAAAGCCAGTGCCCTGTCGGCTGCGAACCCCTTGCCGAAAGCGCCGACATCAATATACATGCCGCTGTGTTTGAGACGCGCGTGCGGGCCTGTCAGGTCCGCACCAAGCTTCAATGCACGATAGTCAACAAGGCGCAGAGCCTGTTTGAGCAGCCGTGCGTCAGGATCATCACCCGCAAGCCCGGGGTGCTCGCGATTGAACCCCCACAGTGATACAAGCGGACCAACCGTAAAATCAAATGCCCCGCTGCTGAGACGGGCGTATTTTTTTGCTTCGTTGAGTGCTTCGAATGTTTCAGGGCTGACTTTGACACTGGTGCTGCCGGCCGCAGCGTTAATGGCGGATATCTCACTTGACGGGTCGTAATTATTCAACAGGTCGTTAATACGGCCCATCTCGACAAAGGCCTGGTCCAGAACACACCCGGTTTGGTTGTCTCCATAAGCTTTGATTTCGACAAAAGTGTGGAGCAGCGGGCCGGTTGTATGATGGAACTGCGCGGCATCAGTCAAGCCGGCAGCGAACACAAAGGAGGCCATGGCCGCGCATTGCAGCAAACATCCGAGTCGAAAGCCAGCGGCAATGCGGCATACCAGGTTAGCTATGAAGGTGGCGCTGTTCATGCAATCAACATTGTACAGGCAACAAAAAAAACGTGCGCGCAACACATACTCAGGCGTACTGCAGGACTGCCTCGGGGATTTTTGACAGCGGCAGGACCTTGTCGACCGCTCCGGCCTTGATGGCCTCATTGGGCATGCCGAATACAACACAGGTTTTTTCATCCTGGGCTATATTAACCGCACCGTTGTGCTTCATTTTGAGCATGCCGTCGGCGCCGTCAGAACCCATGCCGGTCAAGATCACGCCGATAGCATTGGCACCGGCATACTTGGCAACTGAATTGAACAGCACTTCAACAGAAGGCCGCTGCCGCTTGACCAGAGGGCCGTCTTTGACCTCTACGCAGTAGGTGGCCCCGGAGCGGCGCAACACCATGTGTTTGTTGCCCGGCGCAATCAGCGCAGTGCCGGGAACGACACGGTCGTTGTCAGCTGCTTCGCGCACTTCAATTTTGCATAAATCATTCAATCGCAGTGCAAAACTTCTGGTAAATCTCTCGGGCATATGCTGCACGATCACAATGCCCGGCGAGTTGGCCGGCAGAGAGGTAAGAATGAATTCAAGTGCCTGTGTGCCGCCGGTTGAGGCTCCCATGGCGACGATTTTATGCGTAGTGCGTGTCAGGGAAAGATTTGACCTGCTGCGATGGAGCTGATTTTTCATGGCATCAAAGTCTGCAATCCTGACGCTGGCGGCTGCCTTTATTTTTTCAATCAGGCTCATGGTCATATCGCCGACGCTGTAGGCACGGCCGGGCTTGCACATGACATCTATGGCGCCTTCATAGAGCGCTTCCATGGCAAGTTCGCTTCCCTTTTGTGTCAGGGAGGAAACGACAATAACAGGCATCGGATAATGTTTCATCAGCTTGCGCAGGAATGTAATGCCGTCCATACGGGGCATTTCTATATCGAGCGTGATCACATCGGGTTTAAAACGTGCGATGTGCTCCCGGGCGACGTACGGATCGGGCGCCGTTTCAACTACCTCGATATCAGGATCGCTCGCAAGCTCCGTTGAGAGAATATTGCGCACGACCGCGGAATCATCGACAATCAGAACTTTAATGGGCATCTGCTCACTGCCTTTGCTGCATCTGTAGGGTAATTAAAACAGGATTTTCATCGATATTCACAGCAAGGTACTCATCGCTTTCAACCAGGGATTCCCAGTCGGCGTGACTGAGCTGTTCCGTGACCGGAATACTCAGGTCAATCACCGCTTCCTCGCCGAATATTTCAGTCATCAACCTGCCGGTTATGGTGTTGAGCAGTTCCCTGAGAGCATCAAGCGCGGTTTCAGGATAGACCTCCTGATCATCATCAAGGCCGAGGATATTAGCGGCCAGCGTGGTCGAAATTGTCTCCGGAACCACAATGGAGACACTGCCCTGCATCTGGCCTCGAAATCCCATTGTGGCGCGCAGAAAAAAGCCGGAACCTGTTTCTAATTCGTCATCCTCGAGCTCGTCGCCGAACATAAAAGCAAGCTGCTCAAAAACGCTGAAGCATACATCGTGCAGAATTTTGCGGTCTTCTTTATTCATCATAATCACCCAGGATCTCCTTTACGACATTGCGAACTATTTCCGGCGTTATCGGCTTGCGCAGATAGGCACGCACACCCTTTTTAAACAGCTCCTCGATGCGTGTTTTGCTGCCTTCGGTTGAAACGATTACGACCGGAAGTTTCGCGAGCAACTGGTCTTCAAGCATTTTTTCAATCATCTCGATACCGTTCATGACCGGCATGTTGATGTCGGCAAAACACAGGTCAATCCAGTTGTCCCGCATACACTGAAGGCCTTCAAGCCCGTTGCTGGCCTCATACACTTCATTGAGCGGCACGCCGGCTATATAGAGCGTCTTTTTTATGACTGAGCGGATGGTCCTGGAATCATCAACAATGAGAATATTAAATGACATGGTATAGCCGCCTCCATTGCGTGCAGTGTTGTTCCGTGTGCTGAGCATCCTTTGTTAATTACATGATCGTGATTGCATACACTTCGATGTTCAAAAAACAGCATATTTTCATAAGTCGTTTTTATTATGTATGCGCCTTTTGTGCAGTGCCGGCTTATCAGGCAATCGTTTGATCGTTTGCAGGCCCTTACATCACAGGGGATACTCCCTGCCGCCAGATTTGATTTTAACTTCGCCGCTTGCAACGATAATCGATGCCGTACGCGAATGGCTGCCGCCGATATCCTGCTTTTCGATCAGGATATTGTTTTTCCAGAGAAGTTTGCGCAACACAGTGAAATTGCGCTCGCCAATTTTGAAAAAACCTTTTTCGTCAAGCAGCGATGAGCAGCCGACTGCCTTGACAATCATATTTCGTTTTTCAGCTCCAAGACAGTAGGCTTCCTTGAACAGCAGCGGTATGCCCGTATCGACGAACATGAACGGTGCTGCCTTGGCTTTTTGAGGATCAATCTTTGAGAGCGGCAGCATGCTGTGCAGCAGCCCTGCAACCCGCGCAACCGGATCATAGACAATAACCCCGAGGCATGATCCCAGCGAATAGGTAATCAGCACCTCATCGGGGCTGTTCGATACCTTCATATCAGATATGCCGACGACAAGCGTTTTCACTCAATTTCTCCGGATAAACAGTTTCAGGCTGTGCATGCCTCTATCAGGCTGTTGAAAAACGCCCATCTGCTGCGTTGTGCTCATCATTCGTCACTGCGGCGTACGCAAAAGCACACCTCATTCCTCATGATTTCGCACGCCTTGCATGTGTGCCCGTCCTCCGCAGTAGCGCTGCTACGGAGGATGGACGTTTTTGAACAGCCTGTATAAAAAAACTTTTTCAACACCCTGCTAGTGTAGTGTCCCAGCAATACCTTGACAAAGTCTTTTGAGCTTTGCCAGAATTGAATCGGCTGTGGCAGTCCACATAAAGGGTTTTGAATTTTTGTTATATTGATCAACGAAAAGC
>VGSH01000177.1 GCA_016875025.1 Deltaproteobacteria bacterium
CGGCATGCCGTGCCCCTACCGTACGCCGCAGTGACGAATGAGGAGTACAACGCAGCAGACGGGTATTTTTCAACAGCCCGTTAGAGCCGCGCGCCGCCCGTTACCTCGATGATCTGTCCGCTAATAAAATCAGATTCCCCGGAAGCAAGAAACAAAAAACAATTGGCAACATCCTCAGGCTTCGCAATGCGGCCCAGCGGGTAGCGTGAGGCAGCATCCGTGCTGATGGCCTCCCACATCTCAGCACCGACCGCATCTTTAATCGCAGCCACGTCAACCAGCGCAGGGGCTACCGCATTGACATTGACGTTGTACATGCCCAGGTTCATGGCCAGGCCGCGGGTTATTGAAAAAACCCCCCCCTTGGACGCTGCATAGCTGTGCTGCATCGGCGTGGGCGCACCGCGATAATTCACTGAGCACATGTTAATAATTTTACCAGCCATCTGCTCCATCATGATTTTTGAAGCCTCACGGCAGCACAGGATGCACGAGGTCAAATTGATACTCAGGTTGCGGGCAATGCCCTCAGCGGTCATTTCGTCAAACCCGATCATGGCCTCATAGTCGCCGCCGGCAATGTTGGCCAGAATATCAAGGCGATCAACATGCTGTCGTGTTTTTTCAAACAGGGCCACAATCTCAGCTTCACTGGTGAGATCGGCCTGCAGGAAAATACTGTTCCCGGCCTGTTTGCCAAGGGCCTCCAGGGTCTGCTGCCCCCTGTGCGCATCAATATCGGTGAGAATGAGCGTAGCACCCTCAGCGGCAAACCGCAGGGCCGCAGCACGGCCGATATCGCCGGCAACTCCGGTAATCAAGGCATTTTTTTGCGCAAGTCGCATGGCACACATCCTCTCTCTGGCTGGCAGCCCGGGGCTGCGTAATAATTATACAACCGGCCGAATACTGCCGGCGTTAAGAACGCTTATAACCTGACTGTAAAGGAGCACACCGGGACGCACAGGATAGCCCGGCCTTATGCCGCGCCTGCGGCGAGGCCTGTTCTTTCACGTGCAACAGCGGAGGCGTACACAAGCTCGATGCCGGTGTTCTGGATTTCCCTCAAAAAGGCGTCAAGCACCCGCACGGTTTCAGGCCTTGGATGCCCGATGGCGATGGCGCTGCCGGTGCGCAGGGCGCGCTGCCTGGCCGCATGCAGCTGCCGGTACATGCTGTCAGCGTGCGGATCATTATCGATAAAAATATTGCGGTAAGCCGCCACCATGTTCAGTTCGCGGGCGGTGCGGAACGCAACCGATTGGCTGGTTGTGAAACTGTCGACGAAGAAGAATGAACGCTGCCGGAACACATCGAGCATATCAAGAACACAGGGCCGCGATTCGGTAAACAGGGAACCCATGTGATTGTTCATACCGCAGGCAAAGGGCAGTTCCTGCAGATTCTTCCGGATAATCGCCTCCATCTCGGAGCGTGTATGCTGCACGTACAGTGCGCCGGGCCCGGGGTCAATATCGCTGTTGTGCGGCTGCATGGGCTGATGCAGCATGACTTCATGGCCGGCACCGTGAATGCTCTCGGCCAGTTCAACCGAGTAGGTCACCTGCGGCAGGATGGAAAACGTCAGGGGCACGCCCAGCGCCAGCAGGTCCTGGGCATTTTTGCGGTTGTAGCCGACATCGTCGATAATGATGGCCAGCCGGGAGGGTCCGGTACGCCCGGGCGCAGCTGCCGCGCACAGGCACTCCGAAGGCCTGAACAGCAGGGCTGCCGCCGCGAAGGATGCCTGTTTCAAAAATATACGCCGCGAACTGCGTTTTGACATGGCGCTGAACCTGCCGGTGTGCTCAAGTTTTCACTATTATATGACTATACAGACCGGGGCCGAAAAAGTCAATTGCCGCGCCCTGTTAATAAGTATAGCACAGCTGGGTCAGTTCGGAGCCGCAAGAAAAAAGCGTTCAATGATCAAGGTTTGATGAAGTCGTAAAAAGTCAGAAAATGCTAGTTCCCGTCATTCCGGCGAAGAGCCTGTGTCGCAATTCATTTTTTCGGTCATTTCGACCAAAGGGAGAAATCCTTGGTTCAAGAAAATCAACTACTTAAGATTCCTCACATTCGTTCGGAATGACATATTGGGCTATTGCGACACAGTCTCGAAGGCCGGAATCCAGGTTTTTAAAACATGTACATGCAGGCGGGACACCGGCCTGCGCCGGTGTGACGGCTAGGTATAAGACCGCTCAAAAATCAAACAGCGGCAGCTGCTGAGACGGTTTTTTATCAGCCCTGCGCGACGATGGTGCGGCAAGCCGGTGCACGCAGCCCTCGGAAATCTCGGCGACAAAACGCGACGGACCCGCCGTCAGGCAGCGGCCGAACACAAACCGGCTGCGGGCGCTTGTTATGTAGAGCCGCTCGCGGGCCCGCGTCATGGCCACGTAGAACAGCCGGCGCTCCTCCTCAACGCGCGCCTCGTCCTCCTCTTCGCGCGCGTCCAGCCGGCAGGGAAACAGGTCCTCTTCAGCCCCGGCAATGAACACCACCGGAAACTCAAGGCCCTTGGCCCCGTGCGCGGTCATCAGCCGCACGGCTTCCTGCAGGGGCGCGATGGTTTCGCCCTCGCGCATGAGATAGATCTTTTTCAAAAAATCGGCCGCCGCCTGAGCGGCCGGGCCCTGTGAAAAGGGCAGGGCTGCCGTGGCAAAGGCAAGCATGTCGTCATCGGGCTCAAGCTGTCCCGGAAAAGCGGCATTGCCCAGCCAGTTGATCAGCTGATAGAGCGGCATGCCGGGGCTGCGGTCCTGCATGTCCTCGATCAGGGCGCCCAGGATGCGTATGCGTTCGCAGGCGCGCTGCTGCAGGCCCGGCACGCTCTCCGGCGTGCGGCACAGCTGTACCAGCTCCGCGCCCCGGCGGCCTGCCTCGGCAATCAGACGCTCGGCGCTGCGCTCGCCCGGCGAAAAATGGCCGCAGCGCAGAAGATCAGCGGCCGCGCTGTCATTGGCAGGGTTGACCAGGATCTCGAGCAGGTCGAGCAGAATCTGCACCCGGCGGTTTTCAAAGAGCCAGGTGCCGGTGTGTTCAGCAACGGGTATGCCGCGGCGGCTGAGAGCCTTGAACAGCGTGCCGCTGTGCTGACGCAACCGGTACAGAATGGCAATATCGCTGAAGCTCATGGCCGGCTCATCGCCGCTGCGCATGCTGTCAAACCCGATGCCGCCCAGAAGCGATGCGATTTCAGCGGCGATCCAGTCGGCCTCGGCCTGCTCATCATCGAGCTCAACCACGTGAATCTTCGCGCCTGCCGGCCGCACGGGGATAAGCTCTTTCTCTATGCGCTTTTTATTGTGGCGGATCACGTGCCGGGCAGCATCGAGAATGACTGCCTGGCTGCGGTAATTCTCCGACAGGTAGCACACGCGCGCGTCGGGAAAGTCGATCTGGAAATTCAGGAAATTTTCCACCTGCGCGCCCCGGAAGGCATAAATGGCCTGATCGGCATCGCCCACGGCGCACAGGTTCGCATGCCGGCCGCACAAAAGACGCAGCAGAAGATACTGCGCCCGGCTCACGTCCTGGTATTCATCGACTGAAACGTGGGTAAAGCGGTCGTGGACGGCCGCGGCCGCCGCCGGGTGATCCTGCAGCAGCTCAACGGTTTTCAAGATCAAATCATCAAAATCAAGCAGCACACGCCGGGCAAGCTCGGACTGGTAGGCGCGGCAGAAAGGCGTGAGCTGCTCAGCCGGGCATGGCATGCTCTTTTCAATACACAGCTGGCGGCACAGGCGCTGGGCGGCCGGGCTGGAGCTGTCGCTGAAAAACGAACCGGCCAGTTGGGTGATAAGGTTCACCTGCTCAACAGGGGAAATAATTGAAAAATCATTCGGCACGCCGATCAGGTCGCCGTGCTGCTTGAGCAGGTCGAAACACAGCGAATGGAACGTGCCGACCGTAACGCTCCTGAGGTCGATCCCTTCACCGCACAGGGCCTGGGCCCGCTCGCGCATTTCCTCGGCAGCCTTCACGGTGAATGTCAGAGCCAGCAGGTTGCGCGGCTCTATGCTGGCCTGCCTGACACAGTAGGCAAGCCGGTGCACGAGCGTCCGGGTCTTGCCGGTTCCGGCGCCGGCGATAATCAGCACAGGCCCGTTGACGATCCTGACCGCCGCGCGCTGCTCGGCATTGAGTGTCTTGAGAAAATCGGTCATGGAAGCGCTCGTGTGATAACTAAAGGCGGATTCGGCCCGGGAAATGTCTCTGGAAAAACTATAGCCAAATATGCCTGTTTTTGGAACACATTTCTTGCCGGGCTGACATGGTAAAAATATGCCGCTGCGATTGAAGACGATTGGTCAAACCCAAACCAATCATATATAATGCTGCTATATAAGAATATCAGTAGTGTCCAAAATAATTTAGAACAGGCCCACTGGCCGGGGCCGTGCCGTCCCATCCGGAAGTTTTTGCACTGCCGATGCAACGGCACGTTCTGTACAATTCATTGTATACGCGGCCCGGGCGCACTGCTGTCTACAACAATCGCGGGGGCGTGCCTGGCCCGTTTGAAATAGTGCCGCACACGGGCCATGAGGTCTTCTTTGCCGGATGGGACGGCACGGCCCCGGCCAGAGGGCCTTCAGCAGCGATCCAATAATTTATTTTGGACACATCTTTAAGAATATGCTTCGTCAATAAAATTTGTGGGTTAATTCTGGCTCTGGCAAATCGCCAAGCACGTGATATAGGGCTATTTCTGTGCATTTTAGACTTTTAAACCCATAGGATTTTCTGATAGTCAGTTTTACCTTGTTGTTTAAGCCTTCCAC
>VGSH01000178.1 GCA_016875025.1 Deltaproteobacteria bacterium
TGGGTTTAAAAGTCTAAAATGCACAGAAATAGCCCTATATCACGTGCTTGGCGATTTGCCAGAGCCAGAATTAACCCACAGATTTTATTGACGAAGCATTTTTTTAAATGGTACAAACAACAGGCTGCTCATTCACAGGGAATACAGCCACATATTAATGGTATCAAACACAAGGAGGATCACATGAGAAAGTTACTATCAATTGCAATCGCGGCGTTGCTGGTTATCGGCTTGTCCAGTTCAGCGTGGTGCTCGGTTGTGGGCGACTGGGACATGGAGGGCAAGCTGTCTGTCAAGGTCAAAATCGACGGCCAGGGCTCTCAGAACATGAAACAATATGTGTATGACGCATTTACGTTTTACCCCAACGGATATTTTGAAATGATCGATGCAGACGGAACCTGGACGCAAGTTGACAAGAAATTTTTCATTCAGCTTAACCATGACACGCTTGAGCAGTTTTATGAGGATTTCCTGATGGGGGCCGCAGAGGTTACCGTTATCGAGGCGATCATGACCGGCACGGAAAACGCTAAAACCGGCACCATCAAGGCCAAGTTCAAGATCACGATGATTTTTTCTAATCCCCTGGCCGGCCTGTACGGTACAATACAGGCCAAGGCCAGTTTAAAGGGGGTTCGGTCAAGCGGGTTTGGGTCAATCCAAACAGAGCAAGGCGTTTCGCCGCAACTTGACAACGCCTTGATTGAAGCGCTTCAGGGAGCTCTTCAATCCGCAGCAATAGAAGAGTAAAACTGCTTTATAGCAGGAGCTGTAACCGCTTCAGGCAACCGGTAGCGGGGAAAGTTGGAAATTACGATAGTCTAAAAGGCAGGGCCGTGTGACGGCCCTGCTTTTTTATTCAAACCGGAAGCACTCCTTGGTTTCGATTGCATACTGGGAATAGAGCAAATTAATGTTGTGCTGTCCGTTATGGAAAGCAACGATAGGAGATTGCCACGGCCTTACGGCCTCGCAATGACACCTGTAAAACGGATTTGCAGGTTTGTCATTGCGAACGAAGTGAAGCAATCTCAATCTTAAAATGCTCTAGTGCGTATCAAGGAGAAAAAGTAGAAGGCAATACAAAGAGTGCTTCTCCTTGTTCCTACCGTCCTTTTTTCTTCTCCATCTGCCGGCGCAGGGCATCACCCAGGGTGCCGAGCGAGCCGGAGCCCTTCGGCTTCGGCCCGGAGCTGACATACTTTTTGCGCAGGATTTCTGATTCGGCATCATCCTCCCGCGCCGCTTCAGCCGCAGCGGCAAGGTCAAGCGCGATACGGCGTTTGTCGCGGTCAAGTTCTTTGACAATGACCGCTACCTGCGCGCCGGGCCTGATCCCGGCGTCTATGCTTTTGTTTATTTTCGAGACATGCAGCAGGCCGTCGATGCCGGGCGCAAGCGTCACAAAAGCGCCGAATTTGGTCACGCGGGCCACCGTGCCGGTGTGGGTCGATCCGGGCGCGAAATCGTATGAGGCCGAATCCCAGGGGTCGGGCAGGCAGGCCTTGAGGCTGAGGCTGATGCGGTCCTGATCCCAGTCAATCGATATAATCTTGACTTCTACCTGCTGGCCCGGAGCAAGCACATCGGAGGCGCGCTCCACGCGGCTCCAGCCCAGCTCTGCCATGGGTATCAGTCCGTCCGCACCGCCCAGATCAACAAATGCTCCGAAGTCGCGCAGCGACGAGACCGTGCCGGTCACGCTCTGGCCTTCCCGCAGGGTTTCCTTGAGTTTTTCTTTCTGCTCGAGCCGCTCCTGTTCAAGCACTGCGCGGTGCGACACGATAATGTTGCGCCCGTTCTCCTGATAGGAGGTTATCTTAAACGTAAGTTTCTGCCCGATCAGCGCGACCGGATCTTCCACCCTGCGAAGTCCCATCTGCGAATAGGGACAGAAGGCACGATGCGCGCCCGCGATTTTTATGGAAAAGCCGCCCTTGATTTCCTGCTCGACCGTTCCCTCAACCGGAATACCGCTGCGGTGGGCCTCTTCAAGAAAATCAGGCGCATCGCCGCCTGCGCCAAGGCGGGTGGAGAACACCTGTTCGCCGTGGCCGGATGCAAGGCAGTAGGCGCTGATTGTGTCGCCCTCACCTACGCTGAGCGTACCGCTTTCATCCTGGAATTCGCGCGCGTCGATCGCCCCTTCGCTTTTGCCGCCAAGGTCGATAAACACCCATTCAGGCGTTATTTTTACGATACGGGCTGAAACTTTGTCGCCGGATTTGATGCGGTCTGTAGCGATGAAGCTCTGCTTGAGCAGCTCGGCGAAACTTTCTTCGCCATCAGAGGGCTGTGGTTCCTGATTGTCGTCGTTCATGGCTGCCTTTCCCTTACAGTATATACCGGTATCCGGCTTTCAAAGCATGTATCTTAATTCTAAAACTTGCGATACAGCACCGTCCGTTCGCCCTGAGCTCGTCGAAGGGTTAAACGGACAATATTTCACGCTGAAACCCGTTCATGGTTCGACAAGCTCACCACGAACGGGGTGTGCATTTTCTTTTAAAAAAAGCCACAGAACAAAGTTACATGCCCTATCCGGCGCTCTGGCGGATATAATTTAAAAGGCCTCCTGCCAGGATCATCTGCCTCTGCCGCTCTGAGAGCTGGACGCGGGTGTTAATGACCGCGCCAGTGGCAGTGTTTTTTACCGTGATATCAGGTCCGGAGGCTATCTGGTCTCGCGCCTGCTCAATTGCAAGTTCATCACCTGCGCTGATCAGGGTGTAATCATCCGGGTTAGCGAGCGTCAATGGCAGTATGCCGTTGTTGATCAGGTTATCCATATGGATACGGGCAAATGATTTAGCCACAACCGCCTTGATGCCGAGCTCAAGGGGCACCAGTGCGGCATGCTCGCGGCTGGAGCCCTGGCCGTAATTGGCGCCCCCCGCGATAATGCCGCCACCGTGCTGCCGGGCCCGCTGTGCAAATTCAGGATCGCAGGGCTCAAGGCAGAAATTGGCCAGATAGGGCACGTTGGAGCGGTAAGGCAGCAGCCGGGCATAGGACGGGCAGATGTGATCGGTGGTGATATTATCGCCCAGCTTTATCAGCACGCGGCCCTGCACACGCTCGGGGAGCGAGGTGTTGAGCGGAAACGGCTTGATGTTGGGGCCGCGGATTACTTCCACTGAGCGGCCGTCCTGCGGCGGGGCGATAATCATGGAGTCGTTTATGCTGAATGCTTCAGGCATGCTCACAGCAGCTGCCGGCCCCAGCTCGCGCGGATCGGTCAGGCATCCGGCAAGCGCGCTTGCAGCCGCGACCTCGGGGCTGACCAGGTAGACCTGCGCCGAAGGCGTGCCGCTTCTGCCCTCGAAATTGCGATTGAATGTGCGCAGGCTGACCGCGCCGGTTTCAGGGGACTGGCCCATGCCGATGCAGGGCCCGCAGGCGCACTCAAGCACGCGCGCGCCGGATGCCACTATATCACACAGGGCTCCACAGGCAGCCATCATGGAGAGCACCTGGCGCGAGCCGGGCGCGATCACGAAGCTCACATCCGGGTGCACGGTTTTACCCTTCAGGGTCGCGGCAACAAGCAGCATGTCGCGCAGCGATGAATTCGTGCAGCTGCCGATGATGATCTGGTTGACCGGCAAAGGGCCGATGTCGCGCACGCTGCGCACATTGTCCGGGCTGTGCGGGCAGGCGGCCATGGGTTCAAGCACTGAGAGATCAATTTCAATTTCATCATCGTAGCGCGCGCCCGGTTCTGCTCTCAGGGACGTGAAGTCGGCCTCCCGGCCCTGGGCTTTCAGAAACGCGCGCGTGACCTCATCGGCGGGGAAAATCGATGTTGTGGCCCCCAGCTCAGCGCCCATGTTGGTGATGGTTGCGCGCTCGGGCACGCTTAAGGTAGCAAGGCCGTCGCCATCGTATTCAAATACAATGCCTACGCCGCCCTTGACGGTTTTGCGGCGCAGGATTTCAAGAATGATGTCCTTGGCGCTGACCCAGGGTGAAAGTTTGCCGCTCAGAATCACGCGGCACACGCGCGGCATTTTAAGGCAATAGGGCTGCCCGGCCATGGCAACCGCCACGTCAAGGCCGCCTGCGCCGATGGCCAACATCCCGATGCCGCCGGCGGTCGGGGTATGGCTGTCTGAGCCCAGCAGGGTCTGGCCCGGCGCGGCGAAGCGCTCAAGATGCACATGGTGGCAGATGCCGTTGCCGGGCTTTGAAAAATAAATGCCGTGCTTTGCGGCCACGGTTTGAATATAGCGGTGGTCATCGGCGTTTTCCGGCCCGCTCTGCAGCGTGTTATGATCGATATACGCCACCGAGCGTTTTGTTTTCACCCTTTCAATGCCTATCGCTTCGAGCTGCAGGTACGCCATGGTGCCGGTTGAGTCCTGGGTCAGGGTCTGGTCGATGCGCAGGCTGATTTCACTGCCCGGCTCCATACGGCCTTCAACCAGATGCGCGGCGATGATTTGATACGTAAGGGTGTGTGCCATTGCTGCTCTCCGAAAAATAAGCCTCGTGTGCGTTGCGCCGCCCGCGTCCGGAGGTGGTAGAGAACTGTCCGGACAGGGTGTGCCAAAAAACGAACCTGAATATTGCACGGTGACCTAAAAAACAGATAGAAAACCATCGGGAAGCACTGTATTAATGGGGTTGCGAAACCGTCAATCACCAATACAGGAGGCTCCCCAGATGGTTAAAAACAAGAAAAGAG
>VGSH01000179.1 GCA_016875025.1 Deltaproteobacteria bacterium
AGCGGGGGCCTGCGGTTCTGGCGCAGGCTCAGGCGCGTTCGCTGAAGCGCGAACCGAAGGCGGCGCGAAAATATCCGGGCAGGCAACCGGAGCCTGTTCTGCGTCTGCATCCGGCTTCTGTGCCGGCGCAGAAGCGCGGCCGGCAGCCGGAGCCCCGGGCACGGCTGCGCCTGCCCGGCGGTCAGCTTTGAAAAAAGCTTCCACCTTGCGCTTCAGTACCTGGTTGTCCGGGGCAAACTCCAGCACAGTATCCAGTACGCGCTTGACCTCAGTGATGTGTCCGGCTTTCTGGTACTGATAGGCCAGTGCCAGCAGCACCGAAGCGCCGTCTCCCGGGAAACCGGACATGCGGTACAGGTCGGCCAGTGTCTCGTAGATGCCGTAGCGTTCCGGATCAATGGTGATGATGTTGCGGTACACTGCCATGGCAAGCTGGCTCTGCCGCTTGTCAAGGAATGCCTGGGCTGCATTCAGATATTCATCCACGGCAAGATCGCGCTTTTTCTCCCGCAGGAAATGCTCGGCCAGCTTGATGGAAACCTGCGGGTTGGATGAACGCTCTCCCCGCTGCCCCGGCATCGGCACGGAAACCGGCTTCTTTTTTTCGCGGTTCTTTGATTTAAAGAAGGAGAAACCCATTGCCGTGTTCTTTCAGACTGTAATCTTTGCACGCATATAATAATGCAGCACTACTATTCTATGTTTGAAGCAAAAGTGCAAGCGGATTTGTTCTGAGCGCCTACTGGCAGGGCCCCATCCTGCGGCCGGTCATGGTGCTGCGAATCTTCATATCGGTGCCTGACATGGTGATATCCATTGTACCCGAGAAACTCTCCCCCGTATAGGTGACGCTGCCCGCGGAGACGGTTTTCACGTTATCGCCCGTGCATTCCATCTCCCAGGTCACGGTATTGCCGGTAATCTTCTGCTGTTTGATAACGCAGTTTGACGGCGTCTGGGGGTCTTTGGGGATCACATCATTTTTTGTCAAGCACTGCGTGTGCTTCTGCGGCGGCATCTTCATGGCGATACCGCTCATCTCAGTCGTGGTCGTGATCTCCCAGCTGCCCTCTTTCATATCGGGTCCGGCCGCAACCGGTGCCGCGCACAGCAGCACGGCTGCCATCAGCACTACGTGTATTTTTCCAGTCATGACAGTCTCCTTTTCTGCATTCCATTTCAGTGTTCTTCTGCAGCTTCACCCGCGAGCCGGATGTGCAGCTCGCCCAGCTGCCGCTCATCAACCGCTGAAGGCGCCTGCGACATCAGGCAGGCTGCTTTCAGCGTCTTGGGAAAAGCAATGACATCGCGGATCGAGCTTTGATTGCTCATCAGCATTACCATGCGGTCAAGCCCGAGCGCAAGCCCGCCGTGCGGGGGCGCGCCGCAGCGCAGGGCCTCAAGCAGAAAACCGAATTTAGCCTGCGCCTCTTCCGGTTCGATCCCCAGCAGGCCGAATATTTTTTCCTGCATGTCGGGCCGGTGAATACGGATGCTGCCGCCGCCGATTTCACTGCCGTTGAGCACGATGTCATAGGCGCGGGCGCGCACCCGGCCAGGGTCGCTGTCAAGCAGGCCCATGTCCTCCTCCAGCGGCGCGGTAAAGGGATGGTGCACCGCACAATAGCGTTGTGCCTCCGTGTCATACTCAAGCAGCGGAAAATCCGTTACCCATGCGAATGCGTACGGGCTTGCCGGTTCAAGCGCGAGCCGCCGGATACAGTCCAGGCGGACCCGGCCGAGCGCATTGCAGGCCGTTGCATACGCATCCGACACCATCAGGACGAGATCCCCGGGAGCGGCGTCCGCTGCGTTTTCTATGGCGGCTTTTTCCGCATCGCTGATAAATTTCGCGGCCGGCGACTGCCAGCCGTCCGGATTGATCTTGACCCACAGCAGACCGGTTGCGCCGTGCACGCGGGCGACTTCGGCCAGCTCATCGAGCTCCCTGCGCGACAGGGCCGCGCCGCCTTTGACAGTGAGTGCTTTAACTACACCGCCACGAGCCAGTGTGTCGGAGAACACCTTGAACGATGAATCGCGGACGAGGCCGGTGATATCGCACAGCTCAAGGCCGAAGCGCATGTCCGGCGCGTCAAGGCCGAAGCGGTCCATGGCTTCACGCCACGTCAGGCGCTGAAACGGCAGCGTGAGCTCCACGCCCAGGATATCCCTGAACAGTCGTTCCATGACCTGTTCGACAATCGCCTGAATATCCTCCTCCCGGACGAATGAGAGCTCCATATCGACCTGGGTAAACTCGGGCTGGCGGTCGGCCCGCAGGTCCTCATCGCGAAAGCATTTGACAATCTGAAAGTAGCGGTCAAAGCCCGCGATCATGAGAATCTGTTTGAAAAGCTGCGGCGACTGCGGCAGGGCGTAAAAGCAGCCCGGCTCAACGCGGCTGGGCACGAGATAATCGCGCGCGCCCTCGGGCGTGCTTTTGGTCAGAAACGGGGTTTCAAATTCCATGAAGCCGTTTTCAACCAGGCAGGCCCTGATAATCTGATACATGCGGTGCCGGATCATGAAGGTCTTCTGCAGGGCAGGGCGGCGCAGGTCGAGATAGCGGTATTTAAGCCGCAGGGTTTCCGAGGCATTCACCTGATCATCGATCTCAAAGGCGGGTGTATCGGCTTCATTCAGGATGAACAGCTCGCGCGCCGCAATCTCGATCTCACCGGTCGGCATCGAAGCGTTTGCCATGCCTTCGGGCCGCGGCGCGACTCGTCCCCGGACCGCAATCACGTATTCATGTCTCAAGCTGTTCGCTTTTGCAAGCGCGTCAGCATCGGTCCCGGGGTTGAAGGCCACCTGCAGGATCCCGGTGCGGTCGCGCAGATCGACAAAGATAAGGCCGCCCAGATTACGCCGGCCGTGTACCCATCCCATGACGGTAACATCTGCGCCGATATCTGCGGCACGCAGATCATTACACATGTGTGTTCGTTTCAAACCGGCAAAGGGCTCTGCCACGGCTGGTCTCCTGGTGCGGTTAGTGCGGCAGCCCGCTGATGCGGCAAACACATCCGGCAGCAGCGGCACATTGTCTATGACGGACCGCCTCTCAGAACTGATGAGCGGCGGTCGTGTCGAATTCGGGGTCAAGTATCTGCACGGTTACGGGGTCTCCGGCCTGCACGCTGCCGGCATCCGCGGCAATGACCATCAGCGCATTGGCTTCTGCCATGGACATCAGTATGCCCGAGCCCTGCTCGCCGGTCACACGCGCACGGTATACGTCGCTCTCGCGGCGCACCCGGCAGCGCAGAAAATACGTGAGTCCCGGCCTGGTGGCGACCGGCTCATCCGCCACAGCCGTCAGTGTGCGGCGGAACAGGTTCCGCAAACCGCTCATCTTTCGCATGGCCGGCCGGACGAACTGCTCGAATGAGATCATGGCCGATACTGGGTTGCCCGGCAGCCCGAATGCGGGCCTGCCTTCGATCATGCCGAAGGCAAGCGGTCTTCCAGGCCGCATGGCGACCTTCCAAAATGACATCTCAGCGCCCATGTCCCGCAGAACGTCCTTGACAAAATCGTAATCACCGACTGACACGCCGCCTGAGGAGATGATAATGTCAGCGTGCCGGGCCTGCTGAAAAAAGGCGCGCAGATCATTCGGCGTGTCGCGCGCAATGCCCAGCATGAGCGGTATGCCGCCGTTTTCGCGCACCAGGGCCGCGAGTGTATAGCTGTTGCTGTTGACAATGCGGCCGTCGCCGGGGTCGCCGTCAATATCAACAAGCTCATCACCGGTTGAAAGAATTGCAACCCGCGGCTGCTGATACACGCTGACGACGGCGCATGTGATTGAGGCCAGCACACCGCTATGGGCCGGGCGCAGACGGGTGCCTGCTGTGATGACCCGGGCACCGGCCCGGATATCTTCACCGGCACGCCTGATGTGGGCTGTGTCTTCGCGCTCCAGTATCTCAACATGGTCGCCGTCGCGGCGGGTCACTTCCTGCCGGACGACCGTGTCGGCCCCGTCCGGCACCGGCGCGCCCGTCATAATCCGCAGGGTTTCACCGGGTCCCAGAGCGCCGCTCCAGCGCGACCCGGCCGGTAGATCGCCGATTACCCGCAAACGCACCGGCACTGAGGCGAGATCGCACGCGCGTACGGCATAGCCGTCCATCGCTGAATTGTCAAGCGGAGGTATGGTTACCCCGGAAACGACATCTTCGGCAATGACGCGGCCGCAGGCATGGCTGAGCATGACGCGCTCAATGCCTGCAGGGCTGATGCGCGCAAGAATGATGTCGAGCGCTTCAGCAACCCCTATCATGCAGCGCGGCCCTTCAAAGCGGCAGCGCTTGTGCGCCGGGCGGCCAGGTTCTCCCACAGGAGCAGAATCGGACTGGCGATAAAAATCGAGGAATACGTGCCGACCGTAATGCCTACCAGCAGGACAAAGGCAAAATCATGAATAACGCCGCCTCCGAAAATAAACAGCGTGATGACAACCAGCAGCGTCGTGCCGCTGGTGATGATGGTGCGGCTCAGCGTCTCATTGATGCTGGTATTGACGACCTCGGAGAGCGGCTGGCGTGTCAGGCGGCGCCGGTTTTCACGGATCCGGTCGCATACGATAATGGTGTCGTTGACCGAATAGCCCACCAGTGTCAGCAGCGCGGCGATAATCGGCAGATCAATGGCCGTGCCGGT
>VGSH01000180.1 GCA_016875025.1 Deltaproteobacteria bacterium
TGAGCCCGGCGAGTACATGTTTTACTTTGATGTGCGGGATTGCGCGGGTCAGAGGACTTCAGCGCCGAAGGTGTATTATTTCAAGGTTGAGGCTGATAACTGAGGCGTGTGTGCCGGGGGATGGTATCTTCTCCCGGCAGATGTAAGTACAAAACACAGGCAGGGCCGCTCACGCGGCCCTGCCTGTGTTTATCGAAAACGGGATCAAGCTAGATTATTTTTGAAAAGACGCACCCGATGCAGGATGGTTGTATGGTGGGTCTTAAAAAGCCTTTCTGCGAAGAGCCTCTCCCGGGCGCAGTGAAGAAGGGATTGGGGAGGTCATGCGTACTATGCAGTTGCGCTGGAAACTCTGAGCTCAGGTTGCTTTTTAAGGTGTGCACGGCGCACCTTTAGATCTGCGTCCGATCTGACCAACCCTTCCAATCTGTCGTGTGTTTCAGCTTTTGAGCTTCTGCTCGACCGAGGCCACCTTGTGGCCCATGCGCGGCCCCTCGTCGCCGTCGCGGCGGTCATCGATCTTGATGGTGGTGTAAACGCGCAGGGCGCCATTGGCAAAGGCGCTCGCGTGCATGCGTGTGCACACGGCCATGACCTGCTCCAGGTCACCCTCAATAATTGTTCCCATGGGCGTGAGCTGATAGTCAAGTCCTGAGGCTTTGAGTTCGGTCACTGCGCCGGCAACATATGCGCTGACGCTTGTGGTATCAGTTCCGACAGGAACGATGCTGATTTCGGCGATTGCCATGGCTGGTGTCTCCCCCTGCCTATGAGTGCTATCTGAACATCATATACTCGGCCGTCATGCCCCGATATTGTTCAAATAGTGTGTTCAGGCGTGTTTCCAGAAGAAAATCAAGCAGCGAAGGTTTCTTTCCCTTGGGGTAGACCACCTCCGGTTTGCCCTTAATACCGGCCAGATCAGCCGCTGACTGGATGGCATCATAGAGATTGCCCATCTCATCCACAAGACCGGCCTCCAGGGCCTGCTCGCCGGACAGAATTCTCCCGTCGGCGATGGACAGCACTTTTTTGCGCGGCAGTGAGCGGCCTTCAGCGACTGCTTTGACGAATTGAGCGTGGATATTGTCGACAACCGCCTGTATCAGTGCGCGCTCATCGGACTGCATGGTGCGGGTCGGCGAAAGCGTATCCTTATAGGCCCCGCTTTTAATCACTTCGCTGTGCAGTCCGATTTTGCCGAGCAGTTCCTCGAAGTTTGCCGCCTCGACCAGTACGCCTATGCTGCCGGTTATGGTGCCGGGATTAGCGAATATTCTCTGCGTTGCGGCAGCGATATAGTAGCCGCCCGATGCGGCCACCGATCCCATCGAAGTCACCACCGGCTTGAGCTTCTGCAGCTTGATCAGTTCTGCATGAATCTCCTGCGCCGGTCCCACAGTCCCTCCCGGAGAATCTATCCGTACAACGATCGCCGCGACCGAGTCGTCATCGCGCAGGTTGTGCAGGCGGTCGATGATCTCGCGCGATTCGCTGATGACGCCCTCGATATCTACAATGGCCACCTTGCCTGCGGTGCCCTGCGTGATTGTGCCTGTCAGATTAAAGCGCGTCATGGCCCACACAGCGGCCACGAACACAACGCAAAACACTGCCATACAGAGAAAGCCGGTAAGAAAGGGATGCCGTTTCATGGTTTGTTCCTCCCGCGGCGCTGCAGCCAGAGAGCAGCGTCAGTCCAAGAAAAAAGGGAAGGGCGCGCGGCGCCCTTCCCGTGATATGGTTTTCAGTGTGATGCGCGGTTATTCGGCTTTATCAGCATCAGGCTGCGGCTCCTGTTCAGCAGCGCTGTCGGTTTCGGCAGCGGCTGAGCGCGCCTGCGAACGCGCGGCGGCCATCAGGTCACCCAGCGTCGCGTTCTGGTTTTGCTGCTGATTGTCAAGGTAGGACTGCATATCGTGTTCGTCCTGTACATGTTTCAATTCGCGCAGGCTGAGGCCGATTTTGCGGTTGCGCTTGTCGATGCTGATGATCAGCACATCAAGCTGGTCGCCCACGGCGCCGACGTCTTTTACGTCTTTGGTTTTGTCTTCGCCGACTTCAGACACATGCACCAGACCCTCAACACCTTCTTCAAGTTCAAGGAAAATGCCGAAATCGGTCACGTTGGTGATGGTGCCTTTTACCATCTGCCCGCGGCGGTATTTGCGCGGCACGTCCTCCCACGGATCCGGTTCGAGCTGCTTGATGCCGAGCGAGAAGCGCTCATTCTGCTTGTCAATGCTGAGCACGACCGCCTTGACCATATCGCCCTTTTTGAACATTTCGGCCGGGTGTTTGATTTTCTGCACCCAGGAAATGTCGGAGATGTGCACCAGCCCGTCGATACCCTCGTCAAGGCCGATGAAGATGCCGAAGTCGGTAATGTTCTTGATTTTGCCTTCAACCACGGTCCCGACCGGATATTTGTCCTCGATAACGCTCCAGGGGTTGGGCTCGAGCTGCTTGAGGCCAAGGGAGATGCGCTTGCGGTTGATGTCCATGTCAAGCACGATCGCCTCTACCAGGTCCCCGATTGAAATGACCTGTGAAGGATGCTTGACTTTTTTGGTCCAGGACATTTCAGAAATGTGAATCAGGCCCTCGACGCCTTCCTCAAGCTCGATGAATGCACCGTAATTGGTGATGTTGACGACCTTGCCGGTTACGCGCGTCTGCAGCGGGTACTGCTTCTGCACGAGCTCCCAGGGATTGGTCTTGAGCTGCTTGTAGCCCAGGGCCACGCGCTGGGTCTCGCGGTCGAAGCTCAGGATTTTTACCTCAGCCTCATCGCCGATGTTGAAGTAATCACGCGGGGAGGTGATACGGCCCCAGGAGATATCGGTAACATGCAGCAGGCCGTCGACACCGCCCAGATCGATGAATACGCCGTAATCGGTGATGTTTTTGACGATACCCTTGACGATCGCGCCTTCCTCGATTTTCTTCAGCGTTTCGCTGCGCAGGCTTTCGCGCTCTTTCTCAAGGATCGCGCGGCGCGACAGCACGATGTTGCCCCGCTTGCGGCTCAGCTTGAGGATTTTGAATTCAAATGTCTGGCCGATCAGTTTGTCAAGGTCGCGCACCGGGTGCAGGTCGATCTGCGATCCGGGCAGAAACGCTTTCAGGCCGATATCAACCGCCAGGCCGCCCTTGATGCGCGACACGATCCGGCCTTCGATGACGCTGTCGTTTTCAAATACTTCATTGACCCGGTCCCAGACCTTCATGCGGTCGGCCTTGTCCTTGGACAGCAGCATCATGCCGTTTTCATTCTCCCAGCCTTCTATGAAAACATCGATTTCGTCGCCTTCCCTGACGTTGATCTGATTGTCGATGTTTTTGAACTCTTCGATCGGGATCTGCCCCTCTGATTTGTAGCCGACGTCGACGATCACATAATCGGAGGTGATCTTGATGACGGTTCCGCGGGTGACTTCCTCCACCTGCATCTTTTTGCCGGAAAAACTCTGTTCCAGCATCTGTTCAAATGATTCCGGGGCTTCGGCTGCTGCGGTTTTTACGTCGTCTTCCATTGTGTGTTCTTCCTGCTGTGTTGGGTTATGGGTTGGATGGTTCCGTTAACTTGTTTCCTGTGTTTCAGTTTGTCAGGCAGTTGAAAAACGCGCATCTGCAGCGTTGCGCTCATCATTCGTCACTGCGGCGTACGCAACAGTACGCCTCATTCCTCATGATTTCGCGCGCCTTGCATCTGAACGTTTTTGAACAGCCTGTATAGAAAGATTTTTTTATTACCTTGCTAACAAGGGTGCCCGTGCTCGATATGCGACACCAGAGCGGCGAGTACCTCTTCGATTGTCATCAGGCTTGTATCAAGTATGACAGCGTCAGGGGCCGGTTTAAGCGGTGCGTGCAGTCGGGTTGTGTCATTATGATCGCGCTGTTCGACATCTTTCAGCAGCGCACTATACTCCATCGGGATATTTTTTTCAATAAGTTCTTTATGGCGCCGCCGGGCCCGGACTTCCACGCTCGCGTCGAGGTAGAACTTGAAAGGCGCGTGCGGGAAAACGACGGTTCCGGCATCGCGGCCGTCAGCCACAAGGCCGGCAAAGGCGCATGCGCGCTGCTGGGCGACCATGGCTGCGCGCACGGAGGGCTGCGCCGACACGGCCGAGGCCAGCATGCTTACCTCGGGCAGGCGGATTTGATCGGTCACGTCTGTGGTGTTTAAAAACACGCGCTGCGTGCCGCCTTCACGGCTGAAGGAGATCTGGACCTGCGCGCACAGGTTTCCCAGCGCGGTGTCGTCGTCAGCGGCAATGCCCCGGTCTCGGGCGGCAAGGGCAACCGCGCGGTACATGGCGCCGGTATCAAGGTAGAGGATGCCCAGGCGCTCGGCCAGCATGCGGCCGAGCGTGCTTTTGCCTGATCCTACAGGGCCGTCAATCGTAATAACAGGGGCTTTGGTTGTTTCCATAGAGTGGCGATTCAGCGCCGCCCGCCCCGGGGGTAGGATCCCAGCACCTTCATGAAGGCGGCATGGCCGGAGAGCTCGGCCAGAGCGCTTGCAACGGGAGCGTCCTGAGTATGG
>VGSH01000181.1 GCA_016875025.1 Deltaproteobacteria bacterium
GCCTAATATGCGGGCATCAGCGGCTTCACGCACACCTCTGCGCCGCATCGATATGACTTGAGACCACCCGCCCTTCGAACGCAACAAACCACCCCCAACCAAATCCGGGGGAATAATGCATTTTTTGCCTGTCCCCTGCGTCTCACTGCGCCCCTGCGTCTCAGCGGGAGGAAAATCAATAAAAAACACAGCGCGCGCAGAGGTGCAAAGACGCAGAGAGAAATTTTTCAACAGCCTGTATCAGTTGATGGCGATTTCGCCGATCAGCTGCTGAATGTTCAGAAGCGCGATGCGGGCAAGGTAGCGCGCGTTGATCAGCGTGGACCGTGCCCGCAGCACGTTGACCTGCGCGTCACGGAAATCGAGCGAATCGGACGCGCCGGTCTGGTAGCGTTCCTTTTGCAGCTGCATGTTCTGCTCGGCCGTGACGGTGTTCTCGGTTTCAAGCTCCACGACCGCAACCTGTTTCAAGAGCGTTCTATGCAGCTCATACATAA
The DNA here is from genome assembly GCA_016875025.1 of Deltaproteobacteria bacterium. Lineage (GTDB taxonomy): Bacteria > Desulfobacterota > WTBG01 > CAIYCZ01 > CAIRTM01 > CAIRTM01. The sequence continues at coordinate 498 of VGSH01000181.1, forward strand.
GCCCGGAAATACGGTTTTTGATATCAGCATGCGCCAGGGCCGAGCTTTTGGCATCGAGGCGGGCATTCTGCGCGTTGATACGGTCAATATTGCCGTTAAAAATATTGAACTTGAGCTGCAGCAGCACGGCCGCGTCCAGCGTGCGGCTGCTGTCCCGGTTAAACACGGTAGCTGCGGCCCCGCTGCTCTCGAGCGCGCTGCGGTTGGTGTAGCCGTACTGGCCACCCAGAACCAACTTCGGCCAGAAGGCCGAATCGACCACCCTGACCTGCTCGGACGCTGCCTGCATGCGAAAACGCGCGGCCTGCAGGGCGGCGCTCTCATTCCGGCTGCGCTCCTGCAGCTCGGCAAGTGTCAGAGGAAGCTCCGGCACGTCGATTTCCTGCCTGACCTCAAGCGGCACGTCAGGGTCGCGGGCCAGCAGTATATTTAATTCCTTACGCGCGATAGTGGCGCGCAGCTCCTGTTCAAGCAGCAAAGTCTGATCGTTGTTGAAACTCACCCGGGCATTGAGCAGATCGGTTGATGATGCGCCGCCCAGGCTGCGGCGTATTTCCTCGAGCTCAAGCCGGGCCTGCGAAATATCGCGATTGGTGCGGGCCACGTCAAGCAGCTGCTCCTGCCGCACCAGATCGAAATAGGCGCTCATGGCCGCCACGACGCTCGATTCAATGGCGTCGCGGGCCTGCTCGTCGCCTGCGCCGGCCAGCTCGCGGTAGCGCCGGTTGTCGGCAAACATCCGGAAGCCGTCAAACAGGGTCCAGCTCAGGCTGAGCTCCGAGCCGTAGGTGCGGTAGTCGCGGCTGCCTCCTGTTAGGTCCCTGCCGTGATACTGCGTGCTGTCATATATCAGGTTGCCCTGCGAATCAAGAGTGGGCAAAAATCCGGCCGTGCCCAGGCCAATGTCGTTGCGGGCCGCCTCGGCCGTATTGCGCGCGATCTGAATATCGAAATTGTTGAGCAAACAGATGCGCACGGTCTCTTCAAGGCTGAGTATTTCCTGCGCGGAAGCGCTGCCGGCCGCAAGCACCGCCGTCACCAGCATACAAAGCATTCTTCTGCAATGTGTCATTTTCATACGTTCCGTCCATCAATGCGGCAATTATGAAGTCTGTCCGGCGAAACGCCGGTCGGACTCAAGTTCTTTAACGGCCGGTTCAACATTCTCGGGCGTAATCGTCCGTGCTCCCAGCAGCCATGCCGTCTGACGGCGCACCGTATTGAGCACCAGGAATCCGGCCGGAAGCACGATCAGCATGATAAACGTGCCGAACAGCAGGCCGTAGGCAACCGATACCGCCATGGGGATCAAAAACTGGGCCTGGCGGCTGCCCTCGAGCATGATCGGACCCAGGCCGATCACGGTCGTGAACGTCGTGAGCAGGATCGGCCGCAGGCGCGACAGCCCGGACTGGTACACGGAATCCTCCAGTGTCAGGCCGCTGCGCAGATTGCGGTTGATCTGGTCGATGAAGACGATGCTGTCGTTGACGACAATGCCGGTCAGGGCGATGATGCCGTAGAGCGAGAGCATGTTGAGCTGCAGGCCCTGGATACCGTGGCCCCAGATTGCGCCCGAGAGTCCCAGCGGTATCAGCGAAAACACGAGCGCGGCCTGCATGACCGAGCGATGCACCAGCACAATCATGATGAACATGCAGGCCAGCGCGAGCGGAAAAACACGGGCGATGGAGGCGGTCGTCTTGTTCTGCTCGCGCGCCTGCCCCTCGTAGGAAACATGCACGCCCTGCACCTGGGAGAGCACGCGCGGTATCACCTGTTCACGGATTTCGGCCAGCAGCGGCGGAAGGTCCTGTTTTTCATCGGCCAGCGAGGCCTCCACGGTGATCTCGCGGCGGCGGTTCAGGTGGTTGATCTGGCTGATACCGCGCCTGACCTCATAGCCTGCCAGCTCGCTGAAGGGGTACTCTCCCTGCGGGGTGCGAATGCGCATCTGGTCGAGAAAGCCGGCAGAGGACCGGTCCTGCTCGGGATAGCGGACCCAGACGCGTATTTCGTCCGGGCCGCGCTGTATGCGCTGGGCCTCATAGCCGAAAAATCCCTGGCGCACCTGCCCGATAACATCCCGGGCCGTGAGCCCGAGGGCATGCGCGCGGGATTTAAGCGTGACGTCGATTTCACGCCTGCCGTCCTGTTCGGAGTCGATCACGTCCTTGAGGCTGGAAAAGTTCTTGAGCTCGGCGATCAACAGATCGCGGGCGCGCTTGAGCATGTCAAGGTTGTTGCCCAGCAGGCTGACCGACACCGGCCGGCCGAACATGCTCACGCTGCCGAAAGAAAGTTTTTGCGCCTCGGGCACAGGGCCCACGGCTTCGCGCAGGCGCGCGGCCAGCTCGGAGGTGAACATATCGCGGGTCTCGCCGTCGAGCAGCTGCAGCGTACTGCGGCCGGCGTGGCTGCCCATATCGTTGAAATCATTGAGACCGATCTCGCGCTTGATGCCCAGGATAATGTCGCGGCCGTCAGCGCGCTCGCGGGCCAGCTCAGCGTTGACCTGCATGCATACCGCTTCAATACGCGCAAGATGCCGGTTGGTCTCCTGCTCCTGCGCGCCCGCGGTCAGGCTCAGGCTGATGGGCAGCGTATCGCCGTCGATTTCAGGAAAAAACGTCGCATGGATAAAGCCGCCGCGCAGCAGGCCGATCGTGATCATGACGATTGCGGCCGGGGTTACCACGGTCAGCCATTTATAGTCCATGGTAAAACGCAGAATTGGGCCATATATCCGTACGGTAAAAAAATCGATACCGCGCTCAACGCGCCTGCGCAGCCGGTTTTCCTGCTGCTGCGGCTGCAGCCCCTTTGAATGCGCCAGATGCGCGGGCAGAATCAGAAACGCCTCGACCAGCGAAAAGCACAGCGAGGCGATCACGGCCGCGGCCAGGTGCCAGATAAACTTTCCCAGAACCCCGTCCAGAAAGAAAAACGGCACGAACACGATAATCGTGGTGCCGACCGATGCGCAGACCGGACCCAGCATTTCATAGGCCCCTTCGATGGCCGCCTGCAGGGGAGGCTTGCCGCGCTCAAAGTGGGCATAGATATTTTCACCGACCACGATCGCGTCATCCACCAGGATGCCGACCACGATGATCATGCCGAACAGCGAAATGGCGTTGACCGTAATGCCCGCCAAATACAGCACGATAAACATGCCCATGAACGCGAACGGAATGCCGGCCGCGACCCAGAAGGCCATGCGGATATTCAGAAAGAGCCACAGCATCAGCACGACCAGCACCAGGCCCTGGATGCCGTTGGTGATTAGAAGGTCGAGGCGCTGCAGCAGCGGCACCGTGCGGTCATCCATCACCAGGGCCTGCACACCCGTATGCGTTTCGTTGAATTCGGCGATCAGGGCCTTGGCGCGCCGGGCGATATCGAGGATATCCTCCTGCCGGGTTTTTTCGATGACCAGCATGACCGCATTGCGGCCGTTGTAATAGGTGCGGTCGGGTATGTCCTGCCAGCGCTCGGTCAGGGTGGCAACATCGCCCAGCCGGATGACCGTGCCGTCGGTATTGCCGCGCACGGGAATGTCATGCAGCTCCTGGGCCCGGTAGCGCCGGCCCCAGGAGCGGATCAGCATCTCCTCGCTTTGCGTTTCAACCTTGCCGCCCGAGATGTTGACGTTGGAGGCCGCAACCGCGGAGGCGATCTCCTGGAACGTCATGCGAAAGCGGCGCAGGGTTTCCTCGTTCACTTCGATTGAAAATTCGATGTCGGGCACGCCCGTGAGCGTGACCTGCGAGATGCCCTCAATATCGAGCAGTTGATCGCGCATCACCTCGGCCATGTGCCGCAGGTTGAACAAATCGGGCTCGCCGTAAAGCAGGATGGACAGGACCTGCGAGCGGAACTTCTGCTCGAAGATGACCGGCCGTTCGCTGTTGGCAGGGAATGAACTGATCTTGTCGACCGCGTTCTTGACGTCCTGCAGGACCTTGCTGGTGTCCTCGCCCCGGATGACCTCCACCGTGACCTGCGCGAAATTCTCGCGCGATATT
>VGSH01000182.1 GCA_016875025.1 Deltaproteobacteria bacterium
AGCCCGCGCCATCAGCGCCCTGCGCAGGCAGGCCGTGTTTTACCGCGATGAGGTGATGGTGGCCATGAAAGAGCTGCGCGCCGATATCGACGCGCTCGAAATGCTGGTACCGCGCTCGCAATGGCCGGTGCCGACCTATGCCGACATGCTGTTTAAGCTGTAACAGGCTGTTGAAAAACGCCCATCTGCTGCGTTGCGCTCATCATTCGTCTTTGCGGCGTACGAAAAGTACGCCTCATTCCTCATGATGTCGCTCGCCTTGCATCCGTGCGCTTTTGAACAGCCTGTGATTTGACGGCTCCCGGGTTGAGGGGTTCGCGTTCACATAGAATGGAGTATGCCTGATGGCATCAAAAAAATATCCGGCGGTTGTTGTTCTCGAAGACGGTTCCGTGTTCAAAGGCTCGGCGTTTGCGGGACGCGGTCAGGCCTGCGGCGAGGTTGTGTTCAACACGGCCATGGCAGGCTATCAGGAGGTGCTGACCGACCCGTCCTACAAGGATCAGGTTCTGGTCATGACCTATCCCCTGATCGGCAGCTACGGCATAAATGATGAGGATATGGAGTCACGCTCAATTCACCTTGAGGGCTTCATTGTCAGGGAGTACCAGCAGTGGCCCAGCAACTATCGATCAACCCGGACTCTGGCCCGTTATCTGGAAGACCATGGCAAAATCGGCATTGAAGGTATCGACACCCGCGCGCTCACCCGCCGCATCCGTACACAGGGTGCCATGCGCGCCATTGTTGCCGCCGGGCAGTTCGAAATTTCAGAGCTGAAGGAAAAGCTCAATGCCTGGCCCGGCCTGGTGGGCCGCGACATTGTGCAAACGGTAAGCGGCAGCGAGATTACGCTGTGGCAGGATAATGCGCATACGCCGGTTGACCGGCTGAGCAGCACACGTAACCGGCTGCGGGTTGCGGTACTGGACTGCGGCGCCAAGCATAACATCTATAGAAGCCTTGAGCAGCTGGGCTGCGAGGTCGTCGTGGTGCCTTCGCGCTTCGGCGCTGCCGATATCATGCGGCTGCAGCCCAACGGGGTGCTTGTGTCAAATGGTCCCGGCGATCCCGCACCCCTGAAACACGAGGTCGAGACGGTCGGCGTTCTTTTGGGTGCAGTGCCGGTGTTCGGTATCTGCCTCGGGCATCAGCTGCTCGCGCAGGCTGTGGGCGCGCGCACGGCCAAGCTAAAATTCGGCCATCACGGCGTCAATCAGCCGGTGAAGAACCTGCTGACCGGCCGGGTTGAGATCACGTCCCAGAACCATGGGTTCTACGTACTGCGCGACACGCTGCCCGCCGGCACCGTGGTCACGCACGTTAACCTGAATGACGACACGCTCGAGGGCATCAGGTATCCGGGCCAACTGGCCTTCAGCGTTCAGTATCATCCGGAAGCCGCGCCCGGGCCGCATGATTCATATTATTTGTTTGAGGAGTTTATTGAGCTGATGCTCACACGCAGGTTCAGTCAGTTTTGACGCACGGTAGGGGCACGGCATGCCGTGCCCTGCGGCGGAATGGTTGCAGGCCTGCCAAAGCATGCGTGTCCGGCAACATGCGGCACATAGATACAGCCGGACACACTGCGTTTAGTCCGGCCTTCATTGACAAGGGCGTATGCAGGCAACGGAAAGGAATTGCATGAAGAAGTTGTACCCCTGGCTGCGCAATGCCCTTTCGTGGAATATTTTTATCGGACGCGATCCGGGCCGGGTGCCGGCGCGCTCGATTGTCGTGTTTGCCTGCCGTCCCGATCTGCTGTGCTGCGGGCTTGCAGGCATTCTGGTGATCAAGAGCTCAAAGCCTTCGATATCCCGCGACGATGCGGCGCTTCTGTCTGATCTGTGGCACACACTATCCAGCCGCCCCTTGAAGGCTGTGCTCAGCGGCGCATGTGCTGCACAGGACTACCTTGACCCGGCAGCGCTCGCCCAGCTCGAGGGTGAAATCTTTGCCCTGAAACAAAACCCCGACAGGCTGTGGAAGCTCATGCGCGGCTCAGCGCCGGATGTGCTCGGGGACCTGTGTGCGGCCATGAGTACCTTTGTGCAGCAGGAGGAAGGCCGGCTTGAGAAAAAGGCAGCCTCGATTTCAACGCATGATCTGGAAGCGCTGACCCGCTCGCTGATCGCGCTCAAGGATGCTGTTTGGGCTTTGCAGAAGGACGTGCTTGAAAACTGTGCCCGCATACGCGAGCTTGCCGGTGATCGTGCCGACACGGGCGAGAGCGCGTTTAAAAAATATTTGCGTTTCAACCGTTTGCTGAACTCCCTTGACCGGCTGGAGGTGCGCGGCCGGGATTCCTGCGGGTTGCAGGCGGCCTTCGGATTCGGCACGGCTGCCCGTCTGCAGGCGGTTATGGAATCCATTGCGGAGGCAGGGCTGCACGAGAAATTCAGTGAGCGCTGCACTGACGGGGACACGCGCGACCTCGGCATTACTCTGGGATCTGATTCGATTATTTTTACCTATAAAACCGCCCGCCCCACGGGGGACCTGGGCGACAATACCCGCAGCATCCGGCAGGCTATCCGGAGCGATACGCTGCTCGGGTGTGTCATGGAGCATGCCCCGGCCTGCGAGATGTATCTGGCGCACACGCGCTGGGCTTCGGTGGGTGCGATCAACGAGGCCAACTGCCATCCGGTTAATGCCTACAGCCTCGCGCCTGAGAGCGGCGCCGATGCGACTGCGGACCGCTCCCGCAAACACTATCCATTTTACGGCAGCGGTGCCTGGACAATCAGTGTGGCCCTGAACGGCGATATCGACAATTATCCTGAGCTCAAGCAGCAGTATGCGCAGCAGGGGCGGCTGATCGACAGCCGGGTTACCACGGATACAAAAATCATCCCCATGGCCATTGAGCACTATCTGCTTGAGGGCCATGACCTGCAGGAGGCCTTCAGAAAGGCGTTGTGCGATTTTGAAGGCTCGCATGCGATTGCCATGCAGAGCAACCTGGAGCCGGGCAGGGTTTTTCTGGCACAGCGCGGTAGCGGCCAGTCAATCTATATAGGACTGAGCGATAACCAGTATATTTTTTCATCGGAAATATACGGTCTGGTCGAGGAAACCCCGCTGTTCATCAAGATGGACGGCGAGAAGGAACGCCTTCCCGGGGACAGCCGCACCCGGGGGCAGGTGTTCGTGCTGCGCGGCGATGCCGGGCCGGGACTCAAGGGTATTGAGGCCATGTATTACGACGGGTTCCCGCTCGCTCTCGGCCAGCAGGATTTCCAGCACGCCGAGATCACCACCCGCGACATCGAACGCGGTGATCATAAGCATTTTTTTATCAAGGAGATCAGCGAGGCGCCCCTGTCCGTGCACAAGACCATGCGCGGCAGGTACCGCATCGCTGCGCGCAAAGAGGTTGTATTCAACCTGGATGATGCCGTTGTGCCCGGGCGCATCCGGGACGCACTTGTTTCCGGCGCCATAACCCGCATCTATGTGGTGGGGCAGGGCACGGCCGCCATTGCCGGCGCGGCGACCGCCGAGGCGCTTGCTGTGTATATGCGCGGCACGCCCGTATCAGTGCGAGCGATCAAGGCCACCGACCTGAGCGGGTTCTGCCTTGAAGAGGATATGTCCGGCTGCCTGGTCATCGCCATAACCCAGTCAGGCACAACCACGGATACGAATCGCGCGGTATCCATGGCGCGTGAACGCGGCGCGCACCTGATCGCCATCGTCAACCGCAGGCAGTCCGACATTACCACCAAGGTAGATGGCGTTTTTTACACCAGCGACGGCCGCGATATTGAGATGTCGGTGGCCTCAACCAAGGCTTTTTATTCGCAGATCACCGCCGGCTACATTCTGGCGCTGTTCATGGCCCAGCTTTTAAATACGCTTTCAAAGGAGGCCGTCCACCGTGAGATCATGCTGCTTGAGCAGGCGCCCGCGCTGATGCGCAGGGTGCTTGATGCACAGGCCGGTATCCGTGAATCGGCCCGGAGCCTTGCCTGCACGAAAAAATACTGGGCAGTGGTCGGCAGCGGCGCCAACAAGGTGGCCTCGGACGAAATCAGAATCAAACTGAGCGAGCTGTGCTATAAAACCATCTCGTCCGATGTTATCGAGGACAAGAAGCACATCGACCTGTCGTCTGAGCCGCTCATTCTTGTGTGCGCGGCCGGCAGCCCCGCGGTCGTGCAGGAGGACATCGTCAAGGATGTGGCTATCTTTCATGCGCATGCCTCGAGCGTGGTTGTGATCGCCGATGAAGGCGAGAAGCGTTTCAAAAATATAGCGCGCAGCGTGATGCATGTGCCTGCCGCGGGGTTCCCGGTGTCGGTCATTCTCAATACCCTGGCCGGGCATCTGTGGGGATACTACGCGGCCTGCAGCCTTGATGAACAGGCCGCACGTTTTAAGATTTTCCGCGCGCAGCTCTCCGAGCGGATGC
>VGSH01000183.1 GCA_016875025.1 Deltaproteobacteria bacterium
TGCGCCGGGTCTTGTCGTGATCGATGAAGCCTATACCCCGTTTTGCGACAGCGACTATCTCGGTCTGGCGCGCGAGTTTGAGCATGTCCTGATCATGCGTACGTTTTCAAAAGTGGGGCTGGCCGGGTTGCGGCTGGGATTTCTGATCGGGCGGCCTGCCTGGCTGGCCGAGTTCGACAAAGTGCGCCTGCCCTACAATATCAATGTTCTAACGCAGGCCGGGGCTGCGTTCGCGCTGCAACATTTTGAGGATTTCAGGGCGCAGGCCCGCTGCATCAGGAGCGACCGGGCGTCGTTGACGCAGGCCCTGCAGGCGCTCCCGCGCCTTGAGGTTTTTCCGAGCGAAGCCAATTTTGTGCTGGTGCGAACACTCAGAGCCGATGCCCGCAGCGTATGCGCCGAACTGGCACGGCGGGGCATTCTCATAAAATGCCTTGACGGCGGCCACCCGCTGCTGTCCGGGTGCCTGAGAATCACGGTCGGCACCCCGGAGGAAAACGACCGCTGCATCGATGCCCTGCGCGAAATACTGTAATGCGCTCTTTGTCGATCGGCTCCCTGCATCTGCCCTGCTGTGCCCTGCTGGCGCCGCTTGCCGGTATCAGTGATTTGCCCTACCGCCTCGTGAACCGGCGCCATGGCTGCGGCTTCGCCTTCACCGAAATGATCAGCGCTCGCTCGCTTGTCAATGACAGCCGCCGCACGCTGCGCATGCTTGAGCTGCACCCGCAGGATCGCCCGCTGGGCGTGCAGCTCGTGGGCAGCGACGCGCAGGTGCTCAGCCGCGCCATTGAGCTGCTGGCTCCCTTTAAGTTTGACGTAATTGATTTGAACGCGGCCTGTCCGGCGCGCAAGGTGGTCGGGGTCGATCAGGGCGCAGCCCTGATGCGCGATCCTGTTAAGCTGGAGAGCCTGCTGCGCGCCATGGTCGCGGCTGCTGACGTGCCCGTAACCGTGAAAATACGCTCCGGCTGGGACGCGTCCTCCCAGAACGCCCGTGAGGTCGCGCTGCGCGCTCAGGATGCAGGGGTGCAGGCCGTGATTATTCACGGCCGCACCCGCAGCCAGGGTTACGGCGGCCGTGTAGACTACGATGCCATTGCCCGGGTAAAGCAGGCGCTTGCCATTCCGGTGATCGGCAGCGGCGATGTGTTCTCAGCCCCACAGGCCCTTGAGATGCTCACCCGCACCGGCTGCGACGGCGTCACGGTGGCGCGCGGAGCGCTTGGAAATCCCTGGATATTTAATGAAATTCAGGCTGCGCTTGCCGGCGGGCCGTTCCCGGAACGCCCGGGGCCGGCTGCGATCTGTGAGTGCATGCGCGCGCATCTTGACATGAGCGTAAACCTGTACGGAGAAGCACTCGGCATCAAGCATTTCCGCAAGTTTTTCGGATGGTACACAAAAGGGTTTTACCGCATCCGGCCTTTGCGCAGCGCTGCTTTTCAGTGTCACACCCGCGAGGAGCTGGCCGCGATCATCGAACAGCTTACAACCGGGCGCATCGATCCCGGTTCCCGCGCGCACATCAGCCTTGATGATTTTGAGAGTTTTTCCTGAGACAGGGGCGTGTATTTACTCGTTCCCTAATAGGCTGCTCAAAAATATCCACCCTTAGCAGAGCTACTGCGGAGGGCGGGTCCGGATGCAAGGCGCGGGCATCTCTGACACCTGCCTGTATGGAAGTCATGTTTTGTAGGGGCACGGCATGCCGTGCCCCTACCGTAGGCTGTGTGTAGCGCAACGACGCAGACGGATTTTTTTCAACAGCCTTCTAAAGGCAGGGCCTCATCAATGAGCATGATCGGGATATCGTCCCGGATGGGATAGATAAGCCGGCAGGCTGTGCAGACAAGCCCGTCGCCCTGCTCATTGAGCGCTATATCGCCCTTGCATTTCGGGCAGGCCAGAATTTCGAGCAGTTCCTTGCTGATTGCCATATGTCCATCCTGTTATCAGTGAGCATATCGGTATGTGGGGAATTACAGCATACTTCGTCTGCGGCGGCAACCGTATTTTAGAACAAATTCCTTTTTACGGTAGCCCTTGCAGAGAAAAAACCTGTTCGTGGTGAGCCTGTCGAACCATGAACGGGTTTTTTTTACACTACACCGCCCGTTCAGCCCTTCGACAGGCTCAGGGCGAACGGGTGTGTTGTTGAGGCTATGGTATTCAGAAAAATGCTCTGGCGTCTTGCCTGATGTGGAGCGCACGCGGCGAAGAACCGGGAGCGTTGAAGGCTGCGCAGGCATGTGGTAGGATGATACTACGATATGCCACGGTGTACGCACACTCACATGCTGTCATGAGCATACAGACTTCAACCGCCGAACAGATCGTCAGCGCCCTGCGCGCTGTGCCCGAGCGCTCCATGCGCACACATCTGCTGATTGAAAAGCTCTGCACATTTTCGCCGAAGCATGTTGCGCACCTGCTGCAGACAATTATTACAGAGGCCGCAGGCCGCAGGGGAGATTACGGCCTGGCGCTTGAGGCGTTAAGCGTACCGCAGCTCACGCTGCGGGCGGGTAATGCGTTTATGAGCGATGTGTATGTGTGTGCGCGGCAGTCCGGGTTTGAAGAGCTGCTGCGCATACTGTCGCGGCCCGGCCCGGGCAGGGCATGTGATGAAAAGCAGGAAAACGGCCAGGATGAAATTCCCTCAGGCGTGCGGGTTGCCATGGCCAGAAGCGGTAATCGCCAGCAGCTTGGCCGCATGCTGGCCGATACCAACCCGCTGGTTATCCGCACACTGTTAAAAAACCCCGCCTTGACTGAATCCGATGTGCTCAAGCTCAGTTCGCGCCGCCCCGCTGCAGCGGATGTGCAGCGGGAGGTGTTTCACAGCCAGAAGTGGTCGACGCGGTACAGCGTTAAGAAGTCTCTTGTGCTTAACCCCTACACACCGACCGACATCGGCATGAAAATCGTGCATATGCTTATGATTCAGGATCTGCGCTGCATCGCGGAAAGCCGGGACCTGCACCCCTGGCTGCGTGAGACTGCGCTGCAGTACGTGCGTGCAGATGGCACCGACTCCGGCGAGGATGATGGCCCGCACATCAGCGACGAATAACGGAACGCGGTCAATTAGATTTTTACAGTCCGGTTGATTCCTGCTACACTGGAACGCATCCGCACCTGAAGATGTATGCACCGGGAAAGAAATTATGACACTGTATGATAAGATGGCCGCCGGAGAACGCATTACCACCGGAGAGGCTGCCGAGCTTCTGGACGGGGGCGATCTTCTGGACCTGGGCCGCCTTGCCGATCAGCGCCGTCGGCAGCTGCATCCCGGGAATGCGGCCACGTTTCAGATCGACCGCAACATCAATTACACCAATATCTGCGAATGCCGCTGCCGGTTCTGCGCGTTTTTTCGCGACGCGGACGCACCCGATGCCTACCTCTTAAACATTGAGCAGGTCCTGGCCAAGACCGACGAAGCCGTGCGCATGGGTGCCACGCAGGTGATGCTGCAGGGCGGCCTGCATCCCGATCTGGGCCTTGAGTATTTCGAGGAGCTGTTCCGCTCTATCAAACAGCGTTTCCCGATCATCATCCATTCGCTTTCCCCTCCTGAGGTGCAGCACTTAGCGAAGCTCACAGGCCTTGATCTGCCCGAGCTTCTGCAGCGCCTGCGCGCAGCCGGGCTTGACAGCATACCCGGTGGCGGCGCTGAAATTCTCTCCGACCGGGTGCGCCGGGAGATAAGCCCGCATAAAATTTCAAGCGCGCAGTGGCTGGCCGTGATGGAGGCGGCCCATGCTATCGGCATGCACACGACCGCGACCATGATGATCGGCAGTGTTGAGACAATTGCCGAGCGCGTTGAGCATCTGGCGCTTGTGCGCGATCTGCAGGATCGCACCGGCGGGTTCCGTGCATTTATTCCCTGGACGTTTAAGCCCGGCAACAGTGAGCTTGAGCCGGCTGTCGAGGTGTCGGCCTTTGACTACCTGCGCCTGCTGGCGGTCGCGCGCATCTATTTCGACAACATCCCCAATATACAGGGTTCCTGGCTTACGCAGGGCCGTGATATCGCTCAGGTCAGCCTGCATTTCGGGGCCAATGATCTGGGCAGCATTATGCTGGAGGAAAACGTGGTGGCTGCGGCCGGAGCGGGCAGCCGCATCACCGAGCAGGAAATGGTTGACCTTATCAGGCGCGCCGGGCGGGTGCCGAAGCAGCGTAACACCACATATCAGATCGTGAAAGAGTATCCCGAGCCCGCAGCCGGTGCGGCTTCGGACTAGTGCGGCATGACACTTAAAATTGATGGTTCCCTAAAAGATTTCTTATGTGGTCATTGCGAGCGAAGCGAAGCAATCTCAGGTTTTTACATATTCAAATAAACGAGATTGCCGCGTCGTCCCGCCTGCG
>VGSH01000184.1 GCA_016875025.1 Deltaproteobacteria bacterium
AGCTTTCTTGCGACAATTTACCCGGCGCTGCAGGCGGCCCGCCTCGAACCGGTTGAGGCTCTGCGCTATGAATAATACGGAACGGCAGCATGCCGAAAGCGGCACCGATGACAGCCTGCTGCAGGTGCAGGATATATGCAAGGCCTATGCGCACAACGGCACGCAGACAGTGGTGCTCAACGGGGTCAACCTGAGCGTGCGCGCCGGGGATCTGCTGGCGATTATCGGCCCCTCGGGCGCCGGCAAAAGCACGCTGCTGCATATTCTGGGAGCACTTGACAGCCCCACCGGCGGCCGGGTACTCTACCGCGGCGGGGATCTGTTTGCGCGCACGGCGGCCGAGCTGGCCCGTTTTCGCAACCGGCGCATCGGTTTTATTTTTCAGTTTCACCACCTGCTGCCCGAGTTCAATGCGCTTGAGAACACCTGCATGCCGGCCCTCATCGCAGGTGAGGATGCCCGGAGCTGCCGCGAAAAGGCGCGCGAACTGCTGGAGCGCATCGGGCTTGGCAGCCGCATGCATCATAAACCCGGAGAGCTCTCCGGCGGAGAGCAGCAGCGCGTGGCCGTGGCGCGCGCCCTGATCATGGGCCCGGAGCTGGTGCTGGCGGATGAACCGACCGGCAACCTTGATTCGCATACCGGTCAAGAGGTCTTCGACCTGCTGCTTGAACTCAACGCCCGGACGCGCACCACGCTTATCATAGTGACGCACAACGAGGAATTTGCCCGGCGCATGCCGCGCTGCATAACCCTGCGTGACGGCGCGATCGCGCCGCATGCACGCTGAAGGCTGAATGCTTATGACACACCTCAAAAAACTTTCTGCCGCGCTTGGGCTGCTGATTGTGCTGCTGCCCGGAACGGCCCGCCCGGACGCCCAGGTGCGGGTTGCCGTGCTGCCGTTTGTCACCCACAGCGAAACCGACATGACCTACCTGCAGCAGGCCATACCCGCCATGCTGGCCAGCCGCCTCGAGGAGACCGGCGAAATCGCGGTCGCTGACCGCCCGGCGGTGCAGGAGCTGGTACAGCGTTTCGGCTGGAGCGGCATTGATGAAGAAAAAGCGGCCGTTATCGGCAAGCGCCTGCGCGCTGACTTTGTGATAACCGGAACCCTGACCCGCATCGGGGCGAGCTCCAGCATTGACGCGCTTATTATCACGACCAGCGCTCCGGGCACGCCCCGCCGGGCCTACGCCACAACCCAGGATGAAAGCACGCTGGCGTTCGAAATGAGCGAGCTGGCCACCCGGATCAACCACATCATATTCGACAAGGTCATGGTTGCCGATGTGCAGACGCGCGGCAATCTCTTTATCGAGCAGGACGCCATCCTGTTCGCCATTGAGACCAGAAAGGGGCGCGTCTTTTCCCCCCAGGTGCTGCAGGAAGACCTGCGGCGGATCTATCAGATGGGTTATTTCGAAGACATCAAGATAACGACCGAAGAGACCGAGCGCGGTATGGTGGTCATGTTCGACCTGAAGGAAAAACCCCAGGTGCGCTCCGTACAGATCAGCGGCAATAAAAAAATCAAGCTCGAAGACCTGGAGAAGGTCATCGAAACCAAGGTGCGCACCATTCTGGATATCGCGAAGGTGAAGGCCGACGTGAACCGCATGCGCAAAGTCTATATCGACAAGGGCTTCTATGAGGTCAGTATCAGCCATACGATCAAACCGATCGACGATGATTACAGCGCGGTTGAGTTCCGCATCAAGGAAGGCGAGGCCGTCAAGGTTGCCAAAGTAACGTTTTCAGGCAACACCTCGATTTCCGCAAAGAAGCTCCAGAAAGTCATGGAGACCCGCAAAAAGCACTGGCTTATGTCAATGTTTACCACCCGGGGAATCTTCAGGGATGAAGCCCTTGAAAAAGATGCCGAGCGCATCGGCGCCTACTATTACAGCCAGGGATTCCTGCAGGCCAACGTGCTCACCCCCGAGGTCGAGTTCAAGGGCAACAAAGTCTACGTGCATTTCAGCGTGGAAGAGGGGGAAAAGTTTTCAATCAGCAGCCTTGATTTCAAGGGGGACCTGATCTATGAAACGGACTTCCTGCGCTCGAAGATGAAGTCGGCACCGGGGGAGACCTTTAACGGACAGCTGCTCAACGATGACCTGATCGCCCTGAAGTCGCTCTATTCGTCAAAAGGATTCGCATTCGCCGACATCACGCCCCAGACCGAGCTGCAGGCCCAGGACAAAAGCGTCAAGGTCGTATTCGACATTTACAAGGGCGACAAAATTTATATCGAAAAAATCCGCGTCACCGGCAACACGCGTACCCGTGACAATGTTATCCGGCGCGAAATGCCGCTGCTCGAAGGCGACATCTACAACTCCGACGCGATCGACCGCAGCCGGCAGAATATCAACAGGCTCGGATTTTTCGAAGATGTGATCATCAACACCGAGCCCGGCAGCGCCCAGGACAAGGTCAACCTGAATGTCGAGGTCAAGGAGCGCGCCACGGGCTCATTCAGCATCGGTGCGGGCTACAGCTCAAGCGAAAGCATCATGGGCATGTTCTCGATATCCCAGAATAACCTGTTCGGCCGGGGCCAGAACCTGACCTTAATGGCCCAGCTGGGCGGCTATTCAACCTACTACAACATATCATTTACCGAACCCTGGTTCCGCGACCGGCCCCAGTCGGTCGGATTTGACCTGTTCAGTATCGAGCGCGAATACGATGATTTTGACCGTGAATCAACCGGTCTCAACCTGCGCACCAGCTTCCCCTTCCGGGACTGGGACTTCACCCGCATGCATCTGACGTATCGCTACGAGGCCATTGACATCAAGCTGATAGAACAGGAGTCAAAGGTACCGCTTTCCATATCAAAGCAGGAGGGCAGCAGCACGGTCAGCAGTATCATCACCGCGCTGACCAAGGATTCGCGCGATGATACCTGGGCGCCGCGCACAGGCGTTTTGAACAGCGCCTCCATCGAAGTTGCCGGCGTTGGCGGCGACGGCCGCTTCATAACCCTGATCGGCAGCGCGGCCAGATATTTCCCGGTGCTGAAAGAGTCGGCCTTCATGCTGCGCGGCACCATCGGGCAGATTTTTCCCTACCAGGGGGAAGGAGTCCCGCTTTCCGAAAAATTCTTTCTGGGCGGCATGAACTCGCTGCGCGGCTTTGAGGCCAGAAGCGTGGGCCCGCGCCAAAAGCGCCCCCGGCCAAAACCCGGCGACCCCTCCTACGACCCGAACAAGAAGTATAATAATAAATATGATGTGGTCGGCGGTAAAAAGCAGCTCTATTTCAATGTGGAATATCTCTTCCCGCTGATGAAGGAGGCCGGAGTGCGCGGACTGGTGTTTTTCGACACCGGCAACAGCTACCGGAGCGGGGAGGCCTTTTTCTCCGACATGCGCAACAGTGTAGGCCTGGGCGTCAACTGGCACTCGCCGTTCGGACCGCTCTCCGTGGTCTGGGGCGTTAACCTGTCGCCGGAATATGATGAGAGCAGCAGCAACTTCGAATTTTCAATGGGCGGAATGTTTTAAGCTCCGCAGGAGCGCATGAACCAACGATTGCATACACCCTGAGGTAGTACACACATTCAAAAGGAGAGAAATCGCTATGAAAAAAATGCTACTGTCACTCACGATCGCTACCGCTTTGCTGACCGGTGCAGCCGTCTGCAGCGCAACCGAGCTGAAAATCGGCTATATCGATATTCAGCGCGCACTCTCTGAGAGCAAGCCCGGCAAAGCAGCAATCGAAAAATTAACGCTCGAAAACAACCGGATGCGCGATGAAATCCTTAAGGAGAAAGAGAAAATCGAGCAGGCTTTCGAAATGCTCCAGAAACAGAGCGCAATGCTCACTGACGACGTGCGCCGCTCAAAGGAGCTGGACATGGCGCGCCGCAAGCGGGACTGGGATCGCATGGTCGAAGACCAGCAAAACGAGTTTCAGCTCAAGGAGAGCCAGCTCACGGGCGAAATCATCGATGAACTGATTCCGATCGTGCAGGACTACGGCCAGAAGCATGGGTTCAGCATTATTTTCCAGCGCTCCCCGCAGATGGTGCTGCACATTGATCCGGCGCTCGACCTGACCGACAAAATCATCGCGATCCTTGATGCCGGTTTCCAGAAAAAGCAATAGGACCGCGCATGGACATCACGCTCAAAGAAGTCGCCCTGATACTGGGCGGCGAGATCGACGGCGATGAAAATACCGTGATCTCGGGCCTGGCCGGCATTGAAAGGGCCGGGCCCGGGGATATCACCTTTGTCGCCAACCCGAAGTATGCCCGATATATC
>VGSH01000185.1 GCA_016875025.1 Deltaproteobacteria bacterium
CCCTGAACCAGCGGGCGGCCACAGGGGGCCGTCCCTACCCTCCATACTCCGAAAACCAGACTTCGCACTGAGCAGATTTATTGGTTTGACAAAACAGGAGGGCTGTGTCATTTTTCAGCAACATTTTACAAACACACACTGTTCGGGAGTTGACCGGCACAATGACCTATGTAATATTCACAATTTCCATTGTTTTAAACGCGCTGGCCAATATTCTCATGAAAGTCGGCGCGCTCAAGCCCAAGGATTCCAATCAGATCGTTGATGTTTTTACCAACATGGCGACCAACCCGGTGACCATCGCGGGCATCATCTGCTTTGCGCTCGGACTTGCCGCATACAACTACGTTTTGATAAAAGTCAATTTGAGCGTCGCCTATCCGATCAACACCAGCCTCGGTTTCGTACTGGTCGTGCTGGTGTCGTGGCTTTTCCTGAAAGAAACGATCACGCCGGTCCAGATCGGCGGCATCGGGCTCATCATTGTCGGGGTTTTCATGGTGGCCCGCTGAGCGCCGACTGCCCAGCGCCCTTTTCTGGTGTCGCATGCTTCGTACTTTGTATTATATACTTTTGAGCCTCCGCCCGCAGCAGTGGACCAAGAACCTGCTGATTTTCGCTCCCCTGCTGTTCTCAAAAAAACTCTTCGTCTACACCGAAACGCTGCACACCGTTTTCGCCTTTGCCATCTTCTGCCTGATATCGGGCAGCGTGTACCTGCTCAATGACCTGATTGACCTTGAAAACGACAAGCGCCACCCGCTCAAATGCAAACGGCCGCTGGCCTCGGGCGCCCTGTCTGCCCGGTCCGCTATTGTCGCCTGCGTGCTGCTGCTGTGTGCGTGCGCGCTGGCTGCCTACTCCCTGTTAAATACCGCCTTTCTCATCACGGCCGGAGCCTATCTTGCGCTGCAGATCCTGTATTCAACAATCCTTAAACATGTCGTCATCATCGACGTGTTCTGTGTTGCCGCAGGCTTCGTCATCAGGGTTATCGCCGGCGCCGAGGCCATCGGGGTCAGTTTTTCGACCTGGCTGCTGTTTTGCACACTATTGCTCGCCTTGTTTCTGGCGCTGAGCAAGCGCCGCCACGAGCTGGTGCTGCTGGAAGAAGATGCCGTGCATCACCGCAAAATACTCTATGAATACAGCTCCGGGCTGCTCGATCACATGATCGCCATTGTAACGCCCTGTACGCTGATTGCCTACATGCTCTACACCATCGCAGATGACACCGTGGCAAAATTCGGCACTGACGGCCTCAAATACACCGTGCCGTTTGTCCTCTACGGCATATTCCGCTACCTGTATCTCATCCACCACCGCAACGAAGGCGGCAGCCCTGAAAAAGTGCTGCTCAACGACATCCCGATTCTGCTGACCGTTGTGTGCTACGCACTGACCTGCGCCCTGATTATCTACTGGTAGGGAACCACTGGCGCACAAAGGAATTCGAAACTGCGTCGTACCAGCACAACCATGATTGAAAGGCATTACGACATGCGCCGCACAGTACCGCACCTCATCCTTGCAACAGCCCTGTTTAGCATAACCGGCTGCATCACCGTCGGCAATGACTTTTATTCCGCCGAGCTGCGATGGCTGAAAAGCGGCACGACCACCAAACAGGAAGTCTACCGCATGCTGGGCGAGCCATTCAGAACCGGAGTCGACCAGGGAAAAATAACATGGACCTATGGGTATTACCGCTACAGCGCCTTGGGCCAGACCCGCACCAAGGATCTGGTTATCTACTATAACGCCGATGGCACGGTGAATACCTACACGTTCAATACGAGTTTCCCGGAAGAGAAGAGCGCCTGGAGGGACCGCACCACCCCGTGACCGCCGGCAGGCACATGAGCCGCGCCGCGGTATTGACATATCATTGTGCGCAGACTATACTTGCCAATTTTCAAACGGGAGTTAAGGCAAAACCGGCCGAAAACCGCGTCCAATGTTCACGCTCAGGGCGCGCGCCGGAAACAAGGTGTGCGGACACATGCGCACGCGCCGCACGGATCATTCAACCAGAGGAGGATGCCATGAAAACATTGTGCAAAATCATCATGAGCTGTTTGCTTATCAGCCTGGCCGCATCAGGCGCTTTTGCTGAAGAGCCCTACCGTATCGGCGCCATCTTCGCGGTCACCGGCCCGGCCTCATGGCTTGGAGAGCCGCAGAAGAACACCGTCAAAATGCTCGAAGAGCAGATCAATGCCGCCGGCGGCATCAACGGCCGCAAAATTGAAGTCATCGTCGAAGACAACGTCGGCGAAGAGGCCAAGACCGTGCTGGCTTTTAAAAAACTGGTGGACCGCGACAAGGTCGTGGCGGTTATCGGCCCGTCGCGCAGCGGCTCGGCCATGGCCATCAAGCCCCTGGCCGAGCGCAGCAGGGTTCCGCTGATCGCCTGCGCCGCTGCTGAAGCAATCGTGAAGCCGGTCAATCCCTGGGTTTTCAAAACCGCCCAGAACGATGCCGATGCTGCGCGCAATATTTTCGAGAAAGCCCGCTCACTGGGCATCGAACGCGTGGCAATCATGTCCTCAACCGATGCGTTCGGCACTGCCGGCCGCGGGCAGCTCAAAGAAATCGCACCCGCCTACGGCATCAGCATCGTGGCCGATGAGACCTACGGCCCGGCTGACACTGATATGACCGCGCAGCTGACCAAGATCAAGGGCACAAACGCCCAGGCGATCATCAACTGGTCGATCGTGCCGGCACAGACCACTGTTTTGCGCAACCGCGCGCAGCTCGGGATTACGCTGCCGTTCTTCCAGAGCCACGGTTTCGGCAACATCAACTATGCCCGCTCCGCCGGCGCTGCCGCTGACGGCGTACTGTTCCCGCAGGGCCGTATCCTTGCCGTAGATACCGTCGCCGCCGACCACCCCCAGAAAGCCGTTATCTCGCAGTACAAAAAAGACTACGAGGGAAAATATAAAACCGATGTCAGCGCGTTCGGCGGCTACGCCTGGGATTCGCTGATGCTGGTCGTGGACGCCATCACTGCTGTCGGTGGCGACCGGGCCAAAATCCGCGATTACCTTGAAAACCGGAAAAATTTTATCGGCGTGTCCGGTATATTCAACTTCAGCCCTGAAAACCACGTCGGTCTCGGCCAGGAGTCGTTTGAGATGCTGACGGTCAAGGATTCGAATTTTATTGTGGCGCAGTAGCAGCGGTTCGTGCTGCTGAGCGCCTGACACCAAGGGCTAAGCCTGTAATGCACCCGGTTTAGCCCTTTTTATTGCCGGCTGCCTGCACGATACGCCCTGCAGCGCCGGCACGGGAAAAATATCCTGCATGTCGATTGAAAGCCAGATCGTCCAGTTTCTCTTTACCGGCATAGCCCTTGGCAGCATTTACGCCATGGTCGGACTGGGATTCAACATCATCTACAATTCGACCGGCATCATCAATTTCGCCCAGGGCGAGTTCGTGATGCTGGGCGGCCTTGTGATGGTGTGGCTGAACGTAACCCTGGGACTTCCCATGCCCCTGGCGTTCATCATCACGATTGCGGCTGTCATGGCTGCGGGCGCACTGTTTGAGCGTCTGGCGATTTATCCCCTGAAAAAGCCTCCCGTCATGATCCTGATCATCATCACCCTTGCCGGCTCGATCATTTTCAAGGGAAGCGCCATGCTGCTCTGGGGCAAAAGGACCTACAGCCTGCCGCATTTTTCAAGCGAACAGCCCATCGCGCTGCTGGGCGCTACGATCCTGCCCCAGACCTTCTGGATTGTCGGCTTTCTGGCAGTGGTCGTGGCGCTGCTGGCGCTTTTTTTCAACTGCACCATGCTGGGCAAAGCCATGCGCGCCTGTTCGTTCAACGCCACGGCCGCAAGCCTGGTGGGCATCAACGTCAAGCGCATCGTACTGCTTTCATTTGCCGTCAGCGCGGCTATCGGCGCGATTGCGGGCATTGTCTTCACCCCGGTGGTGCTCATGGAATACGACCGGGGCACCATGCTGGCCCTGAAGGGCTTCTGCGCGGCCGTGCTGGGCGGGCTGGGCAACGGCATGGGTGCTGTCATTGCCGGCCTGCTGATCGGCATCCTTGAATCGTTCGGAGCCGGATTTATCTCCTCGGCCTACAAGGATGCCATAGCGCTGCTGGCCCTGCTGCTCGTGCTGGTCATCAAGCCCAGCGGGCTTCTGGGCAGGGGCGAAGCCAGCCGGCTGAAGGATTTTTAGGACCATGCACGTGCGCAGAAACATTCCGCTGATCATTCTGGTACT
>VGSH01000186.1 GCA_016875025.1 Deltaproteobacteria bacterium
GGTCGCGGGCCATGAAAATGACCGGATTGCCGATCAGGATGTCCTTGCCGAGACGGTGATGGCGCACCCGCATTCCCTTTTCAAAGCGGCCCGAGCACACGCGCAAAAAGGCGATGCGGTCACGGTGCGCGGGATCCATATTGGCCTGAATCTTGAAAACGAACCCGGAAAACTCTTCCTCCTCAGGGTGCACCTGGCGCGTCGTGGTCATGCGCGGCAGCGGCGACGGGGCAATCGTCACAAAGGTGTCAAGCAGTTCGCGCACGCCGAAATTGTTGATGGCGCTGCCGAAAAACACCGGCGTCTGGTTGCCCCGCAGGAAATGCTGCATGTCAAAGGGGCTTGAAGCTCCCTCAAGCAGATCCATGTCCGCGCGCAGCTCAGCGGCCTGCGTGCCCAGCAGCAGGTCAAGCAGCGGATCATCGAGATCGCGGATGGTGGTCACATCATCGGGAAGCCGCTTCTGGCTGGGCGTGAACAGGTTGAGCTCATTGCGGAAGCGGTTGTACGTGCCGCGAAACTGCTTGCCCATGCCGATGGGCCAGGAAAGGGGCACGCACTCGATCTGCAGGGTATTCTCGATATCGGCAATGATTTCAAGCGGCAGCATGCCTTCGCGGTCAAGCTTGTTGACGAAGGTCAAAATGGGCGTGTTGCGCATCCGGCAGACTTCCATGAGCTTGCGGGTCTGGGGCTCAACGCCCTTGACGCTGTCAATGACCATGACCGCGCTGTCAACGGCGGTCAGCACCCGGTAGGTATCCTCGGAGAAGTCCTGGTGGCCGGGCGTATCCAGCAGATTGATTTCATAATCATCGTAGTTGAACTTCATCACCGAGCTGGTGACCGAGATGCCGCGCTCGCGCTCAATGGCCATCCAGTCGCTGGTGGCATGCCGGCCGGCCCGGCGGGCCTTGACCGCCCCGGCCATCTGGATGGCGCCGCCGAACAGCAGCATTTTTTCTGTGAGCGTGGTTTTACCGGCATCCGGATGGCTGATGATCCCGAAGGTGCGCCGGCGCTCGATCTCCGGGTGGCGCGCAGGCCCGTGCTTATCAGCCCCTGACGGGCTGCCGGCGTCACAAGGTATATCTTGGAGTGCTTCCATGTGGTACTTTTCCTTATACGCAGCGTATTGTTTTCATTGAACCCGACCTGTATGCTGCAACCGGCGCATTCCTGCACAACTGCACTTCGCCTGATGACGTGTTCTGCACATGGTGCGGAGGGGCAACCGGAAACTGCAGGAATACATCCCGGCGCTTGCCGGCCGGATGTATCAGGGCGGTGCTGCGCCGTCATGATGGGTTCGCACGACCATAGGCAGGAACAGTGAAGACATACGACTCAGAATAATAAAAACAGTTGCAATAAAAGCGTTCATGACGCGTAACATATTAAATTTTCTGGAGAATAAGTCAAGTTAAAAAATCCGGGGGCGTGGGGGCACCTGCCGGTGCGATGAGATGCCCTCTCGGGCTGCGCTGCACTGACCCAAACCGCATCTGACAGTATTGCTGCTCACAAAAATAAAAAAAATATGGTACTGTTACGGCATAAACCTTAATTCTTCAGGGCGTGGTATGCTGAAAACATTTTTCGTTGCCGCTTCCGGCATTATTGCCCTGCTGTATCTGCTGAATCCCGGCATGGGTATCTTTGAGCTGATGCCGGACAGCCTGCCGCTTGTCGGCAATCTCGATGAAGCGGCTGCAGCTGCAGTGCTGATTGCCGCGCTGCGCTATTTCGGCTTTGACAGCACCCGGTTTTTCAGCGCGCGCAGAAGCAGCCCAAACTGAACAACGGCACCGGATACCTTCCGGGTACTGCACAGTACACAGAGCGCCACCACTGCGCATGAAAAAGAACACGGATGGACAGCACAACTCACAGCGTCTGTATCGGGCTCGGCAGCAACATGGACGATCGCGAAGCCAATCTGCGCGAAGCGATTGACCGGCTGCGGCCGCTGATCGTCTGCGAGGCGCTCTCTGACATTTTTGAAACCGAGCCCGTAGGCAGCGTGGAGCAGGGCTGGTTTTTAAACATGGCCCTGCGGGGCACAACCGGGCTTGAACCTTTCGACCTGCTCGCAGCCCTGCAGGGGATTGAAGAAGCCATGGGGAGAACGCGCCTGATTGATAAGGGCCCCCGCATAATTGACGTGGACATTTTGCTGTATTCTTCTACAATAGTGCGCACAAAAGAGCTGACGGTGCCGCACCCGGAACTGCATTGCAGAGCATTTGTTCTTACGCCCCTGACGCAAATCGCGCCGGACTGGCTGCACCCGGTGCTGAACAAAACCGTTCAGCAGCTCTCAGATGAACTGCAACACGACAAGGCGGTACGGATATGGACACGAAACGCATAGAACACCTGGTACATGAACTGCTCAAGGAAGTCGGTGAGGACCTCGGCCGCGAAGGGCTGGCGCAGACGCCCCAGCGGGTTGCCCGGGCGTTTGAAGATCTTTTCAGCGGCTACGGCCAGAACCCGCAGGACTTCGTACGCGAATTCGCCAGCGAAAACTACGACGAGATGATCATCTGCAAGGACATTGATTTTTTCTCGACCTGCGAGCATCATATGATGCCGTTTTTCGGCAAGGCGCATATCGGCTATATCCCCGATAAAACCATACTGGGCATATCCAAGCTGCCGCGCATTGTTGACATGTATGCGCGCCGGCTGCAGAACCAGGAACGCCTCACCATGCAGGTCGGCAGCACACTGAACGAACTGCTTAAACCCCGCGGTGTCGGCGTAGTGATCGATGCCCGTCACCTGTGCATGATGGCGCGCGGGGTTGAAAAGCAGAATACGGTCATGACAACATCCTCGTTCACGGGCTGCTTCCGCAGCCAGGACAAAACCCGCAACGAGTTCCTGCGCCTGATCCGATGATCCTGCTGATCGACAACTACGACTCATTCACCTACAACCTGTATCAGCAGCTGTGCGGCCTGGGTGCCGAGGTCAGGGTTGTTGCCCACGACGCGGTCAGTGTCAGGGGCATCCGGCGCATGCGTCCTGAAAAAATCGTGCTCTCGGCCGGCCCCGGAAGGCCCGGCAACAGCGGCGTGTGCATGGAGGTGATCAGGCAGCTGCACCAGCGTGTGCCCATGCTCGGCGTATGTCTCGGGCAGGAGTGCATCGGCGAGGCCTTCGGCGCGCGCGTTGTGCACGCCCGGCGCGTCATGCACGGCAAAACTTCAACAATACGGCATAACGGTCGCGGCCTGTTCCGCGGCGTTCCCAATCCCTTTGTCGCCGCTCGCTATCACTCGCTGGCCCTGGACGGTACGCCAAATGGCTTTGAGACGAGCGCCACGGATGATGACGGCGAAATCATGGCCATCCGTCACGCTGAGCTGCCCGTCTTCGGCGTGCAGTTTCACCCTGAATCGTTCATGACGATCGCGGGCGACCGCATCATTAAAAATTTTCTGCATGCTGTCTAAAACCCTGAAGCTCAATATTTTTGAACTGTTCAGGCGCCTTGGCCCCGAACACGGCGCCTGCCTGATTGCGGGTGCGCGTCCCGGTGTACTCGGCTTCAACCCGGCAGAAACCTTCAGCTCCGCAGCCCTTGACCTCAAAGCTCTGCGCGCATTCGTGGAGCGCAGCGCGCGCCGGCAGCGGATTGTTACAGGCTATATTTCCTATGACGCGGCCTATCCCCTGCACGGCCTTCAGCGCCGGGCCACGGATGACCTGCACCTGCCCAATGTCTGCCTGCATGCCTATGACAATTACTGCACGTTCACCGGGGATCGCGCGCTGCGCCTGCATTTCAAGGCGCCGGATTTCCCTGACATAGTCAGGCGCATCATGGCAAGGCCCCTGCCCCTGCCCCGCGCATACCGCAGCACGAACTTTCACCCCGTTATCAGCGCCGCCCAGTATGCGCGCGCCTACGGCGCTATCCGGGACTACCTGTATGAAGGCGACATCTACCAGATCAACTTCAGCCACCGCCTTGAGGCCGCAACCGATATGCCTGCCCGGGAGCTGTTCCTGCGAGCACTGCAGTATAACCCGGTTGATTTCCCCTCCTATTTCGAAGCGGCCGGCTTTGAGATTGCAAGCCTGTCGCCTGAGCGCTTTGTAAAAACCGACGCACGCCGCATCGAGACCTGCCCGATCAAGGGCACGCGGCCGCGCGGCCGTACCCCGGCATCAGATGAGCGCTATTGCCGCGAACTTCTGGAAAATGAAAAAGAGACCGCTGAGCTGAA
>VGSH01000187.1 GCA_016875025.1 Deltaproteobacteria bacterium
AAACTGCCCTGTGGGCACGACAGCGGAATACAAAACAAAAGTCCGTGGACTGGCAATTTACCACTGATCAGGCTCGTATTAAGTTAAAACGACTGTACCCTAAATTTGAAATGTCATGATCCACTAGACGGCTGCTTTAAAACGGCCATCGGTTGCGTTACGCCCATCATTCGTCATTGCGGCGTACGCAGAATCAGCAGGGCGGGTGTTAACCCGCCGATTGCCTGCCCCCACCTGTCATTTCGAAGAAGCGACAGCGACTGAGAAATCTTCACAAAGGCCAGCCAAAGGCAAGATTCCTCACATACGTTCGGAATGACAGAGCGCGGGGCATTTTGAAGGAGCGACAGCCCTGCGCGAGTGAGGACACAGCCTCTGTGCCGGATTGATGGATACGTACAATTCCGGGGTTTTGCGGCTTAGTCGCCGCTTTCAATCTTGCGCCTCAGCAGATCCATGGCCAGCCACTGCGGGCGGCACAGGGGCGCTTCAGGCTCCCACAGGCTCGCGCTGCCGTCGGCGTTTATCCAGCGGTAGCAGGGGAAACGCTTTGCGTCCATGCGGACGGCCTGCGGCGGCTGCTGGTTTTCCATTTCCATGAAAAACCAGCTCAGTGCCCAGAGCATCTCCATGACGGGGCTGCTGGTCCATGACAGCTCCTGCTGGGCCTCATCCGCATCAAGGCCCTTGATCGTGGAAAGCAGTACGGGGGCGACGGCCTGCCAGGCGGAGGCCGCGTCCGCATGCGCAAGCGCTTCGCCGATCAGTGCCCGGCGGGTTTTCATAGGGATCATGTTCAGGTCGTTGATGATAAAGGCGTGCACATCCTGAATGCGGACGCTGTTGTGTTCCTGGGCCGAGAGCCTGAGCGGCGGCAGCACGTCAAAGGCGCGCACGATCAGGCCTTCCACGCGGTAGTATTCGTAGAGCTCGCGAACCCAGCCGATAAGGCGGAATCCGGACGGGGCCGGTTCCAGCTCAGGCGGCAGGTTAAAGGTTTTTGTTTCCAGATAGCTCTGGTGCAGTTGTTTAATGAGGGGCGTCGGCATGCTGTCGTACTTTCTTCCGTTGTTGCGCTCGCGCAGAGGGGTTAATTTTTATTTGCGTTATGCATGCTGCTGTGGTATAGCTTTAACTCATTTTATGCACATATAATTAACAACCTACAGGGATGTACGCATTATGGTTAATTTGACGATCGATGGCAAGCAAATTAAAGCCCGCCCCGGCCAGAGCGTGCTGCAGGCAGCCCGGGACCACGGCATCCATGTTCCGTCTCTGTGCGCCTGTGACGCGCTTGAGGCCTACGGCTCCTGCCGCGTGTGCGTGGTCGAGATCACCAACGGCAGCGCCACAACGCTTGAGAGTTCCTGCACCTATCCGGTGGCCGACGGCCTGCAGGTGGCTACATCTTCGGACGAGGTGGTCAAGGCCCGCAAGCTCGTGCTTGAACTGCTGCTGGCCCGCTGCCCCAATGTAAGCGCAGTGCAGCAGATGGCCGCGCAGTACGGCGTGAGCGCGCCTGCTGACTACCTGAGTGTTGAAAACGAATACTGCATCCTGTGCGGCCTGTGCGTGCGGGCCTGCTCCGAGGTTGTGCAGGCGCATGCCATCAGCTTTGCCGGCAGCGGCAAGGACAAAAAGGTGACAAGCCCCTTCGGCCAGGAGGCTGAAAACTGCATCGGCTGCGGCTCCTGTGCGTTTGTGTGCCCGACCGGCATCATTAAGGTGCGCACGGTCGACCGAGCAACCGAAAATATGCCCGCCGGTGAAGTCGTCATCGGGCCCGAGCGCATTATCGACAACTGGAACCGCAACCTGAAACTGCAGCAGTGCAAGCAGTCCGGGGACCCCATAGCGCCCGAGTTCATGCTCAAGCGTTTTCAGGCTACCATGCCGCTGACCCCGCAGTTTTTCGATATCGCCCCGAGCTACCGCGAATACCCGGAAGTGGACGAGACCCTGTGCGTGGGCTGCGGGGCCTGTCTGGATGAGTGCCCGGTGGGCGCGATCAGGCTGAAGCTGACAGAAGAGGGCGAGGTGCGCTCCAATATCATGACGACGCACTGCTGCGGCTGCCGCACCTGCACTATTTACTGCGTGCGCTCCGCGATTAAGGTTCCTGAAATCGTCTGATGCGCTTTTGATCCGCGTTTTTGAAACAGCATATCATGAGACCTGCCGGTTCGTTCGCGCAGGTCTCTTTTTTACCATGCCGGCCAGGCCCGCCCAAAACAAATCGCCGGTTCAGTATGCACGGCCTGCCTGCCGGGGATGCCCGGCAGGCAGGGGTATGACAGTATGCCGGGAACCAGTGATGCCGGCTGAAAAAGGTTGCAGATTTTGAACCGGCAGATACAATAAGGCAGTGCAGTTCGGGGATCGTCTAATGGTAGGACAGCGGGTTTTGGTCCCGCCAGTGGGGGTTCGAGCCCTCCTCCCCGAGCCATTTTTTCCATGATTGCGCCGGGTGCGGCCTTTGGCCGCGCACGCGGACTGATCGACGGGGGCCTGAGATGGACATCGTGGGCCTGCAGGTCGACCGCACAGCCGGCCCGGCCGCTCAAAGATCCTTCCAGCGTTCCCGGCAGCACCCGGCTGCAGTGATGCAGGCCCGGACTCGCCAGGTGCATGTATGAAAATACGCGTTATACAAAGCTATGCCGGATGCATGCTCGCAGCCCTGGGTCTGCTGTGCCTGAGCGCTGCTCCAGCGCGCGCATCGCAGGCCAACCGCCTGACCGATATCAGGCACTGGTCATCACCCACCTACACCCGCATTGTTCTTGACCTTAAACAGGAGGCCGCGTTTGAATCCTTTACGCTCGCCAATCCGGCCCGGATCGTGGTCGATGTTCTCGCGGTTGCGCCGCAGGTGCCCCGTGATCTGCTGGTAATAAATGACAACATCGTGCGGCAGGTGCGGGCCGCAGGCAGCGGCAGCGACCGCGTGCGTATCGTCATTGATCTTGATCAGCAGTCAGAGCACACCATTTTTTCGCTGGGCGCGATTGATTCCAAGCCGCCGCGGCTGGTGATTGACATATCGCGCCCTGATCTTGAAGCGGCCGACCAGGCCCGGCGCACCCAGGCGCGCGCAACAATACAGCCCGGAACGCGTATCGTGGTCGTTGATCCAGGTCACGGCGGTGAAGACCCTGGCGCAGTGCGTGGCCGGCTGTATGAAAAAAATATCGTGCTGGCCATTTCCCGGCGCCTGGTCGACAACCTCAACCGCCAGCCGGGCATCAAAGCCTACCTGACCCGCACGGGCGACTATTTTATTCCGCTTGCCAAGCGCGTTGAAATCGCCCGGCAGTACAGCGCCGACCTTTTTATTTCCATCCATGCCGACGCAAGTTTCAACACCAGGGCGGCAGGCAGTTCCGTGTACTGCCTCTCGTTTCAGGGAGCCTCCAGCAATGCCGCCCGCATGGCCGCACAGAAGGAAAATGCCTCTGATTTCATCGGCGGCGTGCCCCTGGGGCGTATCGGCGATGACCTGAATAATATTATCTTTGACCTTCTGCAGACGCGCAGCCTTAACGCCGGGCTGCAGCTGGCCGGTCTGGTGCTCAAGGAGATCGGCAGCATTAACCGGCTGCACACCAGGCATCCGCAGCAGGCAAATTTTGCGGTTCTGCGGGCACCTCATATTCCGTCCGTTCTGATTGAGACTGACTTTCTCAGCAACGCCCAGCGTGCCGGTCGCCTGCTTGATGCGGGTTTTCAGGAGTCTTTTGCCCGGCATGTCACTCTGGCGGTAGTGGCGTTTTTCCGGGAGGATTATACGCCGCTGCATCTGCCCGCACAGCAGTTGGCCGCAGCGCAGAGCGCTCAGGCGCGCCGTCCGTCCTATCATGTCGTGCAGGCAGGCGATACGCTCTCGGGCCTGGCAGTGCGCTACAATACGAGCGTTGCCGAGCTGCGGCGTTTGAACAACATGCGCCCTGCGGCCGTATTGCAGAAGGGGCGCAAGCTGAAGCTGCCGGAGCAAGCGTTGGCAGCTCCGGTTCAGCCTGCTCACGCGGAGCGTCCGTCCTATCATGTTGTGCAGGCAGGCGATACGCTCTCAGGCCTGGCAGTGCGCTACAATACGAGCGTTGCCGAGCTGCGGCGGTTGAACAACATGCGCCCTGCGGCCGCATTGCAGAAGGGGCGCAAGCTGAAGCTGCCGGAGCAAGCGTTGGCAGCACCGGTTCAGCCTGCGCTATCGGAGCGTCCTTCTTATC
>VGSH01000188.1 GCA_016875025.1 Deltaproteobacteria bacterium
ACAGTGTAATTTGTGCTGACGCGTTTGAGGCCAGCAGGCTCATGGCCAGTGCGATAACTATTTTTCTCATCTTTGACAGCACCCTTCCTGAAGTATGTGTTACGGCGCATGCATGTGCCGGCCGCCCGGCGCGACCCCGCCTGTGGACACATGTGATAGTGCAAAAGCACACGTGCGGTCAAATTGATAATACCAATGAAGGGCGCGGGGGTAATCGTTTATAACAATACATTGACAAAACTGCCGAACCAGCCCTGTCGACCTCCGCGCTTCGCATCGATGTGCTGCAGTCTGGTTTTAGAGCATGGAGCAAAAGCCTGCAGACAGCCGGTCATTTCGAGCGCAGCGAGAAATCTTGCCTTTATGCGTTAAGATCTCGCCCGTTGGTCGAGATGACAGACGAATCAAAAACAGCTATGGAATTTTTTGAAATGCTCTATCAGGATATTGGGTGGGCAAAAAAACGGGGCCCGCCGTCCCCGTGTATGCAGTATGGTATTGTCGTCATGGAACCGGGTGCGTAAATCTACCAGCCCAGCGTCAGATATTTATGAATCGAATTCGCAGCAATGCGGCCCGCGCCCATGGCGAGAATTACTGTGGCCGCGCCGGTGACGATGTCGCCGCCGGCCCACACGCCTCTCCTGGTCGTCTTGGCGCTTTCATCTTCGGCCACGATATAGCCCCATTTGTTAAGCTTCAAGCCTTCGGTTGAACCGGTCAGAAGGGGGTTTGCGCCCGAGCCCACGGCAACAATGGCCAGATCGCAGGCAAGATGAAAATCGGAATCCGGCATGGGAACCGGGCGCCGGCGGCCCGAGGCATCGGGCTCGCCCAGCTCCATTTTAATGCAGTCCATGCCCGTCAGGCGGCCCTGGTCATCGCCGCAGAAGCGCACCGGGTTGCTGAGCAGAAACATCTCCACGCCCTCCTGCTCGGCATGATGGATTTCCGCCTCGCGCGCGGGCATCTCGGTGCGCGAGCGGCGGTACACAATGCGAACTGTTTCAGCGCCCAGGCGCAGCGCGGTGCGGGCCGCGTCCATGGCAACATTGCCGGCGCCCAGCACCACGACATTTTTGCCGCGCGCGATCGGCGTTTCATATTCAGGAAACAGATAGGCCTTCATGAGATTGGCGCGGGTGAGATATTCATTGGCTGAGAGAATGCCGATCAGGTTCTCTCCCGGTATGTTCAAAAATGTCGGCAGGCCTGCGCCCACGCCGACATACACGGCCTCAAAGCCCTGTTCGAACAGCTCATCAAGCAGCACGGTGCGGCCGACCACCTGGTTGCAGGCAACCGTGACGCCGAGGCGCTCCAGCATGGCCACCTCGGAGCGCACAATGTCCTTGGGCAGGCGGAACTCGGGTATGCCGTACACCAGCACCCCGCCGGCCTTGTGAAAGGCCTCGAACACGGTCACGTCATGGCCCTTGAGCACCAGGTCGCCGGCCACGGTCAGCCCGGACGGACCCGAGCCCACCACAGCAACCTTTTTCCCGGTCGGCGCGGCGACCGTGGGCAGGTCCTGAGATTCTGCAGCGCGCGCGCGATCAGCGGCGAAACGCTCGAGATTGCCGATGGCAACCGCCTCACCGCCGCGCTTGGCCAGAATACAGGCGCCTTCGCACTGGACTTCCTGCGGGCATACGCGTCCGCACACCGCCGGCAGGCTGTTGGTGCGCCAGATGACCCTGATGGCCTCGTCGAAATTACCGTCGGCGATCTGCTGGATAAACCCGGGGATATCGACCGCGACCGGGCAGCCCTGCACGCAGCCTGGCTTTTTGCACTGCAGGCAGCGTT
Source organism: Deltaproteobacteria bacterium (assembly GCA_016875025.1). Lineage (GTDB taxonomy): Bacteria > Desulfobacterota > WTBG01 > CAIYCZ01 > CAIRTM01 > CAIRTM01. The sequence continues at coordinate 1,810 of VGSH01000188.1, forward strand.
TGGCTTCGATAACCGCGGTCTGCTCACTGTACCCCAGCGGAACTTCCTTGAAGTTTGAACGCCGGACCTGCGGGTCCTGCTCCGGCATGCTCTGCCGCGGCAGGGCCCAGGTTTGCGTATTTTTTTCCATAGCGGTGTTCCTCAACCTGAAAAATAATGTTCAAAATATCCGCCCGCTACCGGCCGATATTGCAGTTATGCTCCCCGTGCGCTCCGGTCTCTTCGGCGCGGTAGGCGCCCAGGCGCTGCATGAGCTGATCGAAGTCGACCTTGTGGCCGTCGAATTCCGGTCCGTCAACGCAGGCGAACTTGTTCTCGCCGCCGACCGACACCCGGCAGCCGCCGCACATGCCCGTGCCGTCGACCATGATCGGGTTCAGGCTCACGAGCGTGGGCACACCGGCCTCACGGGTAATGGCGCATACGAACTTCATCATGGGCACCGGCCCGATCGCGACCGCCTGATTGACTGTTTCCGCGGCTAAAATCTTTTTGACGACATCGGTCACGAATCCATGGTGGCCGTATGAGCCGTCGTCGGTGCACACATGCAGCTCATCGGTCACAGCACGCATGCGGTCCTCAAGTATCAAAAGGTCACGGGTGCGCGCGCCGATAATGCCGATCACGCGGTTGCCGGCCTGCTTGAACGCGCGCGTAATGGGATGCAGAACCGCCACGCCTGTGCCGCCGCCTACGCACAGCACGGTGCCGGCCTTTTCAATGTGGGTGGGCTTGCCCAGCGGGCCGATAATATCATCATAGCCCTGACCGACTGCCAGGGTCTTAAACAGCCGGGTCGATGCGCCGACGACCTGGTAGATCACCGTAATGGTGCCGGAGCTCGGATTTGTGTCGGCCATGGTCAGCGGTATGCGCTCGCCGGTTTCATTGGCTTTCAGCATGACAAACTGCCCCGGCTTGGCCCGGGCGGCTATCTGCGGCGCATGGATCTCATTGAGCACGACCGTGCCGCCGGACATCTCTTCGCGATGCGTTATGGGGTACATGCTGCTTCCTTTCAGGGCTTATGATAAAAGCACCAAACACAAAATCCACCCATGATATATATATTTTCGTGAAAACGCAACAGCGCAGGTGAATTTTTTGATTCGGCCAGGCTCTATCGCAGCATCGTTCGCAGCACCTCGAGCGCCCGGCGATCACTTTCAAAAGGAATATCAGCTGGAAGATCGTCAATGTCAAACCAGCGCAGCTCGCTCACGTCATCCTGCGGCGTGAGATCACCGGGCAGCAGCTCGACGCTGTAATAGGAATTGAGCAGGGCCGCGCCCTGCTCGCCGTAGGTGTCGGCGTTTTGCGTTATAAAATCAAGCACCCGGCACGCACAGCCGGTTTCCTCACGCACCTCGCGCAGCAGGCCCTCGAGCGGCTCTTCGCCGTAGCCCAGGAAACCACCCACCACGTTCCATGAGCCAAAGAAAGGCTCGATACCGCGCCGGGCAAGCAGCACGCGCCGGTCCTCGAGAGGAAGCGCGCCCATGCACGGGCTTGAGCTATGGTAGAAAATAAAATCGCAGCGTGTGCAGGGCTGCCGATGGGGCTCGGTCCGGTCAAGCGGCCCGCCGCACACCGGGCAAAAGGGATAGGGGGGAAGATGGGGATGGGTATTCATGGTAATCTCCTTATCACAGCGGGCAGCCACAGGGGGGCTGCTATCCGTCGCATACCTTTAACTATCGCATCGGTATCGGGATCGAAATCGGTATCGCAATCGAAACCATGGGGCACGGCATCGTTCGCATTTAGTACAGGACCCGATACCGACCCCGATACCGATAGCGATTTCGATGGAGGCCCTGAACCTCTGATACCGCTCACTTCTGCCCCACGCGCAGGCCCGTGGTCTCCTCCAGCACCCTGATGACCGCGCACATGTCCTGCCCGGCCAGCCCGCGCGCCATAGCCGCGCAGAAAGCCTCGCGCGCGGCCGCGGTCACCGGCAGGGGCACATGTTCGCGGCCGGCAGCCTGCAGCGCGAGATTCAAATCCTTGAAAATGAGCTCAACCGGGAAATTCTTCTCGAAATTTCCCGCGCTGATGGCCGTTCCCTTGACGCTGAACATGGGGCAGGCAACCGCGCTGTTTTTTACCGCAGCAAGCATGTCTGCAAGCCGCAGGCCGAACGATGTGCCCAGCGTCAGCGCCTCGGCAAAGCTCTGCATCAGTGTGCCGAGCAGCACATTGATAAACAGCTTCATGTCCGTACCCGCCCCGACCTGACCGCAGTGAATAATCACCTTTCCCAGGCAGGCAAGAACAGGGCGCACGCGCTCGAGCACATCAGGGCTGCCGCCCGCAAGAATGGTCAGGCTGCCGTCCT
>VGSH01000189.1 GCA_016875025.1 Deltaproteobacteria bacterium
GAGCAATTCATTCGGTTTCGGCGGTACGAACGCGGTCCTGGTGTTTCGCAGATTTGAAGGCTGAGATGCCTGACGTGCGTGAGAAAATAGCCATTGCCTCAGATCATCGCGGGCTTGCCCTGAAGGCCGCTGTTGCCGCCCGGCTCGAGCAGCTCGGCGCGGCAGTGGTTGACCTGGGCCCGGTAACGGATGCTTCGGTTGATTACCCGGTGTATGCGCGCCGCGTGGCCGCGGCGGTCTCGCGCAAGGAGTGCGACCGGGGCGTGCTGATCTGCGGATCTGGTATCGGCATGTCGATTGCCGCAAATAAGTTCAGGGGCGTCCGGGCCGCGCTGTGCCACGACGTGCGTACGGCTGAAATGTGCCGCCGGCACAACAATGCTAATATACTGGTCATGGGTGAATCCGCCGGTGAAGCCCTGGCCCGCGAAATGGCTGTCATCTGGTTTGAAACCGCCTTTGAGGGCGGCCGGCATCAACAACGCCTTGATCTGATCGCCGAAATCGAGGCAGATCTTGCCGGCGAGACGCCGACACAGGCATAAACGGCTGCGTTGCTGACCGGACGGTTTTCACAGAGCGTTGCCTTTACGAGCCCGCCTTGCCTGCAGGGCTGCTGTCCCGGAAGGAACCGCAGCCCGTGTAATCACAATCAGTTCATGAACCGGAGCAGTGCCGGTGCATGAACTCTTTTCTTGCTCTGTCATGCCGCAGCATACGCAACGCCCGGACTGGAATGAATACTTTATCGATATCGCCCGGCTGGTGTCGCGGCGCTCGACCTGCATGCGCCGCGCTGTCGGCGCGGTTCTGGTCAAGGACCGGCGCATTCTTGCAACCGGATATAACGGAGCCCCGAGCGGGCTGGCGCACTGCGCCGAGGTCGGCTGCCTGCGCGAGCAGCAGCAGGTTCCCTCGGGCCAGCGCCATGAGTTGTGCCGCGGCCTGCACGCCGAGCAGAACGCCATTATCCAGGCGGCCTTTCACGGCATCAGCATCAGCGGCGCCACGCTGTACTGTACGACAGTGCCCTGCAGCATCTGTTTAAAAATGCTGATCAATGCCGGTATACGGCAGATGATATGCGTTGAGGGTTATCCTGATCAGCTCACGGAACAGTTTTTGAAAGAGGCCGGCATTCAGATCGAAACAGTAAGGGGGGACATGCCATGAAGTGCCCGTATTGCAGCAATCTCGAAGACAAGGTGATTGATTCGCGCATCAGCAAGGACGGCATGACGATTCGCCGCCGCCGCGAATGCCTCGCATGCGAAAAGCGCTTTACCACGCATGAAAAAATTGAAGATACGCTGCCGGCGATTATCAAGAAAGACAACCGGAGAGAGCCGTTTGATTCGAAAAAAATCCTGGACGGGCTGCGCAAAGCCTGCCAGAAGCGCGATATAAGCATGCAGCAGCTCGAAGAGATTACCGACCGGATCGAGCGCTCCCTGATGGAGCGCGGCGCCAAAGAGGTGCAGAGCTCGGAAATCGGCGAGCAGATCATGCACGAGCTGCATGATCTCGATCAGGTGGCCTATGTGCGTTTTGCCTCCGTGTACAGGTCGTTCAAGGATCTGAATGACTTCATGAAGGAGGTCAAAACCTTCCTAGAGCGCCGCGAGCAGTCGCAGAAGAAGTCCGCAGGTGAAGAGTAAGACCGCCGCGCGTAAAAGTGCGGCAGCGTGTACAGGCAAAGCAATGTCGGCACAGGCCGGGCACGAAGACTATATGCGCATGGCCCTGGCCCTGGCGCGCAAAGGCGCCGGCCGGGTAAGCCCCAACCCCATGGTCGGGGCCGTGGTCGTGCGGGCCGGGCGCGTGGTTGGCTCCGGCTTTCACCGCGCATTCGGCACGGCGCACGCCGAGGTGCATGCCCTGCGCCGGGCCGGCACGGCGGCCCGCGGGGCGGACCTGTACGTCACGCTTGAGCCCTGTTCGCATTACGGCAAAACCCCGCCCTGTGTTGATGCGGTAATTGCCGGCGGCATCAGGCGGGTGTTTATCGGGCAGATTGACCCGAATCCGTTTGTGCACGGCCGCGGCATCCGCCGTTTGCGCGCAGCCGGCATCGAGGTTGCAACCGGGATCTTGAAGGCTGAATGCGCCGAGCTGAACGCGGCGTTCAATAAATATATAACAACGGGACTTCCGCTGGTAACGCTCAAGGCGGCTATGACGCTTGACGGCAGAATCGCCACCCGGACCGGCGATTCGAAATGGATCAGCTGTGCGCAGTCCCGCCGACTGGTACACCGCATGCGTGCTGAAGTCGACGCGGTTATGGTCGGCATCGGCACGGTCATGGCCGATAATCCGCAGCTGAACGTGCGGCTCGGCCGCACGTTCTCGCGCGACCCCATGCGCATTGTCGTTGACACTCGGCTGCGCATCGACCCTGGCTGTAAACTGCTGCAGCCCGCTCTGGCCCGTGGTACACTGATCGTGACCGGGAATCGGGTCGCCGGCAGCCGCACAGCTGATCTGCTGCGCAGCCGGGGAGCCGAGGTTCTGGGCTGCGCTCTGAGCGGCAGGCGCATTGACCTTGCCGCAGCGATGAGTGCCCTTGGCAAGCGCGGCATCAGCCATATTATGCTCGAAGGCGGCGCAACCCTGATCGGTGAAGCCCTGCGCTGCCGGATCGTTGACCGCGTGATGCTGTTTTACGCGCCGAAACTGCTCGGCGGCTCAGACGGGCTTCCGCTGGCAGCCGGACGGGGTCCGGAGCTCATTAGCGAAAGCGCAGCGCTGACCGGGATGAGTGTGCGGAGCGTGGGATGCGATTTTTTAGTGGAAGGCTGCCTGGACTACGGCAGCCGGACAAGGTGAATAGTGCATGTTTACCGGCCTTATTGAAACAACCGGCGTTATTGCCCGCTGTGACCGCACAGCAGGCGGCATGCGGCTGCTGCTTGCCAGCAGCCTGCCTGTGGCTGAGCTGAGTCTCGGCGAGAGCATCGCGGTTGACGGCGTGTGCCTGACAGTGACGTCGTTTACCGATAAAGGCTTCACCGTCGATGTCTCGCCGGAGAGCCTGGCGGCAACGACACTGGGAGCCAAAAAGACCGGCGCGCGCGTCAATCTCGAGCGCGCCCTGAAGCTCTCCGACCGTCTGGGCGGGCATCTGGTGTCCGGTCATGTCGACGGGCAGGCAACGCTTGCGTCGGTGCGGCGCACGGGCGAGTTCACGCGGCTTGAATTCAGCGCGCCCCAGGCCCTGCTCGCGCTGATGATCGTCAAGGGGTCTGTTGCCGTCGACGGCATCAGCCTGACCATCAACACGGTTGAAAGCGGCTCGTTTTCTGTTATGATTATACCGCATACGCTTGAGCACACTACATTGTGCGCGCGCACGACCGGCGAGCGGGTCAATATTGAAAACGATATGATCGGAAAATACGTGGAAAAGTTCGTGCGTTCCGGCCCTGCAAACGGCGTCACGCGTGAGCTTCTGGAGAAATATAATTTTTTATAGCCGTATGCGCGGCACAGGAACCTGAGGTACAGTATGCCGATTAATAGAGTTCTAAAAGCAATTGAAGAAATCAAGGCGGGCCGTATGGTCATCATGGTTGACGATGAGGATCGCGAAAACGAGGGCGATCTCACCATGGCCGCAGAATACGTGACTCCCGAGGCCATCAACTTCATGGCCAAATACGGCCGCGGGCTTATTTGCCTCTCTCTTACTGATGAGCGCTGCCGCGAGCTTGACCTGCCCATCATGGTGCAGGATAACACATCATCATTTCACACGGCGTTCACGGTTTCGATCGATGCGGTCAAGGGAACCACCACCGGTATTTCAGCCGCCGACCGCTCCCATACTATCCTGACCGCAATTGATGATGCCTGCAAGCCATCCGATCTGGGCCGCCCGGGGCATGTGTTTCCGCTGCGCGCCATGCCCGGAGGTGTTCTGCGCCGCACGGGCCAGACTGAAGGCTCGGTCGACCTGTGCCGCCTGGCCGGCCTGAAGCCTGCCGGCATCATCTGTGAAATTATGAACGATGACGGAACCATGGCCCGCATGCCCGAGCTGGAGGTGTTCGCGCGCGAGCATAATCTGTGCATTGTC
>VGSH01000190.1 GCA_016875025.1 Deltaproteobacteria bacterium
ACAGAATATAATAGTGCTGCACCGACAGGGGCGGCACGTAGGTACGCACAAAGTGATCCGCATCGCTGTTGAGCAGGCGCACGTTGTTCAGGCCCTGGCGCTCAACACGCTCACGGATAAGGCGGTGATACTTCACGGCGCGTTCAATGCCGAGATAGTTGAGCGCAGGATTGGCAGCAGCGCTGCTGATCAGGAAACGGCCCTTGCCGCTGCCGATTTCGCACACGACCGGGTTGCTGTTGCCGAAAACTGACAACCATGACAGTGCGTCTTCAAACTGACTTAAGCGAATTTCAATATCCATGTGCAGATCCGCGGCCTGATTAAGAACAGGGGTGGTTGTTTACTTGAAAAAAACGCTATACAAAAGCATGCGTATAGCTCTCTATTTGTTTTTAATTAATGCTTAAATATACTGTTTAGTAAAAATCAACATTATTTCTACAGGCTCTTGCGAAATCAGGCAACAATTGGTTTTTTCCTGAAAATCCGATGTCGATCCTATGACGGGAAACATTGCCGATATTTGCAAAATAACAAAATTAATAAGTTTTTTCAAGCGCTTATATTAAAAAAAATTTTTTGAAGTACATGCAATAGTGCTTAATTTTTAGGGTAGTGCACCGATAAAAATGGTGTATTGATAAGCCCACGGATTTTAAAGGAGTGCTACTGTAATGCGGGTTATTTCATTAAGAGCCAAAGCACGTATGAAGGACCGAGAGCTTATCGAAAGAATGGAAGCCCTTGAGGAGCTTATCAACTGGCTTGAGGATAAGGACGATGTTAATATGCGCACGGCAGCCGAGCAGACCGAGGTTGAAGAAGCTGAGGTCGAGCAGTGGCTTCAAAACCCGAAGCTGGAAAAAGTCCGTGAGTGGCTGGAACAAAAATAGTTTTTTTTAATTCTGATCTATCCCCCGCCTTGTTCAGTTCCATTGTATATCCCTGCATTGTTTCACACACTATTTTCCCTTACAGGCTGTTCAAAAAAGCACAGATGCAAGGCGTGCTGATGTGCGTAAAGCACGGATGTGTTTTGCCCCGGGCAGGCCCCTGTGCCTGCCGGGGCAAAATTTTTTTCGCATCTTTCAGCCGGAGACCTGCAACGAAGGGGGCAGCAGCCTGTTATACGCGCAGGGTTGGATCGAGTTTATCGCGCAGACAGTCGCCGAAGATATTGAAGGCAAACACGGTGAGCGCGATCGCGCAGCCCGGAAACACTACCATCCAGCCGGCAGAGGGCAGATAGTTGCGGTGCAGGCTGATCATCGCTCCCCAGGTAGGCTCGGGCGGCTGTATGCCAAGCCCCAGAAAGCTCAGCGCCGATTCAGCCAGGATAAAGCCGCCCACCTTGATCGTGGCTGCGATCATGACGACCGGCAGGCAGTGCGGAAGCAGGTGCCGCGCCATGATGCGCAGGTGCGAACAGCCCATGGCCCGGGCCGCTTCGACAAAGCTGCGCTCCTTGAGGGAAATGGTCATGGCCCTGAACAGGCGTGCAAACGATGCCCAGCCCACAAGGCACAGCGCCAGCGTCACAGAGAGCAGGCCCGGCGGCAGCAGCACTGAGATGGCGATGGCCAGCAGCAGGCTGGGAAACGCCAGGAACAGATCCGTGATCATGGTGATGCACGTGTCGAAAGCGCCGCCGACATAGCCGCCAAGCATGCCGGCCAGCAAACCGATCACGAGCGACAGCGCGGTCGCGCTCAGCCCGATTGCAAGCGATGTGCGCGCGCCGAACACGACCCGGCTGAAGATGTCACGGCCCAGCGTGTCGGTGCCGAACAGATGTGTTGATCCGGGGCCTTGCTTGACACTGTCGAGGTTGATTGCCAGCGGGTCAAACGGGGCGATCAGCGGAGCGCACACCGCCGCTGCGGCAAGCAGCGTGATAACCAGGCCTGATGCGCACAGGGCCGGGTTATGCCGCATGAAGGCAAGGGCCTGCTTCATGATTGCGACTCCGCCGGTGCATAGGCAATGCGCGGATCAAGCAGGCCGTAGAGCAGATCAACCGTCAGGTTGACCAGCACGAACAGCAGCGCGCCGGTGAGTACGCAGCCCATGATCACCGGATAGTCGCGCTGGAAAATCCCCTCGACCGCGTAGCGCCCGATCCCGTCCCAGCCGAAGATTGTTTCCGTGAGAATGGAGCCGTTCAGGTAGCTGCCGAAATCAAGGCCGATAAGCGTGACAACCGGAATCAGGGTGTTTTTAAAAGCGTGTTTAAACACTACCACCCGGGTGCTGAGGCCTTTAGCACGCGCGGTCGTAATGTAGGGCTGCGAGAGCACGTCCAGCATGCTGGTGCGCGTTATGCGCGCAAGGGCCGCAGCCGAGCTCAAACCGAGCGTCGAAGCCGGCAGCACGAGAAAAACAAGGCCGCCGAAACCGCTGCCCATGCCGGCCGGCGGCAGCAGCTGCAGTTTGAACGAGAACACGTATATCAGAAGCAGACCCAGCCAGAAAACCGGCAGGGATATGCCGCCGGTTGAAAGCACCAGGGCCAGACGGTCCCAGAAGGACCCCCGGAAAACCGCCATAAAAATGCCCAGCAGTATGCCGAAAACGGTCGAGAACACCATGGCGGCCGCAGCCAGCAGCATTGTGTTGGGCAGTTTACGGGCGATGTCGCTGCGCACGCAGCTGTTGGTATAGTGCGAGCGGCCCAGCTCACCCTGCATGAGCAGCTTGAGGTATCCAAAGTACTGCAGCACAACCGGCCGTTCAGTGCCCATATCCCGCCTGATGCGCTCCAGTACGGCCGGATCAGCCCGGTCGCCGGCCAGGCCCTGCACCGGGTCGCCCGGCAGGGCCTGCAGCAGCACAAAGGTAATCATGCTGATGCCCAGCAGGGTCGGCACGGTCATGAGGATTCTTTTAACGTAAAAGTTCATGGCGATGGTTTTGTGTGCTGTTCGAGGCATTCAGGATCGTGCGGCTATACATAGCATATCCGCGCTCTTCAGGGCCAGCAAAAAACAGGATTTCAGCGCGAAGCTATAGCCCTCCAGCTGCCGGCCGTGCAATCATGATGCAGGCTTACATAAGGCATACAATGATCATTTTTAGCAGGCTGTTGAAACAGGCCCATCTGCGGCGTTGCGCTCATCACTCGTCACTGCGGCGTACGCAGAAGTACGCCTCATTCCTCGTAATTTTGCGCGCCTTGCATCCGGTCCTTTTTGAACAGCCTGTTTGAAATGGCTTTTTCAACAACCTGTTAGAGCATTTAACAAAATATTGTAACCACGGTTCTATTTCGAAAAAGATTCTTTGCATAAAATTATTAGAGCATATTCCTTTTTATTGTAGCCGTTTACAAGGTTAACCCGTTCGTGGTGAGCCTGTCGAACCATGAACGGGGCTGCTGTGCGATTGCATGATTCGTTCTGCCCTTCGACAGGCTCAGGGAGAACGGAGGGTAGGGTATCACAGGCTATAGTATTTCGAAAAATGCTCTAGCCATTTGTCATTTCGAAGGAGTGAAGCGACTGAGAAATCTTAACCCTTGCATAAACAAAACAGTAAGATCTCTCCCGGAGCCTGTCCTGAGCGCAGACGAAGGGGTCGAGATGACAGGCGAATCAAAAACGGCTATGGCATTTTATGAAATGCTCTAAAAGGCGCTCGTGAAAAGTTCGCAGGCAACACAGCATCGTGACTTTTTACGGGTGCGTGCAATCTTAAACAAGTCTTAACACACTGTTTATTGAGTATTAATCAGGGGCGGTTACCGTAATGGTACATGATGAACGAGGGAAATCCTTTCGAAGGAGTCTGCCAATGAAGTTTCTGCTCATGCCGCTTGAACTGGTGCTGATGGTCGTTTTTTTAACCCGCAATGTCATGCGCGTAATGGATGACGATTACGGCCCTGAATCTGCATCATCGGTTATTCCGCACGATGCGTGCCCTGGACTGCGGGCGCTCGAATAGCAGCACCTGTGCCCTGCAGTTGTGTGCCTGGGCCTGGAGTTCTGAGAAATGCAATAAAGATTTATTCCTCCCCACTCCCAACTCCGAACTCCGAACTCCGAACTCCGA
>VGSH01000191.1 GCA_016875025.1 Deltaproteobacteria bacterium
ACACCGGGGCGGCAAAAAGGTTATCAACCGGTATATTGAAAAAGCCCTGGATCTGGCCGGCATGCAGATCAATTGTCAGCACGCGGCTCGCGCCCGCCGTGGTCAGCAGATCGGCAATCAACTTCGCGGAGATAGGCGCCCGTGGTGCAACTTTTCGGTCCTGGCGGGCATAGCCGTAATAGGGCATGACCGCTGTGATGCGCTCGGCCGAGGCCCGTTTGAAGGCATCAATCATGATGAGCAGTTCCATCATGTGCTGATTGCCCGGCGTGCAGGTTGACTGCACGACGAACACATCCACACCCCGGACATTTTCCTGAATTTCCAGCTGTATCTCACCGTCACTGAACGTGCTCACCTTGGCCTGGCCCAGCGGCAGATCAAAATACGAACATATCGAACGCGAAAGAGGCAGATTGGAGTTGCCTGAAAATATCTTCATACCATTCATCAGCGTACTCCTGCACATGTTCAGCGTGTGTCCCGCCGGTAAGCGCCCGCGGGGCTCAGTGCTCGCATGCCGTTCTAAAGGCTGTGTACCGTGAAAACACGGTACGATTCGATACCTGTTATGCTGTCCCGTGCCGCCTCGCATGCCGCGCGGGTATCAAAAACGCCGAACACGGATGACCCGCTTCCGCTCAGAAGCGCGCCGGCAGCACCCGCGGCAATCAGATGTTCCTTCAGGATTTTAATCTGGCCGTAGCGGGGAAATATCACCTGCTCAAAATCATTGTACATCAAACCGCATACATCCGAAAGATCGCGGAATGAATTGCTTACTTTAAGATTTTTACTCGAATTTGTCAATACAATATCTTGACTGAAAGTCCGGTACGCCCATTGTGTGGAAATATGTATCCCGGGATACACGATCAAAAACCACAGCAGCGGAGAGCCATCCACAGGGGTGAGCTTTTCACCGATGCCGGTCGCCCAGGCACTGCGGGTATCGGCAAGAAAAAAAGCGACGTCAGCTCCCAGGGATGCACCAAGGGCGCGAAGATGGTCTGCGGACAGCGTAAGGCCGTAGAGACGCTGCAGGCCCACAAGGGTTGCGGCTGCATTGCTGCTGCCCCCTCCCAGCCCGGCACCGGATGGTATATGCTTTTCGATATGCAGGCTGATGCCGCCGATTTGAGGATGATGTTTTAAGAAAAGGTCGGCCGCGCGCCAGACAAGGTTCTCGGGCCCCGAAGGAATTCCGGGGTCGCTCACCGAGACATGTATGCCGGGCGCACAGGTGCGCTGCAGGTGGATGCTGTCCTGCAGGCTGACGCGATGAAACAGGGTTTCAATCTCATGAAACCCGTCGGGTCGCCTGCCGACAATGCTCAGATGTAAATTGACCTTGCACGGGGAGGCAATTGAAAGAGATTGAGAAGGTCCGGGATCTGACATGCGTTATTCCACACCAGTGCATCCACAAACAAAAAAAACCGGGGAGCAAACCCGGAGAAATTCAAAAAAGGACCCCTGTGCAGAGGTAATGCCGGAGACATCAGGACCGGCTGTTATTTTTTGCGCTCCTGCACATAGCGCATCTGCAGATCGTGCAGCAGGCTCTCAAGCAGGCGCGACTCATCTTCACTGAGATTGCCGGTGGTTTTGTCCCGGAGTATCACCAGGATATCGATACTCTGGCGGGCAAGATCGAGATTGCGCTGCTTTGCGCCCGACACCGGATCCGGGATTTCGCCGAAATGAAACAGGGCTGATGATCCCAGTGAAAGGATGAAGGATGAAAAATTGATTCCCGGCTGCGGCGCGGACTTTTGTGCGCCCTGCTCACGGTTTTGCTCTGCGGATTCCTGTGCGGGATCACGCATGACGAAATTGTCTCCCCGTGCTTCTGACATGGCACTACCCCCTGTGTGCAATACGCAAAAACGCTGTTACAGTTGCCAAACCGCACGGATACACCCGGAATATACGTGCGCTTACCCCGCCAGGGCATTTTTTATTTTCCTGTAACCCTTTCAAAGAGAGCGTATAAACCCGTTCGTGGTGAGCCTGTCGAACCATGAACGGGCCTGTCGTGTTATGTCCTCCGTTCGGCCCTTCGACAGGCCCAGGGCGAACGGGCGCTATAGTATTGCAGGCTATATTATACTGCCAGTATTTAAAAAATTACCCTAAAAAAAGGGAGGGGGAAACGCGTCCCCATCCCTTTGCAGTCTTCAATGGCTGCGCTTGTCAAGCGCAAACGGGGCAGCGCATCACTTGTCGGTTTCCTCAAATTCGGCATCAACAATGGTATCCTGCCCTGGGCCCGCAGAACCCGGCTGGGCTGCACCGCCTGCGCCTGAAGCCGCTCCCGCGCCCGGCTGCTCTGCGGCGGATGCCTGCTTATACATTGCCTCGGCAAGTTTATGGGAAGCATTGTTGAGGGCTTCCATTTTCTGCCTGATCTGGTCGGTGTTGCCGCTTTCGATGGCCGACTTTGTTTCCTGCAGCGCGGCCTCAACCGCCTTGACATCATCAGGGCCGATTTTATCGCGATTTTCCTTCAGGAGCTTCTCCGTCGTGTATACCAGATTGTCCGCCTGATTTTTTACCTCTATTTCCTCGCGGCGCTTCTTGTCTTCGGCGGCATGCGATTCAGCATCCCTGACCATCTTGTCAATTTCTTCCTTGGCAAGGCCGCTTGAAGCAGTGATGGTTATCTTCTGCTCCTTGCCGGTCCCGAGATCCTTGGCCGAGACATTCACGATACCATTGGCATCGATATCGAAAGCAACCTCAATCTGCGGCACACCGCGCGGCGCCGGAGGCAGGCCCGTGAGCTGAAAACGCCCCAGCGTGCGGTTGTCGCGGGCCATGTCGCGCTCTCCCTGCAGCACATGAATCTCAACGCTGGGCTGATTGTCAGCAGCCGTGGTAAAAATTTCGCTTTTGCGGGTCGGAATCGTCGTATTGCGCTCAATCAGCTTTGTCGTGACCCCGCCAAGGGTTTCGATGCCCAGAGACAGCGGCGTCACATCGAGAAGCAGCACATCCTTGACATCACCGGCGAGCACACCTGCCTGCACGGAGGCGCCCAGCGCCACGACCTCATCCGGGTTCACGCCCTTGTGCGGCTCGCGGCCGAACATCTTTTTGACCAGTTCCTGCACGCACGGCAGGCGGGTTGAGCCACCGACCAGAATAGCCTCCTGAATATCGGAATTCTTGAGACCTGCGTCTCGCATCGCGCTCTCGCAGGGGATCCGGGTGCGCTCCACCAGATCGTCAATCATCTGTTCGAATTTCGACCTGCTCAGCCGGTAGTTCATGTGCTTGGGGCCGGTCGCGTCAGCGGTTATAAACGGCAGATTGATTTCAGTCTCAAGGGTTGAAGACAATTCGATTTTGGCTTTCTCTGCCGCCTCTTTCAGACGCTGCAGGGCCATTTTATCGGTGCTGATATCGATACCCTGTTCTTTTTTGAATTCTGATACCAGCCAGTCGATAATGCGCTGGTCCAGATTATCTCCGCCGAGGTGACCATCCCCGTTGGATGCTTTAACCTCGATAACATTATCACCGACTTCAAGAATGGAGATGTCAAAGGTTCCGCCGCCGAAGTCATACACTGCCACGATTTCATCGCGCTTTTTATCAAGGCCGTAGGCAAGAGCCGAGGCGGTCGGCTCATTAATGATGCGCAGCACGTTCAGGCCGGCGATCGTTCCGGCGTCCTTGGTTGCCTGGCGCTGAGAATCGTTAAAATAGGCCGGCACCGTCACCACGGCATCCTTGACCTCACCGCCCAGATAGGCTTCCGCTGATTTTTTCAGCTTCTGCAGTATTTTGGCTGAAATTTCCGGCGGTGAATACTGCTTGCCCTGAATTTCAATGCGCGCATCACCGTTGCTGCCCCTGACAACCTTGTAGGGCACCATTTTCATTTCCTCA
>VGSH01000192.1 GCA_016875025.1 Deltaproteobacteria bacterium
CTTTGATCAAGAGAATCGAACCCGAACCCGCCCATGACGAAAAAGTCGCCCGCTATGCGGAACAGGCGGTTTGAACCACCGGTGCGGAACTGCTCGCCCAGATTGCAGGCCGCGCACGACCACAGCTCGCTGTCTTCGGTAATGTACTCACCGCCGGTTTCAGCGACGATTGCGTCCAGCGCCATCTGCTCATAGGCGACCTGGCGCGGTGAGGAAAAGCCAAGAAGCGTAACCGAGAGCACATTGACCCATTTTTTCTTGAACTCGGGCCAGTGCTCCCAGAAATACTCAACCGAAGGCGACTCCCCGGCCAGGATCATTGAGGCCGGTTCCTCATGCACGGCAACCCCGATCTCGGCGTGGCCGATCTCATACATCGCATCAATGAGCTGCTCACGGGTCGCGAACTTTATCAGGTTGACCTTGAACCGCTCAGGGGGGAACTCGGCCGAGAAATCGGGATTTGCGCCTTTGACCGGAAACGTCTTCGGGCCCGGATAGGGGAACAGCTTCACGGCCATCGTCGTCACCATCCCGAGTCCGCCGCAGTGGCCACTGTCGCCGCGCAAAAGCCCTTTAAGGTTAAGACCTGCGCAATCGCCCCAGAACCAGTCCCCGCGCGCGTTGCCGCGCGAGCCGATTTTAAGCAGCTCGCCGTTAGGCAGCACCCAGTCACATCCCAGAATGCCGCGGTTATAGCCGAACTTGTGCCCTGTTCCGCCCATGCCCTGAAACATGTTGTTGGCGATCACCGAGCACTGGGCCCCGCCTTCGCATACCGTAATGGTCAACCCCTTCTGCATGGTCTCGGCCTGCAGCTGGGCATAGGTAACGTAGGGCTCGACCACGGCATACATGTTTTCCGTGTCGATTGACAGAATGCGGTTCATGCGCTTGGGGTCAATGATAATGGTGTCGGGCCGGGTGGGCATGTTGGGCGGAAACAAATTGGTGCCGACCGGGATATAGTTGAAGCCGTAGCGGTTTGCCAGCAGGATGATGGTCTGCACGTCCTGCGTGCTGCCGGGCAGCGCGACCGCAGCCGGCCGGTAACGGCCCGACTGAGCATGTGTGGCATAGGCAAGCCACATATAGCTGTACCCGGAGGTTACCGCCGGATCATCACAGACGTTTTCCGCGCCCAGTGCGTTTGCAAGTGCCTCGTATGCGCCGTTCGGAAGACTCATGACACGCGCTCCCCGTAAGAAAATTATGTGCTCTTATTTTTTGATCGCTTCAAGCAGCAAATCGATCTGCGTCTTATTCTGGTAATCAAGATCAAGGTCGACCTTCATGGCATGCTTCATGAAAATCGAGCCCACCATCAGGCTGTAGCTGGCCCGGGCAATACTTTCGGCATCCACCTGCCGGAAAACCCCGGACGCAATACCCTTTTCAATGATTGCCTTCAGCCGGCTCACATAGCCGTCGAAAAACGTCGTAATCATTTTGGTTGTGCCGGGCTTCTCGGCCTCGTCAGTCAGCCGCGCGACGTATACCTTAAAGAAATCGTTATTCTCGACAATGGCCCTGGATACCTGCACGATGAATGCGCGCATCTGCTCGCGCACATCCCCTGTCCCGGCAATGGCCTGTTCCACGTCTTTCAGCAGCTGTTCGATTTCCTGATAAAAAAGCTCGCTGATTATCATAGCAAACCCCCTTTTCTCTAAGTGTCAGCACGTTATGCACCATGCCCACAGCAGGTAATGCAGCCTTCATTAACATTACCGACCAGTCAGTAAACATTATGATACGATCCAGGCTTTTTGTCAATAAAAAAATTCATCCCATTCGCAAGCGTTTTTCTTTAACTCGACAAAAAAATTCTTACCTGAACTTATACAGCCGCAGATGCAAGTCCCGAGGCATTTCCGGTTGAAAACGCGGCCTGCGAAGTACAGGCCCTGAATCAATTTTGATTCCATGCTGCGCGGGTCAACTTCGGCAATGTTCACGCCGGCGGCGGTGATGATGGCCTCATCAATGGCCGGTGACGGTGTGGGTGAAATCCTTCAGCCAGTCCAGCAGGCGCGCACGTTCGCGCTTCTTCAGGGATGCAGCAGAGCCCTTCCGCCATTCAGTCATTAAAAAAGGCAGGGCCGTGTAGAGACCCTGCCTGTGGTTCCTGCTTGAATCTGCCGGGTGCTGTTCCCCGGCACACGCGCTTCAGTTATCAGCCTCAACCTTGAAATAATACACCTTCGGCGCTGAAGTCCTCTGACCCGCGCAATCCCGCACATCAAAGTAAAACATGTACTCGCCGGGCTCCATGCTCTCAATCGGCAGCGTTACATAGGCATACTTTTTGTTCGTGGTATCAGTTGTTACCGGCAGCCATTCCCAGATCCACGATCCGTCATCAACAATCCTGCGATAGCGCGCCCGGTGCGTGCACAGACCGCTGCAGTATGCGTAATCATCACTGAACGTCCACAGCACGTCATAATCCTGATCAAGCACAAAAGCTCTTGATAATGCCGTCGGCAGCACAGGCCATGCATCGGCTGCCAGGAACGGACCATCAACGATCACCGGCGGCGCATCGCTGGTTGCAACACGGAAATAATACTCTCCCGACGAAGTCGTCTGGCCTGCGCAGTCGGTCACTGAATAGCGGAAGGCATACGTCGTTGCATTCTGCAAACTCTCTACCGGCAGCGTAACCCGTGCAGTGCCCTTGGCCGCATTGGCGGTAACATCAAGAGAAGTCCACGTTTCACCGCCTACTGCCTGATACTCAGCCGTGTGTGTGCAGTCCTCCTCACACGATGCGAAATCATCGCTGAATGTCCACAGTACATCATAGTCAACATCAAGCACAAATGCGCTCTCAGGTGAGGTCGGCAACATCGGCCACCAGCCCGCTGCCAAAAACGGACCGTCGCCGAGGGATGGGGGGTTGTCCGCCGAAGCGCAGGGCTCTGCCGGATAGCCTTCCCATGTGGGGCTTGAAAAGCCGGAAGCCTCGGGAGTGTAGCAGATATGAAAATCGGGTGCAGTGCCCCAAAAAACAGGGTTCTCCATCGCGGGTGCGTTTCCAAGAAAAGATGCAATGGACAAAGAGAGGCAACCAGTAAACGCATTAATCCTGATGCTGGTCACGCTATTGCCGATGGTAACACTGGCAAGGTTGGCGCAACCACTAAACGCATAGTCCCCAATACTGGTGACGCTGTCGGGAATCGTAACGCTGGTCAAGCTGGTACAATCATAAAATGCTCCAGCCCCAATGCTGGTCACGCTATTGCCGATAGTAACACTGGCAAGGCTGGCGCAACCATAAAACGCATATTCCCCCATACTGCCCACGCTGTCGGGGATGGTAACGCTGGCCAGACTGCTGCAACCATCAAACGCCCATTCCCCGATGCTGGTCACACTGTCGGGAATCGTAACGCTGGTCAAGTTGGTGCAAGAATAAAACGCCCCGGATCGGATGCCGGTCACACTGTCGGGGATCGCATACGAGGTGTCTGTTTTGCCGGGCGGATAACAAATTAGAACGCTCTTGTCGCTGTTGTACAGCACACCAGCAGCATCGCTGCTGTAGTTCACATTAGCAGGGTCAACGTTTATGCTGGTCAGGCCGGTGCAAAATTCAAATGCACCGTTCCCGATACTGGTCACGCTGGCGGGGATCGTAAGACTGGCCAGGCTGGTGCAAGAAGCAAACGCATATTCCGCGATGCTGGTCACGCTGTTGCCGATGGTAACACTAGTGGATCATGACATTTCATTTTAGCAGTTATAAATTCATCCGATACGTTTCGTCAGCGGTAACGACAACCCTGATGGAGGATCGCGATGAACAAAAAATATATTGTCAGGCTTATGCCCGAAGA
>VGSH01000193.1 GCA_016875025.1 Deltaproteobacteria bacterium
AAACTGGGACTTGAAGCAGCTGCTGGACCGCAGCCTCAGCAGCTGCACGCAGGCTGCTTTCAATCCCGCACGGCAAAGGTGATTATGGATGCACGGCGTTTGTTAATCGTCAATGCCGATGATTATACGACCAATCCCGAGCGCAATCGCGGAATAATTGAAGCCGCGCACAAAGGCATTCTGACCAGCGCGAGCGCTTTGACCAATACGGCAGGCCTTGCCCGCGCGCTCAAAGACCTCGAGCAGGTGCTGGGGCCGCGCATCGGTGTTCATCTCAACCTTACCAGCGGCGCACCGCTCAGCCCGAACGCGCGCTCCCTGACCGGGCCGCAGGGAGACTTTTTGCCCCGGGAGGCTGCCTGGCGCAGGGCCCTGCCGGGCGGGTATAATCCTGATGAGCTGCGGCGTGAATGGAGCGCCCAGATAGAAGCCTTCTGCCGCAGCGGGCTCCATCCCGATCATCTTGACGGCAACAACCACCTGCATGTGTTTCCCGGCTGCGCCCGCATATGCGCCGAGCTTGCCGTTTCCTTTAACATCCGCCGTGTCCGGCTGCCGCTGGAGCCGCTGCGCGCGCCCGGGCTGTGCAGCCGCAGCGGCTTGAAGCGTTTTTTTATCGGGCTGCTGGCCGTGCGGGCGCGCAACGTGTTTCGCGCTTTCGGGCTGTGCATGCCCGATAGAATGTTCGGCATTGCGTTTCCACGGGCGGGTGATCCTGCCTCGCTGCGCCTTTTTCTGAAAAAACTGCCGGCCGGCACAAGCGAACTGATGTGCCATCCGGGGTATCGCGCTGCGGGCTCGCAGGCATTTTCCTGCGCTGAGCGCGAGCAGGAACTGCGCGTACTCACCAGCCCGGATATGCGCACAATTATCGCCGATGAGGGTATCGCTCTGATTTCCTTCAGCGATATGCGCTGATGGTCACGCAGGCCCTGCCCGGAAGCTGTCCAGGCAGGGCCTGCGCGCAAAAAATAATTTGCCATCAGCGTGCGGACCTGCTATCGTGAACCACGTATCGCCCTTTAAAAAAGGGCCTGAACGCCGGCAGGGAGTATTTCAGCGGACAGTATTCATCCAAACAGGCAGGGGGTAGTACTACGATGAAGGGTTTGATTTCCGACAAACTGGTTGCATTGATTGAAAAAAATGCTGATACAATAATCAAGCGCTGGACCGAACGGCTGATCTCGGATCCCGCAACGCCATCGTTTTCCCCCAACGCGCTCAGCCGCTTTGATGCCAAGGCCCATATGGTTATTCAGGAGCTGGGCCAGTGGATCAGCTATGACAAGCCCAAGGAAGAAATCATCCGGCATTATTCGCAGGAAGGTGTCGGCCTGTTCCGCCTGGGCATACCGCTGTGTGAGGGCGTGCGCGCGATTATCCTGCTCAAGCGTACTATCTGGCTTTTCGTTGTTGATTCCAGCCTGTTTGAATCTGCCATGGAGATGCATCAGACGCGGGAGCTCAATGACCGGGCCTCCCTGTTTTTCGATCGGGCCCAGTATAATTTTATCCGCGGATACATGGAGGAAATGAAAAGCCGGGCCGCTCAGCTGTGGAATCTCAGCGACGCTGACCTGGAAAAGCTTTTTTTCCAGAAATCTTTTTATGATTTGTAAAAGCCGGATGCCGGGCTGAAAATATCCGGTAAAATCCGCGATACATCAAGTGTCTGCTGTGCGATCCTGGCGAGTCCGTCAGGATCTTTTTTTTGCGCGGGGCGTATAAAGGGCAGACATCCAAGCAGGGGGGCGTCTGTATAGCGCTGCAGCACATCCGGGTTCGTCTGTTCAGCGGCGGTTGTTTGCTCCTGCGTCCGGCTGAAGACGATGCCGGTCAGGGGAACTCCGGCTGACTGTATCTGCCTGACGGTCAGCAGACAGTGATTGATCGTGCCAAGCGACAGGCGGGCCACAACCAGCACCGGCAGTCCCAGCTGCCGGATAAGGTCAAGGGTGAGTACCCCGTCAGCAATTGGCACCAGCAGGCCTCCGGCGCCCTCCGCAATCATGGTGTCGCAGTCAGCGCACAGACTGTGGAAGACGTCGCTGATATGCTCCATTGAAATACTGATATGCTCGCGTTCAGCCGCAACCGCGGGTGCCAGCGGCTCGCGCAGCTGATAGGGGCAGATATGCTCAAGCGGAGCTGTGCTGCCGGACATGCGCTGCAAAAAGGCTGCATCGCGGGCGTGCATGCTGCCGTCAGGCTGTTCGCATCCGCTCTCACAGGGCTTGAAAACCCCGACGCGGGCGCCCCTGCGCCGTACGGCCGCAGCCAGTGCGCCGGCAACAAGTGTTTTTCCCACGCCGGTATCAGTACCGGTCACAAAAACGCCCTGCATCAGTAGTGTCCAAAATACTGTTAACGGCCCTGCCGGCCGGGGCGCTCCCCGCCGCATCCGGCACAAAAGACCTCATTGCATGATTGGCCCGCGTGCCGGCATATTTCAAACGGGCCAGACATGCTGCCCAATTTTTGCATACAGCGGTGCGCCTGGCCCTGCATGTCAGTAGGCCGCGGTTTCAGAAATATAGGTATCGGGGAAATATTCAAGATATCCCTCGCCCGGAACAAGCAGTGCTATCGAGTTCCGGGCAACCCGGCCGAGCACCGTGCCGGTTGAGCTTTGCTCGACGGTAAATGCGGGGGCATGCCCGGTTATCTGCCGCGCGCGCGAAAGACTTGAGAGGATTTCACCGGCCTGGCTGAATGACAGCCGGGACCAGGCGTCACCCGCCAGCACCCGGAATGTGCTCTCATCCCTGACAATGGATTCAATGATGCCATGCGCCATCAGGGTTTCAAGCGGGCCGTTGATCCAGTTCACGGCCCAGCGGTGCTGCTCGCGGCTGAACGCACTCTGCGGGGCCTGTGCTGCCGCACCAGGAACGACCGCTGCGGCTGTCAGGGCCAGAGTGAAGAGAACTGCAAGCAGACGGCTCTGTTTCACCGTTGTCATTCTCCCAGACGCAGGTCTATCCTGCGATAAAGGTCTTCAATTTCCCGGGCTGTGGTTGTTGTGGTTGACCAGCCTGCGTGCGGACCGACCGGTTCGTTTTTTTCCTCATGGTTGTACCTGCGCAGTGTTTTGCTCACCGCACCCTTCATCTGAACCGTTTTATCAAGTTCCAGGGTAACAGCACCCGTACGCTCTTTGAGGTAAGCCTCTATTTTCCAGCGGCTTTGTCCGGACGTGTCAAAACTGTGGACCCACTCGGTTTCAAGATACCCTTTGTTTTTTTGAACCTTGCGCTCAACGCATCCGAGCTCGTCCACAAGCACCGCGCTCACGGCTTCCCAGACCTCATCGTAGGGCTTCTGGTATACGCGTGCGATCAGCTCGGGGGCCACCCGGCCACGTGCGCACGCGCAGGCAATCAACACTACAGCCAGCACAAGCCAGAAAAGACCCGCATGGTTTTTTATCGTCGGCATACCTGTCGTCCGTTCAGTAAAAATATGGTCTGGGCGCGGTGTCTCCGCGCACTACAGCATTGTTCCACAAACAGCCTTTGTGTCAAGTAAAAGCTGCATTTTGCTTGTAACAGCCTGCTGTTAGGGTATAGAATACCCGCAACTGTTTTCAGGGGGACGGCCGCCATGTATTTCAAGGACTTTGCCCATTATCTGCAGATGCTTGAGCAGCGCGGCGAGCTGCACCGTGTGCGCGCCCAGGCTGATCCGCTGCTGGAAATAACCGAGATCGCCGACCGGATGGTAAAACAGGGCGGCCCGGCCCTGCT
>VGSH01000194.1 GCA_016875025.1 Deltaproteobacteria bacterium
TCAACAGCCTGACAGGACAAACCGATGGCAAACACCCTATGGAATCTTCCCAATATACTCACCCTGTCACGCATTACCGTGGCACCGGTCGTCTTTATTATCCTGCTGTACCGGCCCGGCCCCCTGGTGAGCTTTCTGGCCGCGCTCATGTTTGCCCTCGCGGCAATAACCGATTTTCTGGACGGCTACCTCGCGCGGCGGCTGAACATGATCACGCCGTTCGGAAAATTCCTCGACCCGCTGGCCGACAAGATTCTGGTGGGCGTCGCCCTGATCATGCTCATACCGCTTGAGCGCGTGCAGCCTGTTGTCGTGGCCCTGATTATAGGGCGGGAGCTGCTGGTCACGGGCTTGCGGGTCTATGCCATTAATGAACAGATGAGCATTGAAACCAGCCTGCTGGCAAAATACAAAACAACCTTTCAGATCGTTGCCGTGATCGGCCTGCTGCTGCACTACACCTATGATCTCGGCATGGGCGTCATGGCGTTTCCGGTTGATTTTCAGGCGGTCGGCACGCTGCTGCTCTACATCGCGCTTGGTATTACGCTCTGGACCGGCATCGACTACTTCTACGGATTTTTCAAACAGGCTTTTAAAAAATAAACGCTGCGCTCCGGGAAAGGCTTCACAGTGCGCGCACAGGGGCCTGCCCCTCCACTCCCGACTCCGAACTCCGGCTTATTTAAATACCGCGCCGGTGCTTGCGGACGTGACCATCAGGGAATAGCGATACGCATACCCGGTCTTGATTTTCGGCTCGGGTTTCACCCAGCTTTTCCTGCGCCGGGCCAGCTCGCCCTCCTCAACCGCCAGCCGTATCGACCGCCCCGGGATATCGATCTCGATACTGTCGCCGTCTTTGACCAGGCCGATCATCCCGCCTTCGGCAGCCTCAGGTGACACATGCCCGATGGCTGCGCCCTGCGTACCTCCGCTGAAACGGCCGTCGGTAATCAGGGCAACGGACTTACCCAGTCCCATGCCCACGATCGCCGACGTGGGGGTCAGCATTTCGCGCATGCCGGGACCGCCTTTCGGGCCTTCGTACCGTATGACCACGACATCACCGGCTTTGATTGCGCCGGCCATAATGTCGGCAACTGCGGCCTCCTCTGAGTCGAACACACGGGCCCTGCATGTACTCACCAGCATTTCAGGCGCAACCGCCGATTGTTTGACCACGCAGCCGTCAGGCGCGAGATTGCCGCGCAAAATTGCAATGCCGCCCTCACGGTGATAGGCCTTGTCGAGGCTGCGGATAACATCACTGTCAAGCACGCAGGCCTGGCGCAGGCTGTCTGCCAGCGGACTGCCGGTAGCGGTCATGCACGACTGATCAATCAGGCCCTGCTTTTTTGAAAGCTCCTGCATGACACCCATAATACCGCCGGCACTGTTGAGATCCTCTATGTGATGGCTGCCTGCCGGGCTGAGCGAACACAGGTGCGGAGCCTGACGGCTGATCTGGTTGAACACGTCCAGATCAAGCGGCACGCCGGCCTCATGCGCGATGGCCGGCACATGCAGCACCGTATTGGTTGAACACCCCAGGGCCATGTCAACGGCAATCGCATTGCGGAATGCCGCCGGAGTGGCAATGTCGCGGGGCTTGATATCGCGCTCAAGCAGTTCGACAATCTTCATGCCGGCCAGCTTTGCAAGGCGGCGGCGCGCGGCAAACACCGCCGGAATAGTGCCGTTGCCGGGCAGGGCCATCCCAAGGGCTTCAGTCAGACAATTCATGGAATTGGCCGTAAACATGCCGGAGCAGGAACCGCAGCCCGGGCAGGCATTGTCTTCAAGCTGCCTGAGCCGGGCCTCGTCGATCCGGCCTGATTTCAGAGCGCCGACGCCCTCGAACACGGAGATGAGATCGATTTTTTTTCCACCCAGCCTGCCGCTGAGCATGGGGCCGCCGGAAATAAAAATAGTCGGGATATTGATGCGCATGGCGGCCATCAGCATGCCCGGGACGATTTTATCGCAGTTGGGAATCATGACCAGCGCGTCAAACGGATGCGCCATGGCCATGACTTCTACGGAATCGGCGATCAGCTCACGGCTTGCCAGGGAGTATTTCATGCCCTCATGGTTCATGGCAATGCCGTCACAGACGCCGATGGTCGGAAATTCAACCGGCGTGGCCCCTGCCATGCGGATGCCGTCCTTTACCGCGCGCGCGATAATATCCAGATCAATATGGCCGGGCACGATCTCATTGGCCGAATTCACCACCCCGATAAGCGGCCGTGCGATTTCATCATCCGTATAGCCCATGGCCTTGAATAAAGAGCGGTGCGGCGCTTTTTCAATACCTTTTTTCATCCTGTCGCTGCGCATTGCGGTATTCCTCCCTGCAGGTAATGCGGAATTGTCGCTGTTCTGAAAATACTGTTGTATGCATCGTGCCGGTGAAATAAACGGATACGGCATTTTTTTGTTTACAGACTACAAATTCCGCTTAAAATAATCAAACGGTTTTTATAAACTTTATTCAGTGACAAAGCAATGGATGATCAGTACGTGTCCACAATAAATTAAAACAGGCCCTGCCGGCCGGGACGCTCGGCGTCTCATCCGGCAATTTTTGAAGTACCGATGCAACGGCACACCCTGTAAAATTCAGTTGGCACACGGCCCGGGCGCGCTGCTGCAGACAACAATCGCGCAGCGTGCCTGGCCCGTTTGAAATATTCCGGCACACGGGCCGATCATGCAATGGGGTCTTCTTTGCCGGATGAGACGCCGAGCGCCACGGCCGGCAGGGCTTTCCACACTGCTCAGGTGATGCATAGTGGACGAATCTGATGGATGAACATGTTTTCGCAGTCCTTGAGTTCGAACGGGTCTGCTCGTTTCTGGCAAGCTGTGCCCAGTCAGCCGGCGGGCGCCGTCTGTGCCGCCGGACACGGCCGCGAACGCAGGCGGCGGATGTGCGCCTTCTGCAGCAGCAGACGACAGAAATGCGCGCTCAGATCGAGCGTTGCGGCCCGCTTGCGCTCGGCGGCGTCTGCGATATCGAACGCGCGGTTCAGCGCAGCCGCATACAGAATGCACACCTTGATCAGGAACAGCTGCTGCGTATCGCCGAGACGCTTGAGACCGCGGATGTGATCAAGGCTTTTTTTGCGGGGCTGCAGGAAACGGCTCCGGCGCTTTACCGCCATGCCGAACCGCTGACCAGTCTGCACGGCCTGATCAGCCGTATCCGCGCGAGCATCTCCGTCCGCGGGGACATTCTCGACAGCGCCAGCGAGACATTGAGCGCCCTGCGCAAACAGATGCGCTCTTTGCGCGCGCACATCATGGGGTGCCTTGAAAAATACCTTCAGGATGTCGACTTGAACTTCGCCCTGCAGGATGATTTCATCACCCTGCGCAACAACCGCTTTGTCATCCCGGTCAGAAGTGACCGCAAAGCTCTGATTCCCGGCGTTATGCATGACCAGTCCCAGAGCAAGGCCACATTTTTTATTGAACCGCTCGAAATTCTTGAATTAAACAACACGTCGCAGATACTGCAGCGCGATGCGCTGCATGAAGAAATCCGTATTCTGAAGGAACTGACGCACGCGGTGCAGGAGCACGAACAGGCAATTGCAACCAATCTCGCCATTCTGGAAGAGCTCGACGTGATCCATGCCAGGGCCTGTTTAAGCAGGGCCCTGGCAGCGCATCCGCCGCTTATCAGCGATTGCACCTCAATTGAGCTGAAAAACTGCCGCCACCC
>VGSH01000195.1 GCA_016875025.1 Deltaproteobacteria bacterium
CACATGCCCTATGACGAGGGCATGAAATGCGCGGCCTGCCACAGCTGGGACGGCGTTGACGCCTACACATCGGCCACAATGTCGCTAACAAAAAGCACAAGCGGGCGGCTGCCGCGCGATGAAATACAAAAGGCGATTATCGAAACGCTGAAAGGCTCCGGCGATTACCGCGAAATGTACGCACTGGCGACATCGTTCAACGACGAGCCGCTTGCGACGTGCGCCGAGTTCATCCTTGATCCCGCCACGCTCACGCTCTACGCCTCATCCGAAAAGCAGACCGAAAAGCTGTTCCATATCGCGGCCAATCCCCGCGTATCGCTCGTGTATGTGCGCCAGCGCAGCGACATGATGTACTTTACCGACCCGACCGGTGTGCAGATCAAGGGCAGGGCCGTGCAGCTCAAGGACGGCGATCCCGGCTTTGACGAGGCCGCGAAATTGTGCCTTGAAACGGCGATGAACCATATGCCCGAGGAGATGAAACAGAAAATGACCCCCGAGGCAATGCTGAACAGCATCAAAAAAAACCAGCTGATCACAAAGGTAATACCCGAGCGGATCGTTATTACGAGAGGCGATTTTATACGCCGGGGCCTGCACCGCAAGCAGATATGGGAATCGGCACCCGGCACATAACAACATCCACGCATAAGGAATGGATTGTGATGAACATTATCGGATATCTGGGAAGCCCCCGCCGCAAAGGCAAATGCTCCCGACTTCTTGATAAAACGCTGGAGGGCGCCGCAAGCGCAGGCGCGGCAGTCAAACGCGTTGATCTTATCAGGCAGAATATCCAGCACTGCATGGGCTGCTGTAAATGCATGCACGACGATCCTTCGCGTGAGATCGGCCGCTGTCCGCTCAAGGACGATATGGCCGCTCTGCTGGAAGACTACATCCGCGCCGACGGCTACGTGTTTGCCAGCCCGGTGTATGACGGATCGGTAACATCCCTGATGAAGAAATTCCTTGAGAGGAAACTTGCCCTTTCGTACCGTCCGCAGGAAGCCTATGCCACCATCGGCGAGGCCCGCTGCCCGGCGGAGTTTAAAAAGGGCGCTGTTATGATCGTGACCGGCAACTGCGGCGAGGAGTACCGCGAACTCATGGGAGACCCCTGTTTTGAGATCATGGAAGCCCATTTCATGATAGAGCAGGTGTCCACGACGGACAAACTGTACGTAGGCGGTGTGGAAAACATGCCCGAAGAAGTCCTGGTTGAAAAAGAAAAAGCCGCCTTCGACGCAGGCGTGCGCCTGGTCGCCGAGATTGAAAAATCCCGGCAATAGGTCTGGCCGCTTGTGTGCGCTCTATGGTGAAACGTATCCTTGTTATCCTGTGTGTGCTTGCCTGCGCCGGTGCCTGCGCCCGGCAGCAGCCGCTCATTCGCGTGGCAATCAAAGCCGACGCTGATGCCGTGCGGCTGAGCCTCAAGGGCGCATACAGTTTCACCGACCTCAGCACCGGGAAAAAGCTGCTTTCAGGACGCGGGGGCACCCTGGCAGCGCTCAGCGTATGTGAGCGCCAGCTGTGCATCGACGCCCGGCCGCTTGATACCTCCGCAGTGCGCGTGCAGGCCACTAAAGGCCTTGGCGTGCAATCGGGCGAGAGACTGACATGGTATCGCGGCGATCTTGACGTTGTGACCGATCAGGCCGGCGGCCTGAGTGCGGTTAACCGGCTCGGCCTCGAAGACTATCTTGGCGGGGTGCTGCCGCGCGAAGTTCCGGCGAGCTGGCCAATGGCTGTGCTGCAGGCTCAGGCAGTAGCTTCCCGTACCTATGCCCTGTACCGGATGGAGCAGGCCGGCAATCTGTCCTATGACGTGAGCGCGGATGTATTATCGCAGGTCTATGGCGGCCGCAGCGCTGAGAGCTGGCGCACAAGCCGGGCGCTGAAGCGCACCCGGGGCAGGGCGATGCTCTATAAAAAACAGCTGGTGCCTGCTTTTTTTCACGCCAGCTGCGGCGGTCATACCGAGAATGCGCTCATTGTCTGGAACCTTGATTCAGAGGTGCTGCGCGGAAGGACCTGTCCCTACTGCATCGGCAGGCCGTCCTATTCCTGGAAGCGCAATTTTCACACCCGGGCGGTGCAGGCGCAGCTGAACAGCCGCGGCTACCGTCTCGGCCAGATTAACAATATCGAAGTCCAGGAGCGCAGCCCGAGCGGACGGGCCGTGTCGCTTCGCATCCGGGACAATGATAACCGGACGACAACCGTGCCCGCTGCCGAATTTCGCGCCCTGCTCGGGCCCGATGTCGTGCGCAGCACGCTGTTCGATGTTGTGATGCAGGGCTATTATTTCGATCTTGACGGGCATGGCTGGGGACATGGCGTGGGCATGTGCCAGCAGGGCGCCTGCGGCATGGCCCTGCAAGGAAAAAGCATGCTTGAGATTTTGCAGTTTTATTACAATGGCATAACATTAAAAAAAATGTATTAGCCGCTTTTGAAAGGCCGCGATGCGACCCCGGGTCGGACATATCCAGTTTCTCAACTGCTTGCCGCTGTACCATATGCTGGTCAAAAAGGGACTGCTGCTCGATATTGACCTGTACAAGGACACCCCGGCGCAGCTGTGCGAACGCCTTCTCGCCGGCAGTCTTGATATCAGCCCGGTGCCTTCGATTGAATTCGCGCGCCATGCGCGCGACCTGCTGCTGCTGCCCGGCATAGCGGTCAGCTCCCGCGGACCGGTCATGAGCATCGTGCTGGTCAGCAAAGTCCCGCTTGAAGAGCTTGACGGCCGCCCCGTGGCACTTGCCAGTAATTCGCGCACCTCGCAGGTGCTGGCCAGACTTGTGCTTGAGAACCGCTACGGCGTGGCGCCGGCCTATTTTGAAAGCCCGCCCGACCTGGGCGAGATGTTTCGCGAGGCCGACGCGGCCCTTTTGATCGGCGACGATGCACTCCGGATTGTCGCTGCTGCCTGCCCGTTTCATGTCTATGATCTCGGGCGCGAGTGGAGCGCGATGACCGGTCACAGCATGGTGTATGCCCTGTGGGCCGTGCGCCGGGATTTCGCCGGCCGGCACCCCGACTCGGTCGGCCGCGTGCAGCAGGCATTTCAGACGTCGCTGCGGGAAAGTATCGCCGATATCGATGCAATCGCGCGCGATATTGCGCGCTGGGAACCGTTTTCACCCGCCTTTCTGAAACAATATTTTGAAACGCTACAATTTGATTTTGAGCCCGACCTGCAGCAGGGCCTGCTGCACTTCTACGGGCTTGCCCGGCAGATCAACATGCTTGCGGCTGTGCCTGAGCTGGTTTTCTGGAAATGACCCTGCAAAACGAGAAAGGATATGAAACCATGGAAGAACTGCTGAAAACGATAGCCGGCGCGCCCCGCGTTGAATACATCACCACGCCCGAAGGCTTTACCGAGGCGGCGGAACGCTCGCTTGACAGCGCGGAAAAAGTAATCTACTACCTGGGCCGCGCTGAAATTCTGATGGACGCCTACGCTCAGGCGTACGAGGACGGCTACTACATCCCCACCCGGATCGAGCGCGGGGTGCTGGTAAAAATGCTGGTCGAGGACACGCCCATGATGCAGCGCTACCGCGACAACGATGCAGCACAGGTTCGCGAAACGCGCAGCCTGCCGCCGGATGCCGACTTCAGGCACTCCTTCATGGTGCATGATGACACGGTTGTGTTTTTCATGAAAACCGGGGACAGGGCAACCGGCCTGTCAATCATCAGCCCGGAGATCGCCA
>VGSH01000196.1 GCA_016875025.1 Deltaproteobacteria bacterium
GCCCCGAAGCGGGCTCTCACCCGGCATGAAGGGCGAATAGCCCATGCCCTTGAAAAAAAGCGTTTTGTCCGAAGCAGTGTCGATGACTTCATGGCCGCGTACGACAAAACGCCTGGGCGGCGGGGTGGCTGCTTTGATGCCGGTGCCGGAGCCTGCGGTGTAGGCTGCCGTCCCGGAACAGCCGGAAAGAGCCGGCAGGAACAGCGCCGGCAGTGCAAACAACAGGATGTAGATAGTTTGTATGTTCACAGTTCTGGTATCTGAAATTGCAAGACCGCTACGGCCCTGCAGCTATAGCGTTTATACTATCATTGTTGAGCCAACTGCTGAAGCTGAAATTTCTTGATTTCAGCGCTATGACAAGGCATTGTAGGTGTACGGGCACAGTGGCGCGAATGACGGGTCGGCGCTGTCGTGAAGACATCAGCAGGCAAGCAACAAGAGTAGAGGATACAATCATGTCGATCAATGAAATCTTTTATACCCTTGCGTATTGTATTTTTATTTACGGGGCTTCCAGCTCCTTCAGGGAAAACGGATCATCGGCATCAGTTGTCATTATGCTCTGCGGCATATCGATTGATTTTCTCACCAGCATGCTGCCGCTCGCCGGTGTCGATTTTTTAAAAATGGATGTGGGCGGCACGAACGCGGTTATAGTGTTTGCGATCGTGTTCGGTTTCTGCGTATGGATGCTGTTCGCCGCGGCCCTGATCGTGCGCACAAAGGGATCACTCGAAACCTATCACAGGCTGATTACCGTGGTGCAGATCGCCTGGTTCATCGATTTCATAGCCTTTCTCTGGGGCATATACAAATTTCCCGTACAGTAGGTTTTCTGCCGGTTCGCCTGATGGGAGCTTGATCACAGGCTGATAAAGGTTTTCCAGCCCGTAATGAGCGAACCCGGACTGAGCCGCAGCGCTGCGGCGGCCGCTTTTTGTTGCAATTTTTGAACGCTTCAATTATTGTGGTGCACGGCCTGAATACGGCGCGCCGTTATGTCCGGCATTCGAAACAGACCAGAAAGGAGCACCCCCATGCAGCACACAGTTGTTCTTAAAACCGACTTCAAAGACCTGAAACTCGTAAACCGCGGCAAGGTGCGCGATATCTATGACATGGGCGACAGCCTGCTCATGGTCTCAACCGACCGCCTTTCAGCCTTTGACGTGGTCATGAACGAGGGCATTCCCGAAAAGGGCCGCGTTTTGACCCGCATGACAGAGTTCTGGCTCAGCCGGCTGAGCGATATCGTGCCCAATCACCTGCTCACTTGCGATGTCAACGACTATCCGGCCGTGTGCCGGCCCTACAGCGATGTACTCGCAGGCCGCAGCATGCTGGTGAAAAAAGCCCAACCGATCATGGCCGAGTGCATCGTGCGCGGCTATATCACCGGTTCGGGCTGGAACGATTATAAAAAAAGCGGCGCGGTCTGCGGCATTGCCCTGCCGGCGGGCCTGCGGGAGTCGGATGCGTTTCCGGAGCCGCTGTTCACGCCCTCGACCAAGGCTGATGTCGGCGATCATGATGAAAATATCAGCTTCGAGCAGATGTGCGATGTTGTGGGCGCGAACACGGGCGTGCAGATCCGCGATCTGACGATTGCCGTGTATAAGCGCGCCCGGGATATCGCCGAGCAGCGCGGCATTATCATCGCCGACACCAAGCTCGAATTCGGCCTGTGCGACGGGCAGGTGATTCTGATTGATGAAGTGCTCACACCCGATTCCTCGCGCTTCTGGCCCCGGGATGACTATGCGCCCGGCCGCGGACAGAAAAGTTTTGACAAGCAGTTCGTGCGCGATTATCTCAACACGCTTGACTGGAACAAGAAACCGCCGGCACCGACGCTGCCGGTTGATATCATTGAAAAAACATCGGCCAAATACATCGAGGCCTATGAGCGCCTGACCGGGGAGAAGTTCTAGAAGGCAGCCAAAAACGTCCGCCTGCTGCGTTGCGCTTGCCATGCGTCACTGCGACGTACTGAAGAGTACGCCTCATTCCTCATGACTGCGCGCGTCTTGCATCCGAACATTTTTGATCAGCCTTCAAAAAAACTTTCCATTAAAACACTGGACTATGCCGGGTAGTCGGGTACTTGTAATCATGGCCGAATCAAAACAGATCGCCCAGAACAAAAAAGCCCGGCACGAGTATGAAATCCTCGATACCTATGAGGCCGGCATTGAACTGCAGGGCAGCGAGGTGAAGTCCTGCCGCCAGGGCGCGGTGAATCTCAAGGACAGCTACGCCCGCATCGACGGTACCGAGATTTTTCTGGTCAACGCCCACATCAGCCCTTACTCGCATGCCAACCGTTTCAACCACGAGCCGCTGCGCCGGCGCAAGCTCCTGCTGCACCGCGCTGAGATCAAAAAGCTCTACGGCAAGATGCGCGAGCGCGGCCAGTCGTTCGTGCCCCTGAAAATGTATTTCAACGAAAAGGGCAAGGTCAAAGTGCTGGTTGCCCTGGTAAAGGGCAAGAAGCTGCACGACAAGCGCGACAGCCTGCGCGAGCGCGATCAGAAACGGGATGCTGAGCGGACTATGAAGAACCGCCGGTAGCGCGCTCTTTCAGTCCGGAGTGCGGAGCGTGGCGCTGGGAGCAGGGGCAGGCTCCCGTGTTTGTCCTTTGGTTCGCTGTCCACACCGTCCACTTCGTCCACCTGCTGGACCTTTCTCCGGCACAGCAAAAAAGCGAACCCGTCCCTGGTGCAAAGTTAGATTTGCATTCCGTTAGTTTTTCCTTAAACTATATATATGTACGGCCGATACTTCAAAAGAGATGTTCCGCATGCGCTGCCTGTTCAGGAAACACGTTTAGAAAGCAACATGCCAGGCGGGCATGTCGTCACAGCAGCCAAACCGCTGGTACCGGCTATGGACTCCGCACAAACGCAGGGCGTCATTGTCAACCGCCCCGAAAAACACCGCAACTTTTTGCGCTTTCCGCTGGCGCTGCCGGCGATGTGTCTCTTCAGCGTCGAAGCGGCGCCCGCGAGCTGCAGGGTTGTCGATATCTGCGCGCAGGGCCTCGGCCTTGAGATTGACGCGCCGGTAAAAATGCACGGCGGCCAGGCTGTTCTTTTGAAAATCGATATAGCCCCTCAGCAGCCCCCGGTAAGAATTATCACGGAGCTTACCTGGGTGCGGCGCCGGAAAAACATCTCCGGCTTTCAGCGCGTTGGCAGCCGACTGCTGTTCATAGACCCGGTGTCCAAACAGCGGCTGCTTGATTATGCCTATGTCGCTCTGATATCAGGGCTCATCGGCAGCGAGCCCGTTTCCCCGCCCTGAAACTTTCCCCGATCATTGCGTGTCCGCTTCCCCCGATGTCCCTGCACTTCGAGCTGTATCCGCCCGGTATGCAGCTACTCATTTTCGCAGAAGGCCATTTCCGGAAAATGCGGTTTTTTGCGCACGCGCGCGGCCGCTTGCTTGAGCGCATCGCGCAGCCCCTCTTCGATCACCGGATGGTAGAAGGGCATTTTCAGCGTGTCAAATACGCTCATGTCCCGCTGTATGGCCCAGGCCAGAAGATGCCCCAGGTGCTCGCCGTCAGGGGCGCACATCTCGACGCCCAGCAGCCGCCCGGTTTCAACATCGGCGTACAGGTGCAGCAGGCCCCGGTTTTGATCGCGGATGAGGGCGCGG
>VGSH01000197.1 GCA_016875025.1 Deltaproteobacteria bacterium
ATTTCTCCTTGATTTTTATATACTCGCGCTGCAGCTCATAGATGCCGTCAGCATTTTTCTTCGCGAGGCCCATGTCGACCAGGGGCTTCATGTCTTTTTCAGACAGCATTTGGTTGTCAAGCACGGACTGGAATTCATCCAGTGTAATGACGCCGCGGGTTGCCAGAAACTCAAGGCCTTTGCCGTTGATCATGCCGAAGTTGACAAGCTCATCGAGCTTCTCCCTCGAAATAGCGCCGCGATCATACATATACTTGTAGTCCCCGGCCGTAAAGATGCGCTTGTTTGCCATATACTCAAACAGGCGTGCAAGGGATTCCTTGTCATGCTTTAAAGCTTCAATTTCATGATCGATACCGGCGGCTTCATATTTTACGTAAAACTTCTGGGGTTCCTTCCACTGGCTGCTCATGAGAATCAGGGCAAACACCACATAGAAGACGGCGCCCAGAATGGTCCTGCGTGTAAGGCAGTCGGTTTTCCGGGCCGCGCGCAGGATCAAAAAGGTGGCAATCAGAGAGCCATACAGGACCAGATCGCCCATGGGGCCCATCTTTTCAAGGGCTGCATCATGGGCAAACACATTGAGAAAAGCATTCATGGACATACCGGCCAGGGCGCAGCAGACAGCAATGCCGAGAATGGCTTTGAAGGGTTTTTTTAGTTTAAACAGACCCAGGGCGTATTTCAGGCACAGGATCAGCATAACGGCAATCGTCACCGTGAGCAGGCCGCCGACGATGTCGAACATGCCTGCTTCCATGCTGGAATAATTGTCCATGTAGAGTTCAAATGACCAGATCGACAGGAAGGTCATGAAAAACACGCACACCGATTTTTTCAGCGCGCCCGTGCGCCACATGATATGCAGCAGGCCCCAGCAGGCCAGCACGTGAAAATAAGCGCCCAGAACCTTCATGTTGAAGTCGCTGAACTGGGTGATCACGCCCTTGTCGACCGGAATGGAGGCAACCTCGCCGATCAGCGGCCAGGCGCACACGGCCGCAAAAAAACCGAACAGGCAGCTCCTGGCTTCCTTTGTTTCCGTGCAGCAGCGGTAAAACAGCCAGGCAAGCAGTATGGCAAGTATAGGTACGTAAAAAAGATTGTAGTTGACGACCGGGTTTTCCCACATGCGCAGCGGCGACATGGTGATCGCGGAAACAACGAACAGGCCCTGGCCGGCCAGTGCGATCCAGATAGTGCGCCACATGGGAGAGAAGAAGTTTTTAAGTCTGCTCAGCATAGCTCTGTTCCTCCTTTAGGAATGGATTTTGAAAATTAGTTCATATACCTGAAATAAATTTAGCGTGCATATAGTTAGCATTTGACAATATTTATAAACTCATTAAGTATTCCTGTCAAGGGCAAACGGAAAAGCACCAGTTTTTTCTGATGATGCCCGGTACGGTACTGTGCTCAAGGATGTTGAGCTGATTTATTTATGATACTTGCGTTTATGGTGAATGCTGACAGCGCGGTAGAGTTGCTCGAGCAGCATGACCTGGGCCATTTCATGCGGAAATGTCATGGCCGACAGGGCCAGCAGCTCATCGGCTTTGTTCTCGACCGCGGGTGCCAGACCGAAGGGGCCGCCGATTATAAAGAGAATTCGGCCGCTGAGTTCGAACAATCGATTGGAAAATTGCGCGGAGGTGTAGTGGCGGCCGCGCTCGCTTAACGCGAACACGAAGCCGTTGTGTTTGGTAATACGACTCAGCAGCCGTTCGGCTTCCTGCTCAGGGGATGAGTCTTTGACTGTTTCGATGGTCAGGCGGACATCTCGGGAAATACGTCCGGCGTAATCGCTGGCCTTGAGCGCCAGTTCGCGGTCTTTTATTCTGCCGACCGTAACGACTGTTATCTGCTGCAGGCTGAGATGTGAGGATGCCATAGGCACTACATACAAGGGCGTCAACAGCTGTGCGGTCTGATCAAGGCCGGATCGTTAATTTTTTGATGTGATGATAATCTCTACCCGCCGGGCGTCTTCACAGCCCTTAAGGGCCTTGAGCATGCCCTGCAGCGCGTTGCGCATGAAATCATGAATAAAGGGCTTGAGCGTTATCTGATGGCCGTCGACGCGCACGATGATGTCGGGCCGAACCGTTTTGATCACCTGGTTTTCGATAATGTCGACCAGGCGTTCAATATCGTCAAGGCCGCAGCAGGGAGCGCCGATGTGAAGATCGGTGTCGCTCGCGATAGCAAGCAGGTTGTCGTCTCCGGCAGATACAGGCGCGGCATGCATACAGCTTCGAAAGACTTCGATCTTGGGAACACTCTGCATCTTAAACCCTTCGGCCAGCACCAGGTCGGCGTCGTCGATAAAGCGGTCGCGGATCTCCACGGGCCCCATGTCGCTGTCGACCGAATGCACCATGCCGAGAGCGCGCGGTGTGCTGATGAAGGCGGTATGCGCTCCGGCCTGCTTGTGGCGCCAGCTGTCCTTGCCGGGGGTGTCGATCTCAAGCTCGTGGTTGTGATGCTTGACCGTGGCTACGCGGTAGCCACGTTTGGTTAATTCCGGCAGAAGTTTTTCAATCAGAGTAGTTTTGCCGCTGTTGGATTTGCCGACTATGGCAACTATCGGTATCATTGCGCCTCCACACTATTGCAGTTACGGCATGCATACTAAGCGGATGTTGCAGTGTTCGCGTCAGGGAGCAATCATAGCACAAAGAAACGCACAGGGTACAGGGAAAGTAGCAAAGCCGGCAAACGCTCGCCGGGCGCTGTGCCGATGCCGCCGGTAGAATGCGTTAACACCCTCATGTATACAGGGTTTTTATTGAAATTTATTGACAGGAGCGCATGTGCTCTGGTACAGTGTGCCCCGTCCGGCAATATCTGCCGGCAGGCTGCGCGCAGCCTGGACTACCACCAATCACCGGAGTTGTGCTGTGAAAAAAATACTGCTCTTTATTCTGCTTGCCCTGGTTCTGTTCGGGCTGCCCTTTATCGCCTATACCGCGGAAGACTATGTCGGCGCCCAGAAATGCAAGGTCTGTCACATGAAGATTTTCAAGAGCTGGGAGCAGACGCCGCACGCCAAGGCATTTGAGGCGCTCAAGCCCAATGCGGCTGTCGAAGCCAAGCAGAAGGCAGGTCTTGATCCGCAGAAGGATTATACGCAGGATGCAACCTGCGTCGGCTGCCACACAACCGGCGCGCCGGACCGTCCCGGCGTACAGTGCGAAGCATGCCACGGTGCCGGAAAACAGTACAGCAGCGCCACGATCATGAACAGGACGCGCTGGAAGGCCGAACCTGAAAAACAGTGCGCCATGGCGGTTGAAGCCGGCCTGGTTCGCGTTCCCACTGAGGAGCACTGCACGGCCTGTCATAATGAAAAGAGCCCGACATACAAGCCGTTTGACTTCAAGGCGCGCTATCCGGACGTAAAGCATCCCGAATAAACCCGACAGCAGGCTGTTGAGAGCCTGGATCAAAGCCGTCAGCCATAAAAAAGCCCCGCGTTGCAGAGCGCGGGGTTTTTTGTTTTCAGTGGGCTGCGGTTTTTATCTACCGCAGGGCCTCGATCTGTTTTTTGATTGCAGCGAAATCCGGCATCTGCAGCGGATCCTCCGTTACCCAGACCCAGTGCACAATGCCTTTGGCAT
>VGSH01000198.1 GCA_016875025.1 Deltaproteobacteria bacterium
TAGCCATAGAAGGCGGCTTTCGAGAAAGCGAGCTGTCCTGGAAAGCACTGCTGGGATCTCTCAAGCAACAGGGACTCAGCCGCGCTCCAAAGCTGGCAATCGGCGACGGTGCTCTGGGATTCTGGAAAGCCCTTAACAGTATGCATCCCGAGACAAAATGGCAGCGTTGCTGGGTGCATAAAACGGCAAATGTGCTGAACATGCTTCCTAAAAGCCTGCATCCGGCAGCAAAGCGGGACCTGCAGGCTATCTGGATGGCACCGGGTATCGAAGAGTCTGAAAAGAACTTTGATGAGTTTATCGAAACCTACGGAACCAAATATCACAAGGCAGCTGATTGCCTGGAAAAGGACCGGGATGCGCTGTTAACGTTTTACAGCTTTCCTGCAGAGCACTGGAGGCACATTCGCACGAGCAACCCGATTGAATCGACATTTGCCACGGTCAGGCTGCGGACTGAAAAGGTAAAAAGCTGTTTCTCGTCACGCACGCAAACAAACAATGGCTCCAAAAATGGCTGGATACAGACTCCTACACGCACGAGGATATCCTGCACATAGTCGGGAAACAGCTGGTGGTTGAACCTGCGCAACCCTATACGCACAAGGATGTTCTCACTATAGTCGGCCCGCCGGCCCACGATGATACCTCCGCCGGGACTGCCCGGCAGTAACCGGTACCAGAAACAGGAACAGAAACAGGGGTAGTTTCATAAATCAGGATACCAACCGTTTTCATACAAGGAGAAGTTATGGAAAGCAAAAAAATACAATACGAATCACCAAAAATCATTACCTATACTGAAGAGGAAATTGCCGCCATCATCGGGCCGGCGCACACGGTAACATCCGGCGGTCCCCGCGGCGTTGAATTCGACTGATGCATGCCACCACGTTGAGAAGTTGATGCGCTTTATGAACCGAATACTATCCGAAGGAGGAAATGGTATGAAAAAAAATATTCTACTGCTGATTACAGCAGCTTGTATGATGCTGCTGCCTGCAGCCGGCTTTGCAGCAACAGAAGACAATCCGTACATCACGCCCCTGATCGCAGCGAAGACCATCACTGTCGGTGAAGTGCGTGTCTGGGATGATGCCGAGAACATGTACGTGAAGTACGTGATAACTGATCCCGACTGGTGTATTAGCGAGACGCATCTTGCGGTTGAGAAAAAACTTTCTCGTATCCCCCGGACCCCCTCCATGAAAAACCCCATACCGGGGCTGTTTACGTACAAGGATGAAGATATGGGCTGTGCGTCTGAGAAGCTTTATACTATTCCGCTGCCGTTGTGCTGGCGTCCCGGCACCAGGGTGTATATCGCTGCGCACGCTGTTGAAAAGGAAATATGCGGTTATGAGGAGCCTGATCTTGCTGAGTTGGCCAGCAATCTTCCCCAGAATGCCGACATGAGCGTAACCGACCCGTATCTCGACGGTCCGGCGTATTTCCCCTCGGTTATGGTTGATGCTGATGCCCCGCTGAATGGTGATTATAAGGGATGGTGCATTTCGACGTCGATTAGAATCGACGCCGGAGTGAAGTACAATGCAGACGTATACTCAAGCTATGATACCATTCCGGGCGGCCTGGTGGATTTTCCTGAAAATCTCGAGAAGATAAGCTGGATACTCAACCAGGATTTCGTCGGCAAGCCGACAGACTGCTCCAGCGTACTGAAGAGCTATACGTATGGCTCTGTTCAGCGGGCAATCTGGAGCCTGATTGATGACCAACTCAGCGATCTGAGCCTGGGGCCGTATTCGCGTTGCCAGGTTGCCGAAATTCTCGCGCGCGCCGAGCAGGAGGGTGCATTTTTTGAGCCCGGATGCAATGAGTACGTCGGCGTTATACTGGCGCCGTTCTTGAACTCTAAGCCCGCCCAGCCGGTCATTATACCTGTGCCCCTGACCTGCGGGCCGCTATACTGCCCCGAAGATGAGACTGCCTGGGGCAAGGGCTGCCGGTTTACCAAGAAAGGCAACTGGGGTATGTGCTTCAAATATGTTATCGGCAAGCCTGGCAAAGGGATTCCTGCTGCTGCCGCATCCGCCAGACAGGTGACGCCTGATGAAAATCGCGTCATGAGTCCCGAGGGCGTTGAATTCGACTGATGCCAGGATGATATGCTTTCGGTAACGTCCGCTGGCCGTCAGCAGGCAGGTATGCAGACGGCCTGACGCTCAGGGTGGCAGCTGCCATGGCCATCCATGGGATTATGCATAAAAGGTATAGTCCCATGGATTTTTTTTACTTAGATTTGCAATAATGTAATGCTATAGTGTGCCCGATATGCAGCTCGAATTGACCCAGACAGACCTGCAGGCGCTCAGGGAAAACACCCCGTATACGTGTTGTTTTAATTTTTTCAATGTCGGCCTGACGCTCTTTGCAGACCGCAACGACAGCATCGGGGCCTTCATGCAAATGTATAAAAATTTTATCTGTCAGCAGCCGCCCGCCCCATGCCTTGTCTTCTATATTCTGAGCGAAAGCCGCTTCCATGAAGGCCCATGCCTGATACAGGACAACGGATTTGCAGCCTTGCTGCCCGCAGGAAGACCGGTCAGCGGCCTCGCCGAGCAGATAATTTTCACGCGGATTATGCCGATGATCAGTGACTACATCCTGATTCATGCGGGTGTTGTCGCAAAGGCAGATAAAGGCACAGTAATCATCGCGCCATCCGGATTCGGCAAAACAACTCTGGTGCTCGAGCTGCTCTCGCGCGGCTACACGTTTTTATCCGATGAGTTTTGCCTGATACGGAAGCACGACTTTTATCTCGAGCCCTTTCCCCGCAGGGTCGGCATAAAGGAAAACAGCCCTTTTTTCAGTCTGGTTGACGCGCAGAAGGCTTTTTATCTTGATTTTGAAGGCAAGTATTTTGCGGACCCTGCTGATTTGTTCCCTGCTAGCCGTGGGCAACGATGCGAACTCAAAAACATCATCCTGCTTGTAGAAAGTGTTGCGCAGCAGGCAGGGCAGCCCGGACGCGGATGCTATTTTGATCTCATGCTTTTGAACCACCACCAGGATTTGCTTGACAGGCTGTCGCTGCACCCCGATGTTGAAATGGCCTATGAAGCGATGACTCACGGGTATCCCGCATACAGATTCAAGGCGCCTGATAAAAAATCCTTAATGGCATTTTACCGGGACATCTGGGGCAGATACGAGCGGGAAATCCTTGGGGTCACAATTGTTGAGGATAAAAAACCATGTTTTAACCGGAAGCCGCAGATACGGCACTTGCCAAAGTTCGAGGCCTCCTTTCGGATTCTGACCCATATGATCAACCGTTCTCCGGGCAGCAGTTTTTTTAATGAATCTGCCGGGAAAGCCTCCTCGATGTTATTGACTGTCGGGAAACTTGTTGAGCATGTCAACTGTTACACCTTAGAGCCGGGGCATGTATCAGAAATGGGCAACATCATCGATAGCTTGGAATAATCAGGACACGATGATCCCGTAAAAAAGTGCGAAGCAGGCCGAGTCATATACCTCCGGCAAAGCCGGAGGCTTGAAACATGTGAACCGCTCAAAGCGGATTGATAAACCTTGAGCCACCCAAGGTGGCTTCAATCAAACAGTTTTAATTGGTCGAGCCGCT
>VGSH01000199.1 GCA_016875025.1 Deltaproteobacteria bacterium
CGCTATGGCAATCGTCAGACCGCGCTCCTTCTCCTCGGGCGCCTTGTCGATCTGGTCAAAATCCATCTTCTGGGCCAGACCCTTCAGGGACTGAAACTTCGTCAGCGCAGAGGTCAGCGTAGTCTTGCCGTGATCAACGTGTCCGATCGTTCCTACGTTTACGTGCGGTTTCGTGCGCTCAAACTTTTGCTTTGCCATGAGAATCCTCCTCAAAGTGCGTATGTAATTAAAAAGTTTAGCCTTATTATAAAAAAACAGGTGATCCCTACACAGTTTTCAATGGAGCCCAAGACCGGGATTGAACCGGTGAACCTCATCCTTACCAAGGATGCGCTCTACCGACTGAGCTACTTGGGCCGTGCAAACAACGTTACACTGGAGCGGGAGACGGGATTCGAACCCGCGACCCTCAGCTTGGAAGGCTGATGCTCTAGCCGGCTGAGCTACTCCCGCCCATAGTGCCGTTCATCCTGATGGTGGAGAGAGGAGGATTCGAACCTCCGTAGGCGTCGCCAGCAGATTTACAGTCTGCCCCCTTTGGCCACTCGGGTACCTCTCCACATAAAAAATCAACGTTTTATCGCCATATAAGCTGGCGATGGGAATCGAACCCGCAACCTGCTGATTACAAATCAGCTGCTCTAC
This sequence comes from Deltaproteobacteria bacterium, assembly GCA_016875025.1. Taxonomy (GTDB): domain Bacteria; phylum Desulfobacterota; class WTBG01; order CAIYCZ01; family CAIRTM01; genus CAIRTM01. Next base: position 646 of record VGSH01000199.1, read on the forward strand.
CGTTGAGCTACGCCAGCATAATCCGAAAATTTTATAATTTTTCAGATAAAAAATCAACTACTATTTTGAATAAAAAAGCGCGGTTGCATGATTATTCTGTTCACCTGCCCGGCTGATCCGGCAAGAGCTCAGAATATTTCCGGCTGAAAGAACTGTTTTCAGCGTGTCTGCGATACTTGAAAGCCGCGGTATTCTTCCAAGTCAATTCTTCGGCGGTGGTGGGCGATACTGGATTTGAACCAGTGACTTCTACCGTGTGAAGGTAGCACTCTCCCGCTGAGTTAATCGCCCCCGTCAGTGATAAAGGATGAAATTATATACCCCCGGGAGCTAAAAAATCAAGCTAATTGTGCACGTCATGCAAAAAAAGACTTCCCCGCCGCAAGCGATTTCCCAAAACAGGCGGGCTGGCCGGGTTAGAGGAACACCACTGGCGCCCCGGGCGTTTTGCGTATCAAAACAGCCATACCGGACCTCTTGTGGTCGCCGCTGCTGGATCATATCTGACACTCCGGCCCCTGAGGCGACATGTCAATGCCCGTAAACGGCACGCACACCACCCTGCGCGCCAGCTCGTCGGCTTCATCAGCAACGGCTTTATCAAGCAGGGCCAGCTGCCCCCCCTGCCTGCAGGCATTGTCTATAAAAATAATTCTCTCCTTCAGGCACTCCGGAACGATGCCGAGCACCGTAAGAGCATGCGCGGGCAGTGCGCCTCCAAGCGCCCCGCTGACAAAGACCCGGGACAGGTCCTCAGGCACTGCGCCGACCTGTGCGCAGAGATGCCCGAGCATGGCTGCAACACGCCGGCAAGCCGTGAGCAGGAGGTAAAAATCAGCACGGGTAACACAGATATCTGTGGCAAACTCACCCGGATCGCTGTACAGCAGGACCGCCTGCTCGCCGCCGCCCGCGACCATCCGCTTGAGCAGTGCCGCCGGGCCTGCATCGTGATCACAGATAAAATATCCTCCGGCATCCAGCAGGCCCTGCTCGCGAAGCACGGCTGCAAGTTCAATCAATCCGCTGGCACAGATCCCGCGGGGCAGGCTCTCGCCGATAACGTCAATTTCAATATCCCCAGCGGCATTCATACGCACACCGGACACAGCACCCGTCTCCGGACGCATGCCGCACATCATGCCTGAACCGTCAAAAACCGGCGTAGGCCCTGCTACGGAGGCAAACAGGCCCCCGCTATGATACAGCACCGCCTTGCTGCTGCTGCCCAGGTCAAGCAGCAGCGCTGTTGTCTCGCTGCGGTGCAGGCGTGTGGCAAGTATAGCCGCGGTAACGTCCGCACCGGCATATGCGCCGATCACCGGCAAAAGAGCGATACCGGCCTGTGCGGAAGAGCGCAAATCGAGCTGTCCGGCAGTAAGCCTCCCTTCTGGACAGGAGGGGGCCGCGTGCTGCTCGAGCGGGCCCGGGGCTTTCATCAGGAAAAGGTGCAGCATGCCGGTTTCGCCGGCAACCAGTATCTCATATATCTGCTGAGGATCAACACCCCGGGCCATGCACAGCTCATAGAGCAGCAGATCAATGCGCAAAATGATCTCCTCATGCAATATTTCGAGATTGAGCTCATCTTCGGCGACCATGGCCAAACGGGCGTCATAGGTGTCGCCCAGTTCGATCTGGGGATTGGTGTCCGTCACCACGGCGATTTTCCGGCCGCGCAGGGCATCAATCAGGGCAACCTGCAGGGTATTCGTTCCAAGATCAACCGCAGCGGCATACAGGGCGCCGCTGGTATCGCCCGGTTCAAGGGCAATCAGGCGCTCTTCCAGAAAAACGGCTGTCCACAGCGCATGGGAGCTTCCGGCAACGCCCGTCAGGCAGCTCGCTACCTGGGTCTCCAGTACCTGGGTGCACACCGCCAGACCGGCCTCACGGGCCGCCGCGCATACTATGGGCATTTCCGGGTACGGTCCGGCCCCCGATTTAACGACAATCTTTTTTAAACGCGCAACGGACTGAGAGCCTGCATGCTCATCCACCAGCGCAATCGTAAACGGGCGCTTGTATTGAATTTCAACCTGGCTGTCCTGCACGACCCGGGCCTGGCAGGCAAGCCTGACACCGCGGGCAAGCTCCTGCGGGCTTAAACAGCCCTTCTCGGTTGCGGTCAGCGGCCCCATGCGCTGCAGGCTGCGCACCTTGCACTTCCGGCAGATGCCCTCGGCGCCGCAGGAGAAAAAAAGCTGAATGCGTTCGGGATTGTCCTCCCCGATTGCTTCAAAAATGGTTTTGAGATGCTCAACCCTGATGACTTTATTTTCAGGCAGGAATGTTACGCTATGATATTTAAAGGCCATTGTTCATTGTGTCTCTATGCGCCCTGTGATCCCCTGCAGCATATCAGGACTGCGGCCCGTCTACGTGCAGCACGGCATTGTCAATCAACCGGGCTTTCTCGAAAAAAACCGCCACCGCCATGACAGCATCGTTCTCAAGGCGCTCAACGTCCCGCAGGGTTTCGACGTCGCACACCCTGATATAATCGATGCGGCCGAGCGGCTCCGCACTGATAATATCAGCCGCCAGGCTGATGAGGGCCTGCGCCGCGTATTCACCCGACTGCACCCGTGCGCGCACCGCATCAAGTGCGCGCGACAGGCAGCGCGCAGCCTGCCTCTCCGCCGGCCCCAGGTATTTATTGCGCGAACTCATGGCAATGCCGTCGTGTTCTCGTACAATCGGAGCACCGATAATGTCGATATCCATATTGAGATCTTTGACCATGCGTTTGATTACAACCAGCTGCTGAAAATCCTTCTGCCCGAAAACAGCGCACTGGGGCTTGACCGCGTTAAACAGCTTGGTTACAACCGTTGCAACACCCTCAAAATGCGTGGGCCGCGACAGACCGCAGAGATTTCGGGTCACGTCCCGCACGCACACCATTGTCTGATATCCGTCAGGATACATTTCGTTCGCGTCAGGATAATACAGACAGTCCGCCC
>VGSH01000200.1 GCA_016875025.1 Deltaproteobacteria bacterium
AGCATCTGTCCTTCAGCGATATCGGGCGCTGTATCAGACCCGGGGACGTGCTGGTGGCCAACGATACCCGGGTGATACCGGCGCGCGTGTACGCGCACAAGCCCACCGGCGGACGGGTTGAGCTGCTGCTGCTGCAGTTCATGCACTCCCCCGCCCCCGGCATGCAGCAGTGGCAGTGCCTGGCACGCTCGCACCGACCCCTGCGCCTGCCGCAGGAACTGCTCTGCGACGGGGGCATGCGTGCAATTGTGCGCGAGCGCGCGCAGGAGAAGCTGTGGCTGGTCGACCTGTACTATGAAGGCGCTTTCGACAAAGCGCTTGAGCGCTGCGGCCGCCCGCCGCTGCCGCCCTATATCACGCGTGACCCTGAACAGCCGGCACATGAGCCCGACCGCGAGCGCTATCAGACCGTGTACGCGCGCGCTGCCGGTGCAGTTGCTGCGCCGACTGCCGGGCTGCATTTTACCCCGGAGCTGATGGCAGCGATCGAGCGCTTGGGAGCTGTTTTTGAGTTTGTCACGCTGCATGTGGGTTACGGAACCTTTGAACCGCTGCGGGGCGACAGCGTCGAACAGCACCGCATGCACAGCGAATCCTATTGCCTGAGCCCTGAGGCGGCCGGCCGGATCAACCGGGCCCGTCGGCAGGGCGGCCGCATCATCGCTGTCGGCACGACATCGGCGCGCGTGCTTGAAACCTGCGCCGACGCAAACGGTGTGCTGCACCCGTCCGAGGGCGCAACCGACCTGTTCGTGTATCCGGGCTACCGGTTCAAGGCCGTTGACGCGCTGATCACCAATTTTCACCTGCCGCGCTCAAGCCTGCTGCTGCTGGTGAGCGCGTTTGCCGGCAGTGAGGCCGTACGCCAGGCCTACGCCGAGGCGGTCAAGCAGCGCTACCGGTTTTTCAGCTATGGCGATGCCATGCTGGTCCTGTAGCAGGCCACGCCCGGGATAACCAAAAATTAATTGTGTATTTTTTCGCGAAGTATGCTAATGTTTAGTGCTTATTTTTATACACTTAAGGAGGAACACAGATTATGTACAGCTTATTTCCCGTAGCGTATGCCATGGCGCCTTCGGCCGGCGGTGAGGGCCAGGCCGGCGGTCTCGGACCGTTTATTCCCCTGATCGCCATGGTGGTGATTTTCTACTTTCTGCTTATCAGGCCGCAGCAGAAAAAAGCCAAACAGCATCAGGCCATGTTGGATGCCCTGAAACGCGACGACATGGTTGTGACCACCGGCGGAGTGCACGGCAAGATCAGCGGACTCACCGACACGATTGTGACGCTGGAGATCGCCCCGGGCGTGAAGGTAAAAGTTTCCCGGGCCAATATCGCCGGCATGAGTGTGGCACATACCAAGCCGGAATAGCCGCGCGAGCTGAAAGGGAGCAGCCATGACGAAAGAATTGAAGTGGAAAGCAGCGCTCATCGGCATAGTGGCGGTTGTGGCCTTTGTCTACCTGCTGCCGACCTTTGCAAATGTGCCGCTGTGGTGGCAGGGGACCCTGCCGTCGGAAAAGATAGCGCTCGGCCTTGACCTGCAGGGCGGCATGCACCTGCTGCTTGAGGTCGATGCTGCAAAGGCGGTAGAGAACACGGTTGAACGCTATACGGCCGAGCTTGAAGAACTGCTGTTTGAAGAGGGGATTGCCTTTGATCATGTCTCAAAGATAGCGTCGTCAAAAATGCAGGCGCAGATTGTCGATGCGCAGAAGGCTGATGCGTTCCAGAAGCTCATTGAGCGCCGGTTCGGCAGCATGTCTCTGACCGGCCCGAACAGGCTCGACGACGGCAGCCTGCTGTACACCCTGACCATACAGGATGAAGAGGCCGTCTACATCGCCCGCATGGCGGTTGACCAGGCGATTGAAACCATCCGCAACCGGATCGACCAGTTCGGGGTGAGCGAGCCGGTCATACAGAAGCAGGGCGAGGACATGATCCTGGTGCAGCTGCCCGGCGTGAAGGATCCGCAGCGCGCCATCAACCTGATCGGCAAGACAGCCACGCTTGAATTTAAGCTGGTTGACGATGAAAACAGCCTGGACAGTGCCCTCAAGGGTGATGTGCCGGCTGACAGGAAGATTCTGTACCAGCGTCAGGTGAACCCGTCAACCGGCGTGGTGAGCCAGAATCCCTATCTGCTGCACAGCCGCACGCTTTTGACCGGCGACCGGCTGACCAGCGCCCAGGTGCGCATTGATTCGCGCTTTAACGAGCCCTATGTTTCGATAGAATTCGACAGCCGCGGCGCACAGATCTTTGAGCGCATCACACGCACTAACGTCAAGAAGCGCCTTGCCATCGTGCTGGATGACAATGTGTATTCAGCGCCGGTGATACAGGAGCGCATCTCCGGCGGGCAGGCCCAGATCACCGGCAGCTTTTCAATGGAGGAGGCACGCGATCTGGCGATCGTTTTGCGCGCGGGGTCGCTTCCGGCACCGGTATCCATCGTAGAGAAACGTCAGGTCGGCCCCTCGCTCGGACGGGATTCCATCGACCAGGGCATTCGCTCCATCCTGATCGGCGGTGCCCTCGTAATCGCTTTTATCTGCATCTATTACAAACTTTCAGGTATTGTCGCCACGCTCGCGCTGACGCTCAATATCGTTATGATCATGGCAGCGCTGGCCGCGTTCAGGGCCACGCTGACCCTGCCCGGCATTGCCGGCATCGTGCTCACCATCGGCATGGCCATTGACGCCAATGTGCTTATTTACGAGCGCATCCGCGAGGAGCTGCGCCTGGGCAAGACCGTACGGGCCGCCATCAGCGCCGGCTATTCCCGTGCCATGATCAGCATTCTCGATTCCAACCTGACCACGCTGCTGGCCGCGGTGTTTCTGTTCCAGTTCGGCACCGGCCCGGTCAAAGGGTTTGCGGTGACGCTCAGTATCGGTATTCTGGCAAGCCTGTTCACCGCGCTGTTCGTTTCGCGCTTCATTTTTGATTACGCCCTGGCCACCAGGCGCATGCAGACACTCAGTATTTGAAGAAGGGGACAGCTGTGGAACTTATCAAACATGATACGCATATCGACTTTGTCGGCAAAATAAAGGGTGCCGGCATTCTTTCCGGCGTGCTGGTGCTGGCAAGCATCGTCGTGCTGATTGCCAACGGCGGCCCGCGCTACGGCATTGACTTTGTCGGCGGCAGCCTGCTGCAGGTACGCTTTACCTCCGGCGTGAGCGGTGACCAGGTCCGGGAGGCCATAGCCCCGGCTGTCGGCCGGGACGCTTCGGTGCAGCCCTTCGGCGATGAACATGGCAATGAATTCCTGATCAATATCCCCTCATCTGAAACCGGGAAGGGAATTGAGAGTCTTACCGCCCGAATAACCGAACAGTTCACTGCCGCCTTCGGCGCTGAGGGTTTCGAGGTTCGCCGCACTGAAATGGTCGGGCCCAAGGTCGGCAAAGAGTTACGCCAGAAAGGCATGCTGGCGGTATTCTGGTCGCTGCTGGGCATGCTGGCCTATATCTGGTTCCGCTTTGAGCTGCGCTTC
>VGSH01000201.1 GCA_016875025.1 Deltaproteobacteria bacterium
GCTGTATACAACAATCGCTGGGGCGTGCCTGGCCGTTTGAAATATTGCGGCACACGGGCCGATAATGAAATGAGGTCTTCTTTGCCGGATGGGACGGCACGGCCCCGGCCAGAGGGCCTTCAGCAGCGATCGAATAATTTATTTTGGACAAATCTGATGCGGTACACGCTAAAAAACATCGCCAAGAGTCTTGAACCGCACGGAAAAGCATGCTAAAAAACAATGTCCCCCTCGGGCTTGCGCCACATGACAGGCCTGATACCGAAGCAGACTTTTACACATTGCGAGACAGAAATCGTGCCCGATCTTCGCCAGGACCCCATCATCGGCCGCTGGGTCATCATCGCCACTGACCGCTCCAAGCGGCCGACTGACTTCACCCGCAAGCCGGACGTTCCGCGCGGGGGCTTCTGCCCGCTGTGCCCCGGCAACGAGGATAAAACCCCGCCCGAGGTGTTCGCAATCAGGGATGCCAACACGCGGCCCGATACACCGGGCTGGAAGGTGCGGGTGGTGCCGAATAAATTTCCGGTGTTGAACAGCCGCGGCAGCCTTGAGACGCACGCCGAAGGCCTCTACGACAAAATGGACGGAATCGGCAATCATGAAATCATCCTTGAAACCCCTGATCACACGGCCACCATGTCACGCCTCAGCCCGCAGGACTACTATAATATCCTGCTGTGCTTTCGCCAGAGAATCCTCGCGATGAAGCAGGACCAGCGCTACCGCTATATCTCCATTTTCAAAAATTACGGCAAGACCGCGGGCGCAGCCCTTGAGCACCCCAATTCCCAGCTGATCGCCCTGCCGATCGTGCCCAAGCGAACGATTGAAGAGCTTGAGGGATCGCACCGCTACTTTGATGAAAAAAAACGCTGCGTGTACTGCGATATTATTCAACAGGAGCTTCAAACGCAAAGCCGGCTTGTATATGAGAATGATGCGTTCGTGGCGATTGAGCCCTTTGCACCGCGCTTTCCGTTCGAGACCTGGGTGCTGCCCAGACAGCATATTGCCGGCTTTGAAAACACCGCCGAGGCCCTGTTTAAGCCCATGGCCGAGATGTTCAGCACCGTGTTTAAAAAACTCGACGCAACGCTTAACTACCCGCCGTTTAACTTCATTCTGCACACCACCCCGCTGGACAGCCGCCATGAAGACTGCTATCACTGGCACTTTGAAATCACGCCCTGGCTGTCGAATCTGTCCGGCTTTGAATGGGGCACCGGCTTCTACATAAATCCGACCCCGCCCGAGGATGCCGCCCGCTTCCTGCGCGAAGCCGAAAGCGACCGCCGGCAAAGCCAGATGCACTACTTCGGCGTCACGGACTCACCGGGAATCTAGAGCATATTCCCTTTTACTGTAGCCATTGCAAAGAGAAAACCCGTTCGTGGTGAGCTTGTCGAACCATGAACGGGTTTGTCGTGTACTATATGGTTCGTTCGTCCCTTCGACAGGCTCAGGGCGAACGGATGGAGCTTTTCAGGCTTATCGTAGTCAGGAAAACGCTTTAAATTTTAAAGCGTCCGTTTTCGTAAATAACCTGCCGGCGGCCGCCGGCCAGATGCGCGGTTACGGTTTTCTTTTCCGTATTCACCAGATCCCAGTGCAGGGCCGAATCGTTGAAGCCGAGCTGCTGCTTGCGCTTCTTCGTCAGCTGGGCCGGCTTGCCGCGAAACGTGTCGGAATACGACGCGCCCAGGGCCACGTGGCAGTTGCCGTATCGGCCGCCGAAGTTTTCATCAAAGAGCGTATCGGCCATAAAACAATCGATTTTTGAAAAGCGCGTATCAGTGAGCGAGAACTCGCCCAGCCGGCCTGAACCGGCATCCATGCTGATCTGCTCCTGTACGAAGGCGCGGCCGTATTCCGCATCGACAGCGCACACGCAGCCGTTCTTAAACTCAAGCCGCACGTCGCGCACCAGGTTGCCGTTACGATAGGATGGCTGATCGGCAAAATAGATACCCGCAGTGCCGCGCCAGTCCGGCGACATGAACAGTTCAAAGCTTGGAATATTATGACCGGAAATCCCGATCCAGCGGCGCTGCTGCCCGTGGGCGATGCGCAGGTCAATGCGTGGGGACTGGATATGATAGGAAACAATGCGCATGCTGTTGAGCCACTGCTTGATTTCGCGGGCGTTGCTGAATATCGCATCCCATTTGGCCACGGCATCGGCTGCATTCAAATAGCAGGCCTTGACGATCTGCCCGGTATAGTCCTTCTGCGACATGGCGGCATGGCGCGCCAGCTGGGGCGTGGTCAGCGAGCAGAGCGTCCAGCCGAAAAGACCGTTTTCTTCGCGCCGGGTCAGTATGTCGCGCAGCGGCTTGCGGGCGATCGTAGCCGTAGTGATTTTGCGCGAGTCGATGTTCTGCAAATGGGTAAGAGACTCGGGCGCATTCAAAAAAATGGTCCCGTTCAGGCTGTTAACCATTTCCTTTTCGCCCGGCGCGATAAAAGTCAGCTGATCGCCGTCGGCATGTGAAAAGAAATCATACTCCATACTGTCGGTCGCCAGCATGCGCAGCATGGGCTGCAGGCGCCGGTCAAGCAGGCGCACATGCAGCAGCTCCGCCAGTTTGATGGCGCGCAGGTTGAAGCGCACCAGCACGATGTCGCCCTTTTTAAACGCTCTGGTGCGGGCCGTTTGCAGGCCCCACAGCAGGACATCGGCATAGCGTTCAAGCTGTTGCGTGGTAAACATACGGCGTAACTCCTTTGCAAAATCAACGTGTACAGGCTACCACTTAGTATAATTAAAGCTCGATAGCAAGGCCTAAATTGCAACGGCATTCTGCGCTGCATCCCTTTGGAGTGCCTTGGTATGAGAGCATTTTTCATGTTAGGCTGTTGCAAAAGTCTCTTGACACAGGCTGTTCAAAAAAGCAGAGATGCCGTCACTGTGGATGCAGGGACGCAAGGCGCGCGACATCCTTTGCAGGGGCACGGCATGCCGTGCCCCTACCGTACGCCGCAGTGACGCATGATAAACGCAACGCGGCCGATCGGCCCGTCCTCCGCAGGAGACCTGCTACGGAGGATGGACGTTTTTCAACAGCCTGCACATGTAATTCATGTATGTAAATTGTTATCTCCCCGATCCCCTTGCTGAATGCAGAGTCGTCCATTTCGACCGAAGGGAGAAACCCTGGTCTTAAGATTTCGCAGTCGCTTGCGCTCCTTCGAAATGACGGTATGGTTACGATATTTTGAAAAAATGCTCTGGAATCAAGAATTTTAAAAAGCCGATACCGATCCCGACAGCGATTTCGATAAGGATTTTTCGGCCGGGCAGGCTACTCTCCCGGGGCGGGTATGTCTTTTAAAAAAAGGCGGTGGTATTCATCTTCTGAAAAATACTGCTTGAGCACGCCGGTGATCATATTGAAAAGCAGCTCGCAGTCTTCATCGCTCAGGCGCGGCACCAGGGCTTCCATTACCGCATCGTCGCTGAATTTCTGCAGGCAGCACATAAGGGTTGCCTCGTCCTGCGCGCGTG
>VGSH01000202.1 GCA_016875025.1 Deltaproteobacteria bacterium
TCAACACCGACCCGGGCGCAGGTGCTGATAACGGCCCTGACCGAGTCCATGCCGACCTGATGGCCGTGTATGCGCGGCATGGAGCGGTTTTTGGCCCATCGGCCGTTGCCGTCCATGATAACGGCGATATGGCGCGGCAGGTTTTCCCTGCTCAAATCGGTGATCTTCATAGCGTCTGTCCGGGGTGCAGCCTGTCAATACGTCGCTGCGGCCTTACAAGAATAATCCGGGTCCGTATATGTATAAGTATATAATTTATCACAAAAAAATAATCGCCTCAAGCTCATTTTATACCGTGTGTGCGCTTAAACAGAAACAGGACGCCGGCGTTTTCCGGCGCCCTGTCGCCTTGCTTGAGCAGGTGCGGTTCCCTGCGGGGCGCACTGTCCGGAAACCGGCCGTGGGATTGGAGCGGCCCGGCCGGGCTAGATTTCAAGTATTTCAGCCTCTTTGACTCTGGTCATCTCATCGACTTTGGCAATGTAGTCATCGGTGATTTTCTGCACATCCGCCTGGGCGTTAAACATTTCATCTTCGCTGATCTTCTTGTCGTTTTTCATGGCCTTGAGGTCGTCGTTTACCTTGCGGCGATGGTTGCGGATCGAGATCCGGGCCGCTTCGGCCATTTTTTTGACAACCTTCACAAGATCCTTGCGGCGCTCCTCGGTCAGCGGCGGGATGGAAACGCGCACCAGTTTGCCGTCGCTCGTGGGCGTGAGGCCCAGATCGGCCTTTAATATCGCTTTTTCGATTTCCCTGGTTACCTGCATGTCCCAGGGCTGAATGGTAATCATGCGCGGCTCCGGTATGGCCAGGGTCGCAAGCTGGTTCAGCGGCGTCGGTGTGCCGTAGTAATCGACGCGTACGCTGTCAAGCAGGGAAATGGATGCCCGGCCCGTGCGGACCTTGGAAAACTCCTTTGCCAGGGAATCAAGACTGCCGTCCATCTCGGCCTTTGCCTGCTGCTCGAATTGTCTGTCCATAGTCTACCCCCGTATAAAGGTTCCTGTTTTTTCGCCCCGGGCCGCATTGTAGATATTTCCCGGAACATGTATGTCAAAAACGGTGATGGGCAGGTTATTGTCCATGCATAGCGTAATGGCGGTCAAATCCATGACAGCCAGCTTGCGGTCAAGAACCTCCTGGTAGCTGAGTGTTGCGAAGCGCTTCGCATCAGCATGTTTTACCGGGTCCCGGTCATAGACGCCGTCAACCTTGGTAGCCTTCATGATCAAATCGGCATTGATTTCACTGGCCCGCAGGGCTGCAGCCGTGTCAGTCGAAAAAAACGGGTTGCCGGTACCGGCGGCAAAGATCACCACGCGCTTTTTTTCAAGATGTCGGATGGCCCTGCGCCGGATATAGGGCTCGGCGATCTGATGCATCGGGATGGCAGACTGCACCCGGGTTGGGACCCCCAGTTTTTCGAGCGCGTCCTGCAGGGCAAGGCTGTTCATAACCGTTGCCAGCATGCCGATATGGTCTGCGCTGCTGCGGTCCATGCCTTCAGCGCTGTCGGACAGGCCGCGGAAGATATTGCCCCCGCCGATAACAACGCCGAGTTCAATGCCGGCCTGCTGTACCCGGGCGATGTCGCCCGCAACGGTTTTGACCACATCCGGGTCGATGCCGTAGGGTTTTGAGCCCTTGAGCGCTTCCCCGCTCAGCTTCAGCAAAATACGCGCAAACGCGCCCGTTCCGGCAGCTGGCATTGCGACCTCCCGCAGTGATGGTAACGCATGGACGTTTATATGAAGGCACCCGGCACTTCAGCGGGCACCACGGCAGACCCGGCGCGGCAATCTTTCACACGGGCGGTGATCGCCTGACAAACGGATGCGCAGCCGTTGCCGTAGCGTATACCGGCTGCGTACGGATGTCAACTATTCGCCGATTTTGAAACGGGCAAAGCGCGCTATGCTGATATTCTCACCAAAGGTTGCAATGCCGTTTTTAATGAAGTCGCTGATTTTGACCTTGTCATCCTTGACAAAGGGCTGTTCCAGGAGGCACACCTCGGCGGCGAACTTGCTCATGCGGCCTTCGACGATCTTGTCAACGATGTTTTCCGGCTTGCCGTCATTGAGGGCCTGGGTGCGGTAGATGCTGCGCTCCTGCGCGAGCACGTCCGCAGGGATTTCGTCCTTTGTGAGATAGCGCGGTGCTGCAGCCGCGATATGCATGGCGATATCGCGCGTAAATTCGATGAACTTCTCGCCCCGGGCGACGAAATCGGTTTCACAGTTCACTTCCAGCATGACGCCCAGTTTGTCGCCGGGATGCATATAGAAGACAATCCGTCCCTCGCGGGTGGCGCGGCCGGATTTTTTTGAGGCTGAGGCAATACCTTTTTCCCGCAGGTATATAATTGCCTTTTCCATGTCGCCGCCGGTTTCGGCAAGCGCTTTCTTGCAGTCCATCATACCTGCGCCGGTTTTGTCGCGCAGGGTTTTTACGGTCTTTGCATCAACATCCATGGTGTGCACACTCCTTGTATCTATGGGGCCGGTTACTCGGCCTTTTCTTTCAGGGCTTCTTCCGCCTGGCGGGCAGCCTTCAGGGCCGCTTCCTTGTTTATTTCCTGCTGCCGGCGTTCGCCGGCCGCGATTGCCTCGGCTATTTTCGAGCTGAACAGCTTAACCGCCCGGATAGCGTCGTCATTGCCGGGGATAAGGTAATCAATGCCTTCAGGATCACAGTTGGTGTCAAGCAGCGCGATGGTCGGGATGCCCAGTTTTTTTGCCTCGGAAAGCGCTATTTTTTCCTTTTTGGGATCAACGATAAACAGCGCACCGGGCAGCCGGTCCATATTGCGGATGCCGTCAAATATGAAATTAAGTTTTTCGATTTCGCGCTCGAATCCGAGAGCTTCCTTTTTCTTAAAGTGGGCAAATTCGCCTGAGTCGCGCATGGATTCAAGCGTTTTAAGCCGTTCAATGCTTTTCTTTACGGTGCTGAAATTCGTCAGCAGGCCGCCCAGCCAGCGGTTGGTAATGTAGAAGTGTCCAGCCTGCTGCGCTTCTTCGCGAATGGCCTCCTGTGCTTGGCGCTTGGTGCCGACAAACAGCACTTTACCGCCCTGCGCGACCGTATTGACCACAAAGTCGCAGGCTTCCCTGAACATCACCACGGTTTTCTGCAGATCGATAATATGAATCCCGTTGCGCGCCCCGAAAATATAGGGCTTCATTTTCGGATTCCACCTGCTGGTCTGATGACCGAAGTGCACTCCTGCCTCAAGCATCTGTTTCATCGTCGTCGTTGTAGCCAAGTTGCTGCCTCCTTTTTCTGCGCGGCTTCAACGGAGCATTGCGGGCGTGCTGCCATCCCGCAACAGGATCCCGTTATGTGGCGTCCTTTTCCGCTGCCGATGCCGCTGTTCAAAATTGACTGTCGTCCGCATCCCCTTTGCCGCAGGGCGCCGGGTTGTGCGGGGTTCTTAGTAAACTTGGCAGTAATATCACATGTTTATCCTGTTCACAA
>VGSH01000203.1 GCA_016875025.1 Deltaproteobacteria bacterium
TCATCGTTCTCAATTGTTGCCGGCGGCGCCTTTGCGCTGTAATAGTTCCAGAACGGCGGCATGGGCCGCATGCCGTCATGGCCGCCTTTTTTCCAGGACGCGCGGTCGGGATACATCTGCAGGATTTTCTCAATATCCAGATCAGGTATCAGGATGATGTGCAGCTTGATTGATCCGAGCCTCTCGCGCAGATCGCGGGGCACGGGGCCGAACCCGTCGGTCATCACGAGTATTTCAGCCTGCTGCAGCTCCACGTCAGCGCGAATGTCGGTAATGGCCTGGTCAATGGCCTCGCCGATATTGGTGATATGACCGCCGCCGGTTCCCAGCCGGGTAATGTGCCCGACAAGAGATTCGATGTCGGCGCGCGTTGCTGCTTTTACCAGGTCGGATACCTCGCTGTGAAAGGAGCGGAAATACAACTGCGGCTCCTCGGCTGCAGCCTGGCGCAGGTACTCGATGGCAATGGCCTTGGCAACGATCAACTTTTTAAAATTTTCGCCGTTCATCGAGGTTGAATTGTCAAACAGCAGGTAGACTTTCTGGCTGCGCCTGAGATCTACCTGCTGCTCACCAAGAAAATCATCAACGCTCGTCACAGCGGCCGCTCCGCCCTCATAGTCAATCTTGATCAGCTCGCGGTTAGCGACTTTTTTGTAAAAAATAGTATCCGGATAAATAATGTGCTCGCGCGGCAGAAGGTGGGCTATATCACTGACCGAGCTGATCGGGGCAAGGCTTATTGAATTATCCATGCGCGCGGGCTGCTGCGGCTGCAGGCTGTCATGGTCCTGATCGCGGCCCCGGGCAAACACGGTTTCACGGCTGAAAAGCGGCGCGGCCTGCGTCTTGATGCGATGGCGGCTGGCTTCGCTGAACACCACCCGGGCGATGTAAAAAATCTTCATCAGCTCAGGCGTGAATTTCAGGCTCTGCGTGCTGCACAGATCGCATGAGGGAAGGTAAAAGGAGAGGTATGAGCTGAATGCGGACTGTTCCATGGTTGTGGACACATGCGCTCTGCGCCGGAGTGTCTCCGATGCGCGGCCGCCCGGCAGGCAGTTGAGCAGCCTGTTATAGCTTCAGGTATTTCTTGTACTCAAACACGGCCTGACGGAAGCTGACCACAAGCTCGCGGCACTCGCGCGATCCGGCATCCTTCATGGAAACCTCGCTGATGTTTTCAAGCACGGCAAATGTTTCCGGCAGGAACGTATCGCGGCTCAGGGACATGATCTTTGTTTTCAGGCGGCTGAAATAATCCTTGAAGCGCGAGGTTTCCGCGCGCGCGGTTTCCTGCAGCCGGGTGCGGATCATGTTGAAGGATGTGTCGCTTTTAAGCATCTCCTGGTTTTCGGATGAGCGGATAATGCTGAAAATATCGATAGCATTGAACATGTTCTCAAGAATGTCGCGGTCCTGGCGGAAATAATTACGCGCCGCTCCCGTGATTTTGGCAAGCCGCGCGGTTTCGTCTTCGCGGCCAAGCGTGCACACGGCAAGGTACAGGTTGTCCAGATCCTGATCGCTGACCTCTTCGCGGCCGTCCAGAAACGCGACCGCGCGCAGCGTATCCTGCATCTTCACGCTTTTGCGGTCGCTGATCGTAAAATCCTTACGGTCGGAGTGTGTCATGCGCGTCTCTTCAATGTACTTTTTCAGAATATAATTTTTCAAAAAAAGCACATAGCCCGGAACGGCGATCTGATTGCTCTGAACTACCTTTTTGGCATAGGCCAGCTCGCCCAGAGAAAGCCGGCGCTGCGGAACGGCAACCTTGCCGAACTGCTGCTGGTAGATCTGGTCGATCGAGTACTGGAAATACAGATCCTTGTTTTCCGGAATGAAACTTTTATACAGAAAACGGTCAATCACCGCTTCGAGCACGTCGGTGTAGCGGATATAGTTTGCCGCCGCAATCGCGCTGTAAAGTGTAGAGTTTACAATCTGCTCGCCGTTGATGAGCTGCTTTTCATTGAGCAGCGACAAAAGCGAGCGCAGCAGCATATCGTTGGCGTCAAAAATCTCATCCAGGAACGCGAAATGCGACAGCACTATCGAGCCTTCCACATTGTGGATCATCTTGCCTTTTTTCATGGCCTCGATGTCATAGGCGCCGAACAGATTTTCAGGCATCGTGTCCTTGGTCAGCTGCTTTTCAAAAACCGTCGCCCCCTCGAAACAGGAAAAAATCTGGCGCGCAAGCAGCGATTTCGCCATGCCCGTGCGGCTGATCAGCAGCTGATGCTCGCCCGTCAGAAGCGCAACAAAGGTCTGGCGCACAATCTGCTCGCGCCCGATAACGTGCTTGGCAACGTAGCGGATGCATTCATTGATGGTGTGGGAAATTGACTTGAGCTTTTCGGGCGGCATGTCGGCCCGGGGCCGCATCTCGGGCAGCGGGGCCGGCTCCTCGGGCCTGGGCGGCCGGAGCGCCGGGGCGGCTGCAGGCGCCTCCACGTGGTGCAGCTTGCCGGCCGCAAGTGAGAGCACTGATTCTTCCAGCGGATGGAAGTGCTTAGCAGTCATCGTATTTTTATCGACCATAGTCCCTTCCCGCGCAAAAAGCCTGTACAGTTAAAAGCAAAAAAGGGGCCATGTAATCATGGCTGACAAAGTCATTATTTTATATACCAAAAAAATATAAATTAATTAATTTAATACTATTTTCATAACAAAAATAGTATTATAAACCTCCGGTTGTATTGTCAAATTGTCACAGGCCGATTTTGTTTTTTAATAGCCTTTTTTTGCAGTAATAATCAAGCCAAAAGAGGTCTTACATCCGTCCGACGCAGCCTGTATACAAAAAGAACATGACAATCTGGCAAGAACGCCAAGCACCCCCTGGGCTGTATTTTTTTCAAATACCTGTATTTTCTATAATTATTTATACCCTGTCGGTGCACACAACGCTGAGGTACTTGGCATGCTCCTTGATATATAGTTTTGAAATTATCTGGCAAAAGGCAGCAAAATCTGATATTCTTATCGCTTTACATAAGGAACCATCCATGTATCAGGTACTTTTATTACCACGTAACAGCTAAACTTTAGAAGGAGGAACACATGGCAGAACAGAAGATGCAGTCACTGGCTCAGATGGGAAAGGTATTCGACGTTCCCAAGGAACTGGCCGAGAAGGCCCACATCAAAAGCATGGCCCAGTACGAGGAAATGTACAAAGAGTCAATTGAAAGCCCCGAGACCTTCTGGGCGAAAATGGCTGACCAGAACATCGAGTTTTTCAAAAAGTGGGACAAGGTTGTCGAAGCCGATCTCACCGAGGCAAATATCGCATGGTTCAAGGGCGGCAAACTGAACGTGTCCTACAACTGCCTGGATCGTCATATCAAAACCGCCCGCAAGAACAAGGCGGCCC
>VGSH01000204.1 GCA_016875025.1 Deltaproteobacteria bacterium
GCTCGGCGGCAGCCCTGACGGCCTGAACGCTGGCGAGGCCGCCCGACGCCTTGAGGCTGCCGGCCCCAACCGGCTGCCCGCGCCGCCAGGCCCCGGTTTGCTCAGACGTTTCTTCAAGCATTTCAACGACCCGCTCATCTACGTGCTGCTCGGAGCAGCGGCCATGACCGCCCTGCTGAGGCACTGGGTAGACACAGGAGTCATACTGGGCGTGGTGACCATCAACGCCATCATCGGCTTTATCCAGGAAGGCAAAGCTGAAAAGGCGCTTGAAGGCATCCGCAAAATGCTCTCTCTCAATGCACATGTCCTGCGCGACGCGGCCTGGGCCACCATCGATGCCGAGGAGATCGTGCCCGGCGATATCGTGCGCCTGAAATCCGGAGACCGCGTGCCCGCAGACATGCGCCTGATTGAAGTGCACGGCCTGCGCGTTGAGGAGTCGGCCCTGACCGGCGAATCGGTTCCGGTTGAAAAAAATACCACTGCAACCCCCGCCGGGACCGTGCTTGGTGACCAGGTTTGTATGGCCTTTTCCGGCACGCTGATTACCGCAGGGCGCGCCGTCGGGATTGTAACCGGCACGGGCGCGGCAACCCAGATCGGCCGCATCAGCAGCATGATCGCCCAGGTGCAGAGTATCTCCACGCCGCTCACCCGCCAGATGACGCGCTTCGGCACGATGCTTTCGATCGGCGTCGTCGCGCTGGCAGTGCTGATGTTTGCGACCGGATACCTGGTGCATGACCTCGGCCTTGCGGAACTTTTCTTCGCTTCCATCGGCTTTGCGGTGGCCGCCATACCCGAGGGGCTTCCGGCCGTCCTGAGCATCACCCTGGCCCTGGGCGTCCAGCGCATGGCCAGGCACAGCGCGATAACGCGCAGACTCAACGCGGTCGAAACCCTGGGCTCGGTCACAGTCATCTGCTCGGACAAAACCGGCACGCTCACCCGCAACGAAATGACTGCGCGGCACGCGCTCACCCGCGAGCACCGCTATGATATCGAAGGATCCGGCTATGCCCCCTTCGGCGCCATCCGGCGCGGCGACCACGCCGTTAATGCCTCACAGGCCCCTGACCTGCTTGACCTGATCGAAGTCATGGCCGTGTGCAACGATGCCGGCGTGGTCGAGCAGGAGGGGCAATGGAAGGCCGTGGGCGAGCCGACCGAGGGCGCCCTGCGCTCGCTCGCGCTCAAGGCCGATTTTGACAGCGCTGCCTACAAGCGCCTGGCCGTGATCCCCTTTGAGTCTGAAAACAAATTCATGTCAGCCCTCGTCAGCCGACCTGAAGGACAAAGGCTCGTCCTGCTCAAAGGCGCGCCCGACCGCCTGCTTGACCGCTGCACGCATCAACGCGCTCCCGACGGTTCCCGCGAGATGCTTGACCGCGCGTACTGGGAAAAGGGCATTGATGAGCTGAGCGCGCAGGGCCTGCGCGTGCTTGCAGCCGCATCACGCGCTGCAGACGCGCACCCCGACACGCTGGCCGTCGATGACCTGCGCGAAATGACGCTGCTCGGCCTGGTCGGCATCATCGACCCGCCCCGGCCCGAAGCCATCCGCGCGATCGGCATCTGCCGCCAGGCCGGCATACGGGTCAAAATGATCACCGGCGACCATGCCGGCACTGCCAGCGCGATCGGGGCCGAGATGGGTATCGGCTCGCAGGCGGGCGCCATTTCAGGCCATGATCTCGAACGCGCCACCGACGAGGAGTTGCGGCGCATCGTGCAGCGCTACGACATTTTTGCGAGAACCAGCCCGGAGCACAAGCTGCGCCTGGTAACCGCCCTTCAGGCCGAAGGCGAGGTCGTGGCCATGACCGGCGACGGCATCAACGACGCCCCAGCCCTGAAGCGCGCCGACGTCGGCGTTGCCATGGGCATCAAGGGCACCGAGGCCACCAAGGAGGCGGCCGACATCGTGCTGGCCGACGATAACTTCGCCACGATCGAGCGCGCGGTCGAAGAGGGCCGCACGATTTACGACAACCTGCGCAAGGCAATCCTGTTCATCCTGCCGACCAACGGGGCTGAGGCGTTCGTGATCCTGGCCGCGGTCGTATTCGGTTTCGTGCTGCCGATCCTGCCGGTGCAGATCCTGTGGGTCAACATGGTATGCGCGGTAACGCTCGCCCTGGCCCTGGCCTTCGAGCCCTCGGAGCCCGGTGTGATGAGCCGCCCCCCACGCTCGCCGGATGCTCCCATACTGGGTGCCTTTTTTATATGGCATATCAGCTTTGTGTCGCTGCTGATCGGCGGAATAACCATCGCGATTTTTCTTTGGGAAACGGGCCGGGGCATGCCGATTGAGATGGCCCGTACACTGGCCGTAAATACGATCGTGGTGGCCCAGATGTTCTACCTGTTCAACAGCCGCTGCATCCAGGATTCATGCCTGCGCCTTGACACGCTGTTCACGAACCGCGCGGTCTGGATCACGATCGCTATCCTGGCATTCCTGCAGGCGCTCTACACGCATGCCCCGTTCATGAATGTGCTGTTCGGTTCCCGTCCCATGTCAGCTGCTGACTGGCTCGAGACTGCTGCTGCCGGCGCGCTCGTTTTCCTGGTCGTTGAAGTGGAAAAGGCGATCGTGCGGAGGATGGGCGCGGTTTCGGGACATACGCAAACGTAGGGGGAGGCCCCCGTGCCTGCCCGTAGCAATGCACAATCGCTGTCGATATCGAACTCTTCTTTGTATCTATAATCCGATCCCGCTAGCGCCCCTGCATCGACACTAAACAAGGGCAGGCACAGGGGCCTGCTCCTACAACTGCTTTGAGCCCCAATGCCCCCACGTGTTCTGCTCATAAATCCCTGGATACACGATGTGGCCGCCTATGACCTGTGGCTCAAGCCTGTGGGGCTGCTCGTCATCGGCCGTATGCTGCGCAGCTGCGGCATCGAGGCAGCACTGATCGACTGCCTTGACTGCGGGCAGCCTGCCCAGCGGGTTGCCCGGCCTCAGGCTCCGGTGCGCAAGGGCGACGGCAGCGGCCATTTCCACAAAAAAAACCTGCCATGCCCGGAGATTTTGCGTCAGTTCAGCATGCCGTTTCGCCGCTACGGTATTTCACCGGAGGCCCTGCGTTCTGCCATAGCGGAACAGCCCCGGCCTGATGCGGTTTTCGTCGGGTCAATGATGACCTACTGGTACACCGGCGTGATCGAAACCATCGCGCATGTCAGGCGATGCCTGCCGGGAGTGCCCGTGTTTCTGGGCGGCGTGTACGCGAGCCTGTGCCCTGAGCATGCCCGCGCCAGCAGCACGGCCGACCGGGTGTTCACCGGAGCATTCGCGCCCGCAATGCTTAAAGAGATGGGATTTCCCCCGC
>VGSH01000205.1 GCA_016875025.1 Deltaproteobacteria bacterium
GGAGAGAGTTTCTGGTCGCGCGGGTACTTTGTGTCCACATGTGGAAGAGATGATGAGGAAGTCAGGGCATACATACGGCACCAGGAGAGCGCAGACAAGCGGCTCGACCAATTAAAACTGTTTGATTGAAGCCACCTTGGGTGGCTCAAGGTTTATCAATCCGCTTTGAGCGGTTCACATGTTTCAAGCCTCCGGCTTTGCCGGAGGTATATGACTGGCTGATGTAAAACCGTTGTGTGGCACATTGTGTATCGGCACAGTGTGTGTCATGGCACAGCTTACAAAGCATGCGCATTGGGCCTTTTTTACTCTGATTATTCGTAATACCTTGAGATAGCTCAGTTTTTTTAAACTCCTTACGTCTGGCATTTCTTTGTAATTATATGCCGGTTGTGAGCAGTATTGAGTGATAAGGCCGAAGGCGGCACATACAATCAAAAACAAACAGGGAGGGTACCGCAATGAAGAAAGCACTGATATCATGTATTCTTTTATGTTTTTGGCCAGGGATTCTGCTGGCCCAGGTGGCAACAGCACCATCGGCGGGCAGCGGCACGCAGGCTGACCCCTATCAGATCGCAACACTTGAAAACCTCTATTACATGGCGGCAAAGCTGAAGTGGTCACGTACGGCAGTGTCCATGGCATACAAGCTGTGCCGCTGTGCGGAAAAAAGGTGGCAAAGAATCAGAGGAGCCGACAAGCTGGCAAAGGTGATCGCCGGTATCGAGTTTGTTGATGGAGTGGAGAGGAATGCTGCTTAGCCCGTACACAACATTTGACAAAAGCTCGATACACAGTATATAAGAGTAACTTGTGCGAATCCAAGTTCCGCCGTAAGTTGATCACAGCGAACAAAACGAGGTAAGGTTTTTTTCGCCCGGCACCTTGTGCCCCCTGCTTCTTATGCCGGACCCAACAGTTTTGTGAGGGTTTCGCAGGACACAAGCTCAATATCGCGCTCACGTTCCAGAAATGGGCGGACATCCGCGCGTGCGCGCTCCCAGTCCAGGGCTTCAAGCCGCCGGGCCAGTGCGGCGCGCCAGTTGTCGGCGCCCAAGGCAGGTCCGTCCCATCCGGTCTGTGCCAGTGCGGCGTTGAGCAGTTCGAAATTCGGCGCGGGCCAGCCTCTGTCGGCCAGATACCATGCCAGATCGTACAAATCGCGTCCCTTGGTCCATTGCCGTCTCAGCACGGCGTGCAGTTTGCCGGCAAGCAGCGAGGCTTTGTCATAGTGACACAGGTTGAGCGTGACATGGCGGCGCACGATGGAAGTTTCCACGCCCGCTCCCGGCGGCGGATTCGTGTCGAGTTCCAGCTTAACGGACAGCATCTGGGAAGGATGCGGCGAAAGGCCGAGCTCATTCAAAAGCCCGGGAAAGCGCAGCCAGGCAGAGGCGACCGTCCGGCCATCGTTGACCATGATCTCGATGCGGTAGCCTTCACGCGCCAGTGCGCGCTTGACCGCCTGCAGCGCTGGTTTGAACAAGGAGGCTTCGCCCTCCCGGAGAAGCGAGAAATCAAGGTCTTCTGAAAAGCGGGGAATGGAATAGAGAAAGCGCAGAGCAGTGCCGCCGACAAAAGCCCAGCGCATGAAGGCGCCTTCGTCTTGAAGAGCCTCCAGCACGCGGGCCTGCAGATATTCGCGCGCAAGGCCGCTGCGCGCAATCGCATTTGCGCTGCCCTCAGTCAGTTGTCGCAGATACTCCTTCATAAAGGCTCGCCTTTCTCCTCATTAAGCAGTGAGACGATGATCGCACACGCCCGCATGAGCTTTGGCTTGCCGCTGCGTCGGGCGAGTTCTTCCAGCGTTGTGCGCCGGAATACTGCGGGGTTCTGCAGGCGGAGTTCGCGGATAAAGGCCTCGCAATCCCCGCCGGGGGTGAGATGAATGAGATCGAGCAGCGCCTTTTCCGGTGTGGCCACGAACGCGAACTGGCGGGGCGCGACCTCGACCCTTGCAAAGCCGAAACGAAATGACTCAGCAAGATACTGCATTTGAAAGATACCCAGCGGTGTCTTCGTCGCGGCAGGTCGGCCCGGCCCCACGCTGGTCAAGACCTGCACCTGTTCGGGAATGGCGCTGTGCCATGCCAGCGCTGACTGCAGGCTCACATAGCTGCCGGAGCGCAGGCGGTTTGCAATCAGAAACGGATGCGGCTCGACTTTTCGCCACGTGGGCGCAAGTGCATACAGTCCCCGGCGAAGCTGAATCACGAGCCCGGACTTCACCCAGCGCGACAATTGTAATCGCACATGGCGCACATCCGCTTTCCCGGACAGCAGCAGGCTGGACGAGAAAACCGGCTCATCGGCAACCAAACTCAGTAATTCATCAAATTTCATTGCTTTAATATATCATATAAGATAAATTAATGCAACAAAATTTATGAACTTTTGCCCCTGTCGGAATCTCTATTGGTGTTGAAGATGCATATTTCGCCTTTTGCCGTTTTTACTTCAGCAGTCGCACGGATTCTCCGTACTGCGCGACCGCAGCGTCGGCAGTCAGCAGCAGCAACCCTTCAGCGCGGGCCTGGGCGATCAATAGTCTGTCAAACGGGTCTTTATGCAGCGTGGGCAGGGTTTCAATACGCAGGGCATGCTCGGATGTTACCGGCAGCTCGGTATATCCATGCACGATAAGCATCTTTCTCAGACGATAGGGATCAACGCTGAAATCCACGTGTCCGAGTTGCAGCTTGATCACGATTTCCCATATGCTTGCGGCGCTGAAAAACAGAGCATTGTCCGGATGCTGCAAAAGCTCGAGCGCGGAGGCGGAGAGTGTTTCCGGTTGTCCGGCGGCCCAGAGAACAATATGCGTGTCGAGCAGCAGTTTCATGGCTTGCCCTCAAACAGTTCGATGATTGCCGACGAGGAAATTCGGTCAAAATCATCCGGCACGGTAATCTCACCGGCCATAAAGCCTGTTTTATGACTGCTCGAAGCCGCTTCATCCGCCAGCGGTACAACCTTCACCATGGGCTTGCCGGCCTTGGCGATGATGAACGAATTGCCGCGGGCAGCATCTTCAACCAGCCGCGAGAGATGGGTTTTTGCTTCATGAATATTGATCGTTTGCATGGCAGGCCACCTTGCAAGAGTTTATTGAATTAAGTTCACTAAACTTAGTTTAATATTTTTGCGTAGTCGTGTCAAGCTTGACGGGGTTGTAATTGACGGGGTTGTAAAAAATCCGCAAGTGCTATTTCCTGTCATTCCGGCGCAGAAACTGTGTCGCAATTAAGGCCACATGTTCTTTGACAATTAAATAACAGGTTATAGAAGATACGTCATCAAGTGCTATGCTGGATGTGATAAAATATCCGGCA
>VGSH01000206.1 GCA_016875025.1 Deltaproteobacteria bacterium
GTGAAGTCTTTGCTGCCTTCCGTGCTCTCAAGGGTTGCGCACGGTACGCTCGCGCCCGGCGCCGCAGCGCGGGAGCTGCTAGAGGCCAGCCGCAAAGAAACGACGGGCTGTTGAAAAACGCCTATCTGTGGCGTTGCGCTTGCCATGCGTCACTGCGGCGTACGCAACAGTACGTCTCATTCCTTCGGATTTGTACGCCTTGCATCCGGGCATTTTTGAATAGCCCGATTTTTTAATAACCATGCAGGTTGTAGCTGCAGGGTGCGCCGTGCGCACTGCCGATAAAGCTTTTATGGATGGTGCGTTTGGCGCACCCGCAATTCTGAAGGTTTTTCGGCTGCCGGGCACAATTCAAGCAGAAAATCTTCGCGAGAGGTTGCGACGCGCGTGCGCACGGGTGTGAAAGAAAGCGCGCTGAAGGGGCAGATCATCACGCAGGTGCCGCAGAAGCTGCAGCGCGAAATATCGTAGCGGAAGGTCGTGGGCATTTTGCGGCCGCCATCGGTCGGTTTTTCGCCCTGAACCGTGAGGCATTTGGACGGACACGTGCGCGCGCACGCTCCGCAGGCCGTGCACAGCAGCTGCCCCTGGTCGTCCTGGACAAGCTGCAGGCTGCCGCGGAAGCGAGGGCTGAGCGAGGCTGCCTGGCGCGGGTACTGCTCGGTCACCACGGGCGAGAACAGGGCCAGCAGGGTGACGAGCATGCCGTCAAGCAGGCTGACTGCACCGCGGAACAGGTCGAGGAAATAGGTTTTCATAGATACACCACCAGCGCGGTTATGAGCAGGTTGACCAGCGCAAACGGTATCAGGTATTTCCAGGCAAATTTCATCAATTGGTCGTAGCGCACGCGCGGAAACGTCCAGCGCACCCACACCATCACGAACATAAGGCCGTAGGCCTTCATCAAAAACCAGATCGCGCTGCTGTAATCGTGCCAGGGCAGCTCCGGGCCCTGCCAGCCGCCCAGGAACAGCACTGTTGCCAGGCAGCAGATGATGAACATGTGGGTGTATTCGGCGATCATGAACAGGCTGAAGCCGATGCCGCTGTATTCGGTCAGATAGCCGGCCGTGAGTTCGCTTTCAGCCTCAGGCAGGTCAAAGGGCGCGCGGTTGCATTCAGATAAACCCGAGATCAGGTAGATAACAAATCCGAACGGCTGCAGCACGATAAACCACAGCGCCGCCTGGGCGAGCACAATGTCCTGCAAATTAAAGCTGCCGGCCATCAGGGCTACTGCCAGTGCCACCAGCAGGATCGGGATTTCATAGGCGATGTTTTGCGCAACCGAGCGCATGGCGCCGATCATGGCGTACTTGTTGTTGGCGCTCCAGCCGGCCAGAAAGACCGCGATCGTGCCGAAGGCCTCGATCGCCAGCACAAAGATAAGTCCAGCAGGCATGTCAACGACCTGCAAAACCGGGCTGAAGGGAATGACGATAAGCGGCAGCATAACCGGCGAAAGCGAGATGACCGGTGCAAGCCGGAAGATCAGACCCTCGGCCTGCTGCGGAACTATCATGCGCTTGGCCAGCAGCTTGATGCCGTCGATCGGCATCTGCAGAATGCCGTGCCAGCCTACCTCCATGGGCCCCAGCCTGCGCTGGAAACGGCCGGCAAGCTTGCGCTCGAGATAGCCCATCACGGTCGCATTGGCGAACACGAAGGCCGCTATCAGCACAACCGACCAGAAAACCCTGAGCATATCGATGTCCATGACAGCGTTGTCCATAGGTGTTTAGCGGTCTATTTCAGGTATGACCAGGTCAAGGCTCCCGAGCGTTGCGATCAGATCGGCCAGCAGCATGCCCTGGCACAGCTCGGCTATCAGGCTCAGGTTCCCAAAACAGGCTGAGCGTATTTTCAGGCGGTAGGGAATTTCGCTCCCGTCCGATATTGCCCAGTAGGTTATATCTCCGCGCGCGCCTTCAACCGACGAGCTGTACTCACCCGCAGGCGGGGCGAGCGTGCGCGGCACTTTTGCCCGGACAGGACCGCCCGGCAGGCGGTCAAGGGCCTGTTCGATGATGGCGAGGCTCTGGCGCATTTCCTCCATGCGCACACGGTAGCGGTCCAGGCAGTCGCCGTTTGAACCCAGGGGAACGTCAAAGGCGTAATGGTCATAGCCGCCGTAGGGCGCGACTTTGCGTATATCGCAGGCCATGCCGCTTGCGCGCAGCACCGGCCCCGTGGCTCCGCAGGACCGGGCGAGTGCAGGCGTGATCACCCCGATCCCGCGCGTGCGCATGATAAAAATGACATTGTTGGTAACCAGGCGCTCATATATCCGGAAGCGCGCCCGCATGCGGCGTATGAAGGCCCTGATCTTCAGGACGGTTTCTTCGTCAATATCGTCCGTCACGCCGCCCGCGCACATCCAGGCATGGGTCAGGCGGCTGCCGGTCATGTGCTCGAGAATGTCCACGGCCTGCTCGCGGTCGTCAAAGCAGTACAGAATCGGGGTGAAGGCCCCCAGATCAAGCAGAAAGGCCCCGACCCACAGCAGGTGGCTCGCAACGCGGTTCAGCTCGGACGCAATAATGCGCAGGGAGACAGCGCGCGCAGGCGGCTCGATCTGCAGGGCCCGTTCAAGCAGCAGCGCGTAGCAGTGGCTGTGGGGCAGGCTGCAGGCATAGTCGATGCGCGGCGTATTGGCGAAAAACGCCTGCCACGGCCGGCGCTCGGCCATCTTTTCATGCATGCGGTGGCCGTAGCCCAGCACCGGATCGATGTCCAGCACGTTTTCGCCGTACATTTCAAGAGCGAGGTGCAGCACGCCGTGCGTGCTCGGGTGCTGCGGTCCCAGGTTCAGGTGCATGCGGAAATGCCGGGAGTCGGCCGCGGACATGGTCATGACGCTTCTCCGGCAGTGCCCGGCTTAAAGGCGCAGCCGAGCTGTTCGGGCGTTTTCAGGCGCCCGGTATCCTTGCGCAGCGGGTGCAGGCCGCGGTCCTCATCGCAGAGAAACAGCGGCCGCAGGTCGGGATGGTTTTCGAAAACGATGCCGAACATCTCGTGCGCTTCGCGCTCATGCCACTGCAGGCCCGGGAACAGCTGGGTCAGGCTGCGTGCGCGGTTTTCAAGATCAGCGGGCGCTGAAAGCATCACCCGGAAATTTTGTTCTGCAGCGGCGAACTGGTAATGCAGCAGGAAGTGCGGCTGTGCGTGCACGGCGGTCATGAACACCGGGTACAGGTTTGCGTCGCGCAGGATTGCCGCGCAGCACTCAAGGCAGTCCTTGCCGGCGCGCACCTGCAGATGAAAGCCGCGCTGGCGCGCATCCACGGCCGTGACATCAGCGCCGGCCGCGCGCAGTTCCTCCATGAGT
>VGSH01000207.1 GCA_016875025.1 Deltaproteobacteria bacterium
GGAGAGAGTTTCTGGTCGCGCGGGTACTTTGTGTCCACATGTGGAAGAGATGATGAGGAAGTCAGGGCATACATACGGCACCAGGAGAGCGCAGACAAGCGGCTCGACCAATTAAAACTGTTTGATTGAAGCCACCTTGGGTGGCTCAAGGTTTATCAATCCGCTTTGAGCGGTTCACATGTTTCAAGCCTCCGGCTTTGCCGGAGGTATATGACTATGAGGTCCCGACACGTCGGGACCGGGGAGAGACGTGATGAGCGATATTAAAAAAGTGGTGCTGGCCTATTCCGGCGGTCTGGACACATCGGTGATTTTAAAGTGGCTGAAGGAAACCTACGGCTGCGAGGTGATTACCTTCGCCGCTGACCTGGGCCAGGGCGCCGAACTTGACGGCATCCGCGAAAAAGCCCTGAAAACCGGCGCGAGCAAGGTCTATGTCGAAGACGTGCGCGAGGAGTTCGTGCGCGACTATATTTTTCCCATGTTCCGCGCGGGCGCGATTTATGAGGGCACCTACCTGCTGGGCACCTCGATCGCCCGGCCGCTGATCGCGAAAAAGCAGATCGACATCGCGCGTGCCGAGGGCGCTGATGCTGTGGCCCACGGTGCAACCGGCAAGGGCAACGACCAGGTGCGCTTTGAGTTGACCTTCTACGCCCTGCAGCCTGATATCCGGGTGATCGCGCCCTGGCGCCTGCCGAACTGGAATCTCACCTCCCGGACCGCGATGATCGAGTACGCCCGCGAGCACAACATCCCGGTTCCGGTGACCGCGGCCAAGCCCTATTCAAGCGACCGCAATTTGCTGCACATCAGCTTTGAGGGCGGCGTGCTCGAAGATCCCTGGAATGCGCCTCCTGAGGACATGTTCCTTTTGAGCGTAGCGCCCGAGGCCGCGCCTGACCGGCCGACCACGCTTGAGATCGGCTTTGAAAAGGGAGACCCCGTAGCGCTCGACGGCGTTGCCATGGGCCCGGTTGCGCTGTTTGAAAAGCTCAATGAACTGGGCGGCGCCAACGGCATCGGCCGGGTCGACATCGTCGAGAACCGCTACGTGGGAATGAAATCGCGCGGCGTGTATGAAACTCCCGGCGGCACCATTCTGCACATCGCCCATCGCGCCATGGAAAGCCTCACGCTTGACCGCGAGGTGATGCGCCTGAAAGACGACCTTATGCCGCGCTATGCCTCCATGGCCTATAACGGGTACTGGTTCGCACCTGAGCGCGAGATCCTGCAGGGCGCAATCGATGCAACCCAGCAGCGGGTAACCGGCACCGTGCGGGTAAAGCTCTATAAGGGCACCTGCGCTGTCACGGGCCGAAAGTCGCCCTTCAGCCTGTACCGCGAGAACCTGGCAACCTTTGAAACCGACACGGTCTACCGCCAGGCTGATGCAGAAGGCTTTATCCGCCTGAACGCCCTGCGGCTGCGCATGAGGGCCATATGCGCGGAGGAGAACAATGAAAAATAAAAAACCCTGGGGAGGGCGTTTTTCAGGGGCAACCAGCGCGCTGGTGGAGCAGTTCACCGAGTCGATTTCATTTGACCGCGCCCTTGCGCCCTATGATATCCGCGCAAGCATCGCGCACTGCCGCATGCTGGGACGCCAGGGCATCATCGCGCAGCGCGACGCCCGCCGGATCGAGCGGGCCCTGCGGGAGATCGGCCGCGAGATCGAGGCCGGCACGCTTGCTATGGAGGCCCGCTGTGAAGACATTCACATGTGCATCGAGGCCCGGCTGATCGAGAAGATCGGCCCCGTCGGCGGCAAACTGCACACCGCGCGCAGCCGCAATGACCAGGTGGCAACCGATGTGAGCCTGTATCTGCGCGATGCGATTTTGAACACGCGCGGCCTGCTGGTCGAGCTTGACCGCGCGCTTGTCGAACTGGCCGCCAGGAACATGGACGCTGTCCTGCCCGGTTTTACCCATATGCAGCATGCCCAGCCGGTGCTGCTGGCCCATCATCTGCTGGCCTACCATGAAATGTTTGCGCGAGACTGCGAGCGGCTTGAATCCTGCTACCGGCGCGTCAACCGGCTGCCGCTCGGGGCAGGCGCCCTGGCAGGAACACCGTATCCGGTCGACCGGCGCTTTGTTGCCGCTCAGCTCGGGTACCCGGCCGTTAGCGCCAACAGCATGGATACGGTCAGCGACCGCGACCATCTCATAGAATTCAGCAGCGCGGCGGCGCTGATCATGATGCATCTGAGCCGCTTGTGCGAGGAGCTGATCCTCTGGTCAACGCCCGAGTTTGCCTTCGTGGAGATCGCCGATGCGTTCTGCACGGGCAGCAGCATCATGCCGCAGAAGAAAAATCCGGATGTGCCTGAGATCGTGCGCGGCAAAACCGGCCGGGTGTACGGCAACCTGATGGCCCTGCTGACCCTTATGAAAGCCCTGCCGCTGGCCTACAACCGCGACCTGCAGGAGGACAAAGAGCGCCTGTTTGACACGGTTACAACCGTGCAGGGCTGCCTGCGGGTGTTCGCGCCCATGCTGGGGAGCCTGCGCTTTAACCGCGAGGCCATGCGGGCTGCGGCTGCCGGCGGTTTTTTGACCGCCACGGATCTGGCCGATTATCTCGTCCGGCAGGGTATGCCGTTTCGCAGCGCCCATGAGGTGGTGGGCCGCATTGTGGCCCATTGCGAAAGGGCCGGCACGAGTCTTTTTGAGCTTGATCAGCGCGCCCTGCAGAAATTTTCACCGGCATTCGGCGCTGACGCACCCGCGTGCCTTTCGATTGAGGCATCGGTCGCCAGCCGGCGCTGCGAGGGCGGAACCGCTCCGGCGCGCGTGCGCGCTGCTGTCCGTGCGGCCCTGAAGCAGCTTGAGCGCCGTCGGCAGTCTGTTGAGCGTGAATTGATAAAAATCAATGCTCCTTGAAACGGGTAGAATGCCATGAAACACATGCATGCAGATGCTGGAACAGCCCGGAATACCGTGTGTCCGCCCGGGCGCAGGCGTGATGGTGCAAACTTCTTCAGCGGTCGAGGGCTGTTGTTCCTCTGCTGTGCGCTGCTTGTGTGCGCCGCGCCCGCCTGCGGACGCAAGGGTGATCCTTTTCTCAGTGAGCCGCTTGCACCGTCAAAGGTGCGCGCGCTGGCGGCTGTTGCCCGTCCGGGCGAAATCATGCTTTCATGGCAGGCGCCGCGCGAGAATACCGACGGCAGCGAGCTGCGTGACCTGTCCGGGTTTCGTATTTACCGCGCGCAGGCATCGTTTGACGATTTCTGCCGCGCCTGCCCCAGGAGTTGGGAGCTTCTGTTTGATTATGAATACCGCGGCCCGGTCGGCCAGCAGCCTGAGCGGCGCACCTATCAG
>VGSH01000208.1 GCA_016875025.1 Deltaproteobacteria bacterium
TAAAAATTATTTTAACCTTATTTTATAAGGCTTTCTGCTGTTTTTAGACCTGCATCGACTTGAATTCTAAAAGCACAACAGCCCCATGAAAAAACAACGGGTTAGCTATCATTATCTGTCAAATTTTAAAACGTTGGGACACTTATGGAATCGTTTGCAATCAAAAAAAATATCGGGCGCATCGGGGCTGCTTTTTTTGATGCGCACACAGGTGACGATTCAGACAAACGCGGGCAGGTTAAAATAAAAACCAAAAACAATCAGGAGGGGCACATTGGCTAAAATGAAGGTCAAAGGAATTGAAATTTCAGTCATAACACTGCACAACGAAGACTACATCTCTCTGACGGATATGCTGCGAGCAAAAGACGGAGATTTTTTTATTTCCGATTGGCTGCGAAATAGAAACACCGTTGAATTTCTCGGTATTTGGGAGAAGGTCTACAACCCTGCTTTTAATTACGGCGAATTTGCCATAATTAAAAGCAGGGCCGGTTTGAATAACTACAAAATAAGCGTGAAGGAATGGACAGAGAAAACAAATGCCATTGGATTAAAAGCTACCGCCGGCAGATATGGCGGGACGTATGCGCATAAAGATATAGCCTTTGAATTCGGCATGTGGATAAGTGCAGAATTCAAAATCTATCTCATCAGGGAATTCCAGCGCCTGAAGGACATTGAGCACAAACAGCTCGGCTGGGATATTAAGCGCAATCTGGCAAAGATCAACTACCGCATTCACACCGACGCCATCAAGGCAAATCTCATCCCGAAAGAACTTACGAAGCAGCAGGTTAATTGCGTGTATGCAACCGAGGCTGACGTGCTCAATATGGTGCTTTTCGGCATGACCGCCAAACAATGGCGCGACAGCAACGATGACAAGAAGGGCAATATCCGCGACTATGCCGACGTGTCGCAGCTTGTGTGCCTGTCAAATCTTGAAAACCTGAACGCTTTTTTTATGTTTACTAGACGCGGATGGCCCGCATGAACATCGAAACCCTATTGCAGCAGCCCGAAGGCAAAACGCTCGAATTCAAACGCGACTTGTCGTCTACAAAAAATCTGATGAAAACCCTGGTAGCGTTTGCAAATACCGCCGGCGGCCGGGCTATCATCGGCGTGGATGATAAAAGCCGAACGCCTCTTGGTTGCGCCCATCCCCTGGACGCAGAGGAGCGTCTGTGCAGTCTGATTGCCGATGCCATCAGCCCGAGACTCGTCCCGAATGTGGAACTTGTGACTGTTGAGAACCGGTCGCTGCTGATGGTTGAAGTTTTTTTAAGCGGACTGCGGCCGCACTGGATCAATGCCGAGGGGCCGGACGACGGCGTGTATGTACGCTTGGGCTCCACCAACCGTCAGGCCGACCGGGAGTTGATCGCCGAATTGAGGCGCTCGGTCGAAGGTGTTGCTTTCGATGAATTGCCCATGCCTGATTTAACTGTTGAAGATCTTGATCTGGCGATGCTGAAAACCATGGTTCGCGGTACGCACGAATTGGATGAAAAGGCATTGCTGACGTTGCGGCTGCTGAAAAGGAACCAGGGCCGGCTGGTGCCGACAAAAGGCGCTGTTTTAATCTGCGGCAGGGAACGCACACGACATTTTCCCGATGCCTGGGTGCAGTGCGGTCGGTTCATCGGCCGGGACAAGGCCCGCATTTTCGACCATATCGACCTGCACGACCACCTGCCCCAGGCTGTGGACAGCATACTTCTGTTTCTCAAAAAACACGCCATGCGCGGAGCCGATTTCTCCGAAGTCCGGCGCAAAGATGTGTGGAGCATTCCCCTGGAAATTCTGCGTGAAGTTGTCATTAACGCTTTGGTGCACGCCGACTATTCTCAGCGGGGCGCACCCATTCGGGTCTCTTTCTTCGATGACCGCATCGAGGTTGAAAATCCCGGGATTCTGCTTCCGGGAATGACCATTGAGGACATGCGGCGGGGTGTCTCCAAAATCCGCAACCATGTCATTGCCAGAATTTTTCGGGAGATGAATCTGGTTGAGCAATGGGGCAGCGGCATCCCACGCATTTTAAGTGAGGCCGAAACGCTCGGGCTTCCTGATCTTCGCATGGAAGAAATCGGCATGCGGGTGCGTGTGACAGTGTTTCTGGCCGAACATCTCAATGTACAGCAGGCAGCCCCCGAAGCCACCGGACCAACCGAGGCCCATGATAAGGCCCATGACGAGGCCCATGAGCCCATGACGGATGTTGAACACATTATACTGGCTGCATGCGCCCGGAGTTCCCAAAGCACTCCTGATCTTCTCAAAAAGCTGGGATACAAAACGCGAACCGGCAATTTTAAAAAGGCGCTGTCCCGTCTGCTTGAAACGGGACTTCTCGAAATGACAAACCCTCAAAAACACCGAGCCAAAAACCAGCGCTATCTGCCTACCCCTAAGGGAAGGGAACTGTTGCAAAAAGCCGCGCATGACAAGGAGATCACTTGATGCCTCGAAAGTTAAGGGGGCCAAAGGGGTAATTCAGCTGTGTGGGCAAGGGCGGCGCATGATTGCCGTCCGCGCGGGCGGCGATCCCGGAGGAAGCGGGCGGCATGCTGCTATAACCCCCTTGAATGATTAAATCGAGCTATTAACAAAAACCCAGGATCAGGACATTCCACATGGTTAACCGGGCCGCAGTCATACTGAAATATAAAGAACCGATGGTGCGCTGGATCAACGAATCCGACCCGTATAATGATAATCCCGGCATAACGCTTGCAAGCACACACGAAGATTGCACCGTCTATCTGATCAGGGATAGAGATGCTGAAAACCTTCAGAAATGGCTGTCGCGTAATTTTAAAATGCTTTTCGAGAATGAGCTGGAAGGATGGTATACCGACGAATCACTGTGGCCCCTGAAACTAAACAGAAAAATGTTTAATGAATGGTTCGATGTTGAATGTCACAGCGTGCTGCTTGATACCGTCGGCAGCGCAATAATTGACGACGAAATTTAGCTGACAGTCCAGACGCAAACGGGCAAAGCAGGGCAAAAAAATCGCATTTCCCGTGAAAATTTTTTATTGTTTTGACCGTATCTGACACAAGCGGGTGGTATATATGTAGCGTTTACAAGCTCCGTATTCTTGAATTGTGCAAAGCATCTGAGAGACCTAACGGGGATGAATAACTCGTTGAAAAGCTTTTATAGGTTTTGGGGTAAGGCGGACAAAGAAACCGGCGCCTACCACCTCCTGCCGTATCACTGCCTGGATGTGGCGGCGGTTGCTGCGGTCTGGTGGGAATGTAGCCCAGCAGTAAGGAGATGTTTCGGTTTC
>VGSH01000209.1 GCA_016875025.1 Deltaproteobacteria bacterium
CATTTGGGCGTATTTTATAACGGGCGATGTGGCGGCGCGATGCAGTTCGGGCCGTCCTTAGATAAAAGAAAAATGCTCGGACTGGTTGAGGGAACTTTATGGAATGAGTTTCTTGAATTGAACCGCATGGCGTTTGCGGACTGGTTGCCCCGCAATGGTGAAAGCCGCTGCATAGCTTATGCAATGCGATTTATCAAAAAGAATTACCCGTGGGTAAAATGGATTGTTTCATTTGCGGACGGCACGCAGTGTGGGGACGGGACAATCTACCGGGCGAGCGGATTTGTGTTGACAGGCATTAAGGCTAACAATCAAATATGGGAAGCACCCAGCGGCGAAATGTTTAATGACACAAGCATTCGGCCCGGAATAGGCGGAGAGAGAGAGAGAGAGAGAGCAAAAAATATTCTCAAGAACCAGCCTCATGGACGGACGGTCTAAAAAACAACAACGCGCAGCGCGTGAAATCTTGGGACGCGCTCGGCTTGCGAAAGAATAAAGGCGTTATGAAAGAAGCAAAAAAAATACTAACAGCAACCAGAATGGTAATGACAGACACGCGCCGCCCTTTGCGCGGGGATCTTATCAAGGAAACAATTTCACGCACTACAACCCCCAAGGCCGGGCATATTTTAGAAACCGGCGCAAGTTCAATGAAAATCTTTAAAGATGCGGGATGGAAACCTAAAGAGGGTTATCAACTCCGCTACATCTATTTTCTTGACCCGACTGCCCGCGATCTGCTGACAGTTCCTATATTACCGTTTAGCGAAATAGAGCGCCGAGGGGCGGCGATGTATAAAGGCGAAAAAATCAAGCGTGCCAAGCAGGCGATAGCATCCTTCCCGGATGACAGCGGCGGGGCAGCACCGACCGGCACGCTCCAGAATGAAGGTATAGGGCCATGACCTCAGAAAAGCAATTTATAAAAACCATGAAACTGTGCAAGGGTATGCACCAGCTCATAGCCGAGAAGCTGGGCATTACCCGGCAGGCGGTTAGCAAGCGCATCAAAGAAAACCCGCGCATCAATGCGGCGTACGAAGATGTGCTTGAGGCAAATATCGACTATGCCGAAACGCACCTACTGAAAAAAATCAATGAAGGCGACACAACCGCGCTGATCTTTTTTCTGAAATGCAAGGCAAAAAACCGGGGCTATGTTGAGCGGCAGGAGTTCACCGGCGCGAACGGCGGGGCGATAAAGACCGAGATTGAGAACCCACTTAAAGATTTTACTAAAGATGAAATTGCGGTCCTGATTAAAAAAGTACATGCAGAATGTTGACGCGGCAAAACAACAGCTACGGATGCACTTTTCAAAAACAGAATTTTATTATTTTGTTAAGTACTGCTTTCAAAAACAATTCAAAAACCAATGGCAGCACTCATCACATCATGAAGCAATCTGCGCGGATCTTATGCGCGTTTATAATGGGGGGTGTCCTCGTTTGATAATCAATATGCCGCCAAGATATAGCAAGACAAGCTTAGCAGTGATTTACTTCGTGGCGTGGTGTCTTGGTCATTGTCCTGATAGTGAGTTCATTCACACATCATACAGCGCAAGCCTCGCGGCATCGAACAGCTGGAAAGCCCGCGAGCTTGTTCAATCAGAACATTACCAAGAGATTTTTAAAAACACACGCCTCCGGCAGGACTCAATGGCGCGGGCTGAATGGCGCACGACCGATGGCGGATGCATGTATGCAGTCGGGTCAGGCGGTACTATCACAGGATACGGCGCTGGGAAAGTTCGGCCAGGGTTCGGCGGTTGCATAATCGTTGACGATCCGCACAAAGCCGACGAAGCGTCAAGCCCGGTAATGCGGCAGAACGTTATTGACTGGTTCCAGAATACACTTGAATCAAGGTGTAATAGCCCACATACGCCCATTATTGTAATCATGCAGCGGTTGCATGAGAATGATTTAACCGGCTGGCTTTTAAAAGGAGGCAACGGGGAGAAGTGGGAACATTTATGTTTACAGGCAATGCCCGACGAACATACGGCATTGTGGCCCGAAAAGCACAGCCTTGAAACATTGAAACGGATGCGGGATGCTTCACCTTTGGTGTTTGCCGGACAGTATCAGCAGTCACCACACGCCCGCGAAGGTAACTTTTTTAAGCCCGATAATATCAAGGTGGTTGATGCAATTCCTGAAGGTCTTAACTGGTGCAGGGCATGGGACTTGGCGGCGTCAACTGATGGAGACTGGACGGCAGGAGTCAAGATTGCGAAATATGGGCAGCGGTTTTTGGTAGGTGATATTGTGCGCCTGCGAGGCACTCCAGATGAAGTCAGAACTGCGGTTAAAAACACAGCATCACGCGACGGTATCCTGTGTAAGGTTAGGCTTCCACAAGACCCCGGTCAGGCAGGCAAGGAACAGGCCCAGAGCTATACGCGCATGCTCGCCGGGTATTCTGTCAGGTCGCAGCCGGTAACGGGCGGTAAAGAGAGCAGGGCGGAACCGTTCGCTTCTCAGGTGAACGTCGGAAATGTTGATATAGTGCGCGGTGAATGGAATAATGCCTTTATCGATGAATTACGGGTTTTCCCTAACGGCACGTTCGACGACCAGGTGGACGCATCGGCTGACGCATTTACAGAAATTCAGGGCAATGCCCTTGCATTATGGGAAAATTGCGGTTAAAATATAATCACACAATCAGAAAGAATCCATCATGGCAAATAAACAAACAACAAAACCGGCAGACAAAAAAACAAACGAGACCTTCGATGGTTTTATTTCTGCTCTGGCAAAACTTGGAGCGCAGCCAGGGGCAAACAACATGCTTTCACAGGCCGGATACCAGACCGGGCGCAAATACTCGCAGCAGGAACTTGAAGCCGCATATCGCGGCAGTTGGATTGTGGGCGCGATTATCGATATGGTTGCTGAGGACATGACGCGGGAGGGTATCGAGATAACCGGCCTTGACCCCGACAAAGCGGCGGCGATGCAAAACGCGCTCGGTAAGCTGAAAATCTGGAAAGCTTTAAACGATGGAACGAAGTGGGGGCGACTGTACGGCGGAGCTGCGGGTGTTGTGCAGATTGACGGGGCTGAACTTGCGACACCGCTTGATAAAAAGCGAATTTCTGGCGGCGGGCTAAAAGGCATAACGATTTACGACCGATACCAGATACAGCCGATACCGCTCCGGATTATTGAGGACGGACCGCAGATGGGCCTACCGTCTTTTTACCAGACTGTATCCGGCGGAAACAAAGAAGTGCATCACAGCCGTGTACTGCGCTTCATCG
>VGSH01000210.1 GCA_016875025.1 Deltaproteobacteria bacterium
AGACTGATGAATATGCCGATGGCCATGCCGCGGCCGATATAGCGCGGATCACCGTTCAGATTTTTGCATTCCGCAAGCCAGTTTTTAATGGTGTGTTTCATGAACAGGGAGTGCTTCTGTCTACGGCATGAAGTGGTAAAAACGTGCCTGATCGGCCGGCATATGCTCACCTGCTGCGATTACCGCGTTGCAGGGAAAGGATCATATACCACAGCCATTTTTTTTCAGCAATCCGAAACTGGGGGTGAAGCGTCAGGGGTGTTGACAGCGATGGTAGTCGACCATCCGGATTACGTCAAAGGCGTTTTTGCGGTGCAGGATTTTGCGCACAAGGGCTTCGGGCCGGTATAAACCGATTGTGGCCTGACTGACGGCATCCGTCCGGTTGAACAGCATGTCATTGAGATCCCGCAGCGCTGTATCAAAGGACTCCCTGTCAGCAGCATCAAGGGTTGAGCGGACATGCGCAATGGAGTCCTGCATGGTGCTTTCAGTGGAGGCATCGATGGTCGGCGCGCACCCGGCAGCCGTTAGTGCTGCGGCAATAACAAGACAGCCCAGCATAAAGCGCACTTCTGAGCGCTTCCGGTAAGCGGCCCTGCCGGAACATGTGTTACGGATATGAAGATTCACGTTCGGCAAGCATCGCATCGATCTTCTGGCTGTCATGCAGGAGTCGTTCCTGGCGTGCGGCGGAGCGCATATTAAAGCCCGCCACAAGCACGACTGCAAGGACAGCCACAAGCACGAGCAGGACGGATTTCAAATTCGGGCGAATAGTCATCAGGATTGTGGTAGCTCAGAAGCACTGTTGTATAGGTATCATATCAATTGACCGGATTGTCTTTATAGGGACATTTCAGCACGGCTGAGCAGCAGATTGCGGCCTTCGGAATTTACCTCGGTAAAAAAACCACCGGCTTCATATACTCCGCTGTCTTGGGTATCAGGCGTACAGCGAGTCCATACACAGGTAAACCTGGCGACGATTCTCCTGTCGCAACCGGGTAATTCGATGTGCAGCGCAATCCGGGAGCCGCTTTCAAGGGCATGTTTCGAAATCAGCGCAATCCGGGAACCGAAGCGGCTGATGTCAACGATACGGCAGGGGTGCAGTATCTGATCATTATCCCTGCAGTAGCAGGCGTTGAAAGCTGCCTTCAGGCGTTGTTCGCGTCGCTGCGTCATGGATCTGGTGTCCTTGTACTGCGCAGTATGCGCAACGTGCGTTTTGCGGCACACACAGTGATGCATGCACATGCAGGCAGTAGAGTATACCGGTTTTTACTTTGCAATACCAGCCTGAGGGCGGTTAACTTTATTTTTTTATACTTTAGAATGATGCTGAATTGTACGATACATGATCATAACTTATATTTAACAAATAATAATATAATCTGCAATACATACATGTAGTAATAATTTTTAATTTCCAGCCCTCGACCGTTGTATGAACAATTGCAGATACTACATGCGCATCGCACGGGACTACCGGCTTGAGTACGGTCCTTACGCCGCTCTTTTTTCTGAAGCCGTCTTTAAAACAACCCGCGTAAAAAATGTGAGCGGCAGCGGTGTTCTGTTCAGCGCATATGAAGAACTGCCCATCGGCAGCAAAATTTTGTTATCGATCCATGTGAGCGGATGGAAACAGGAAAACGGCTCGCATGTACCCTGTGCAGATCATGACACCGAGCTGCATCTGAGAGCAATTGCCGAAATAGTGCGGGTTGAACATGACCTGGATACGGGCAGCTACAGAACCGGTGCCAGGTTCGTCGGGCGGCTGCATTAAGCCGGCAGCTCCTTTGCTTATGGGCGCCCATCCTGGTGCTGGAAACCATTACAGGAATACGCAACAGAGTGCGGTACAGGTATGGCAACATACTAACGCTCTATTAATCTCAAGGGAACTATGATGAAAAGCACAGAGAACCTGCCGGTGGTGCGCATTGAGATCAACAGCGGAACCTTTACGATTCCGGCAGGGGACAAGATTTATGAAATCACCGTGCGGCAGAATCCTTCAATCAGCGAGGCACTTGACGCCATTGTTGCTCATGAATACAGCGCGGCCGTCCCTGCTGCTGCGCCCGTTTTTTCTCAGAATACGATTGCTTCAGATACGCTGCCGACGGGCGAACTTCAGAGAATTTCTTTATATAAAGAGATTTCCGAGGAAATGTTCAAGGAAATCGGACGCCTCGCGCGCGACCTCTCAATTTCGATCAAAGACCTGCCCAGCAGCTATCAAAGGGAAGTTGATTTCGAAAAGGCCGGACTAGATCTTGAAAGCGCTAAAAGCATGCTTGAAGAGGTGGTGAAAATGACCGAATCCGCCACCATGACGATCATGGACATTTCCGAGGATATGCAGGATCAGTGCTCCATCATCAAACAAGCGCTCGACGATGTGCGCACTCTGAACTTTGTCGGCAATGCCGTTACCGGCACCGATACAAGCGTTCGCAAGGACCCGCTCCTGTTGATGAGGGAAATGCTTCTGAGCATGCGCGCTTTGCGCGACTCCCTGTCCAGTCTGGCCGGCGAAGATGCTGCATCCGGCAGCACTGAATCCTGGCATGCGATTGACCGATCAGAGGTTATGCACACGCTTGCAGATCTCGATGTGCAGATTGCGTTTCTTGAGCATGAGTATAATGGACAGCTGCAGGCATCGGACCGCTACATGATTTTCAACGACAGTTATTCAATGGTACGCAAAGAGGATCATGACCGGCTGATCGCCGCGCTTGAGGCGTCCGACCACGTCATACAGTGTATCATCAACAATATCGGCCGGATTCTTGAATCGCTGTCATTTCAGGACCTGTCCGGTCAGCGAATCATAAAAATTGTTGATCTGCTCTCAAATGTCCAGATACAGCTGCTCAGCATTCTGGTGTCCTCCGGTGTCAAATTGAAACGGCTGCGCGAGGGCAGGGGCATCGAAAAGCTGAGCGCCGAAGCTGAAGTTGACGCGCTGATGAGCCGTTTCCGGGACAATACTTGCCGGGACGGCACAGGGAAAAACATTCTTGATCAGCAGGCTATCGATTCGCTGCTGGCTGATCTTGGATTTTAGTGCATTTCTAAGTACTGTCTACTGCTGATTGATCAGGAATCCTTTGAAGAATCATCGAGCTTTTTCTGCTCGTCGCCCTGGTCGGGCTCATTAAATGAAGATTTGAAGTTTTTAATTCCCTTGCCGAGTCCGCGTCCGATTTCCGGG
>VGSH01000211.1 GCA_016875025.1 Deltaproteobacteria bacterium
GCACCATGGACGTAACTAGAATTTTCGGATCAAATGTGTTCAATGACGAAATCATGCAGAACCGCCTGCCCAAGGACACCTACAAGGCACTGAAGAAAACCCTGGTGAGCGGTGAGCCGCTGGCGCCCGAGGTGGCCGATGTTGTGGCCAATGCCATGAAGGACTGGGCCATTGAAAAGGGCGCAACGCACTACACGCACTGGTTCCAGCCGCTGACGGGCTCTACGGCTGAAAAGCACGACTCCTTCATCTCCCCCACCATGAACGGCGGCGTGGTGATGGAGTTTTCCGGCAAGCAGCTCATCCAGGGCGAGCCGGACGCCTCAAGCTTTCCCAGCGGAGGCCTGCGTGCGACCTTTGAGGCCCGGGGCTACACGGCCTGGGACTGCACCTCGCCTGCTTTTTTGAAGGAAGACGCTGCCGGCAATGTGACCCTGTGCATTCCGACCGCGTTTTGCTCCTACAACGGCGAGGCGCTCGATAAAAAGACCCCTCTGCTGCGCTCAATGGACGTGGTTTCCAAACAGGCCATGCGTGTTTTGAGGGCGCTGGGCAACAAGACTTCGAAACGTGTGTTTGCCACGGTCGGCCCGGAGCAGGAATACTTCCTGATTGATAAGAACCTGTACGCGCAGCGGCTTGATCTGATCTGCACCGGCCGCACCCTGTTCGGGGCTCCGGCACCCAAGGGGCAGGAGATGGAGGACCACTATTTCGGTCCGATCAAGGACCGCATCTCCGAGTTCATGAAAAGCCTGGATATCGAGCTGTGGAAAATGGGCATCACCTCGAAAACCAAGCACAACGAGGTTGCGCCCTCACAGTTTGAAATGGCGCCTATTTTTGCTACCACCAATATCGCAGCCGACCATAACCAGCTGGTCATGGAGACCATGCAGAAGGTAGCTCTCAGGCACGGACTGGCCTGTCTGCTGCATGAAAAACCCTATGCCGGGGTCAATGGATCGGGCAAGCATAACAACTGGTCGCTGTCAACCGATGACGGACAGAACCTGCTTGAGCCCGGCAAAACGCCGCATGACAATGAGCAGTTTTTGATGTTTCTCTCGGCGCTGATCACGGCGGTTGACCGCCATGCCGAGCTGCTGAGGGCAACCGCGGCCTGTTCCGGCAATGACCATCGCCTGGGCGCAAATGAAGCCCCTCCGGCAATCATCTCGATTTTCATGGGCACCGAGCTGACCGAGGTGCTCGAATCGGTGGCAAGCGGCCGCAAGCGCAAGGGCGCGGCTTCCTCCTTTGTGCGCGTGGGCGTTGATACGCTGCCGCCCCTGCCGCGGGATAATTCCGACCGCAACAGAACTTCGCCGTTTGCCTTCACGGGCAACAAGTTTGAGTTCCGCATGGTGGCATCCTCTGCCTCCGTATCAGGACCCAATGTGGTTTTGAACACGATCGCAGCCGAGGCCCTGGATGAAATCGCCACGCGGCTTGAAAAAGCCAGGGACATCCACAAGGAAGCCACCGCGATCGTGCGCGATGCCATGCACAAGCACGGCCGCATCATTTTCAACGGCAACAATTACTCGCAGGACTGGGTCCGGGAGGCTGAGAAGCGCGGGCTGCCCAATATCACCTCTACCGCCGATGCCCTGGAGGCGATTGCGAGCCCGAAGGCGATTAAACTGTTCAGCAGCTACAAAGTGCTTGCTCCCAGGGAAGTGCGCTCGCGCCATGAGATTTATGTTGAGCAGTACTGCAAGCAGATCAATATCGAGGCCATGGCCGCGCTTGACATGGTGCGCACCCTGTATATTCCGGCCGTTGTCGGCCACATCAGCGATCTGGCCGCGTCGGTGTGCGTGGTGGTTGATGCGGGCGGCTCGGCCGCGGTGCAAAAAACGCTGCTTGACAGGGCGACCGCGCTGCTGGAATCAGCCTATGAGAAGACCGGCCGTCTTGAGCAGGCTGCTGCAAAAGCCCGCGCCATCAGCGCCCTGCGCAGGCAGGCCGTGTTTTACCGCGATGAGGTGATGGTGGCCATGAAAGAGCTGCGCGCCGATATCGACGCGCTCGAGATGCTGGTGCCGCGCTCGCAATGGCCGGTGCCGACCTATGCCGATATGCTGTTTAAGCTGTAGCCTGAACTCGGCAGAAGCGCAGAAAGCGCACCAAAAAAGGCAGCGCCACTGAATGCGCTGACCTTGTATGTAATTGCACCGGTCTCCTGTGCGGCTGTTTACCCGTCAAGTCGCACAGCTTCAGGGGCTTTTTCATCCGAGCAGCACCGTGCCCGACCGGCAATATGCCGCCTTCCATAAAAAATCAGGCCCATTTTAATGCACAGGGTTTCAGCCGCCACGATACACCGAACCGCCTGCGGATGCCTGCGAACACGGTACTTGCATTTCAGGAGCAGGTGTAAGATCACATGATTAATACCATTGCGAATCCTTACTACCATCTGAAAATCCCTCCCCTGCGGCTGCTCTATGCGGCAGTGTTCCTCAACCGTTATCCATCGGGCCGCATCTGGGCGGCCAAACACCTATTTTGCGACCTATGCCTCAAACGCCCATCCTGCCGCCATATTCATTTTTACACACAGCCATTATCAATGTGCGCTTTTATATACTTAAAACCATAATTGCCCTTCATCTTCCGCAGTATCATCAAAGTATTTTGCTTATCCTGTTTCAATGTTAAATTATTATTACTATGGTCGCAATATTTTATTAA
Organism: Deltaproteobacteria bacterium; assembly: GCA_016875025.1. Classification (GTDB taxonomy): domain Bacteria; phylum Desulfobacterota; class WTBG01; order CAIYCZ01; family CAIRTM01; genus CAIRTM01. The sequence continues at coordinate 2,701 of VGSH01000211.1, forward strand.
ACATTTTTTATTGATTTGAGGTTTAAAGTAAACATTATTTAGTACACATATCAATATTAAAAATAAAAAAAGATAAACAACGCAATTTTTAAAATGGATTGGCAGCAGCTCCTTGTGGCCTGCGGCAACATTGATGAAGTCGTAAAAAGTGCGAACATGTCCTTTTCACGACGCGCTCGTACAAAGGCCGCAGGCAAGGCGCGCATCCGGACTTTTTACGAGTGTGTCAACATTAAAATCAGGCATGGCACATGCAAGGTCGAAAAATCGGGATTAGTATCGAATCAGTTCGGAGAAAAGGCTTGATGCGGCATCCGGTTCTTGTGTTGTTAAGGTTTAAACCCCATTGCAGCACAGCGATCGGGATAGGGGGCGGTCAGAATCTGACCGCGCCCCTCCCACACCACCCGGCATGCGGGTCCGCACCGGGCGGTTGAAGCAGTTGAGGTCATCGGGCTTATGGTACTCCCGACCCGATGCCCAAGG
>VGSH01000212.1 GCA_016875025.1 Deltaproteobacteria bacterium
AAAATTTGACAGATAATGATAGCTAACCCGTTGTTTTTTCATGGGGCTGTTGTGCTTTTAGAATTCAAGTCGATGCAGGTCTAAAAACAGCAGAAAGCCTTATAAAATAAGGTTAAAATAATTTTTATCCTTCTGACGTTGGGACGTTTCTGATATATTGTCTACTGTGATGATTCCGGGCCCGGGCCCGGGCATGTTACGGCCGCAACCATGGATGAGCTCAAGGATTTTATCAGGCACCGCCGCGAAAAAGCCGCTGAACTGAAAGAAGCGGGCATCAACCCGTATGCCAATTCCTTCAGAGCAGAACACACGGCCGCGCAGATCGCCGGTCGCTTTGCCGGACGTGTGCGCGAGGACATCGAGGCCTGCGCGGATGTTTTCAGCCTTGCCGGCCGCGTTGTATCGCTGCGCAACTTCGGCAAGGCCGCTTTTGTGCATCTGCAGGACCGCAGCGGCCGCATGCAGGCCTATATCCAGAAAAACGAAATCGGCGAGGAGAATTTCGCTGTGTTCAAAAAAGTCGATATCGGCGATTTCATCGGGGTGCGCGGGCGGGCCTTTCTGACCAAGTCCGACGAGCTGACCGTGCTCGCCACGCAGGTCTGCCTGCTGACCAAATCCCTGCGGCCCCTGCCGGAGAAATGGCACGGCCTGCAGGATGTTGAAACCCGCTACCGGCAGCGCTACCTTGACCTGATCGCCAATGAAAACGTCCGGCGCACGTTCCAGACCCGGTCGCGTATTATTACGCTCATCCGCAGATTTCTGGAAGATCACGGCTTTCAGGAGGTCGAAACGCCGATGATGCACCCGATCCCGGGCGGGGCCACCGCGCAGCCGTTCAAGACGCACCATAATGCGCTGGACATGGACCTCTACATGCGCATTGCCCCCGAGCTGTACCTGAAGCGCCTGCTGGTCGGCGGCCTTGAGCGCGTATTTGAGATCAACCGTAATTTCCGCAACGAGGGCATCTCAACCCAGCACAACCCTGAATTTACCATGGTGGAATTCTATCAGGCCTATGCGACCTATGAGGACCTGATGGGCCTGACCGAGACCATGATTTCGCAGATATGCGCCGAGGTCTGCGGCTCAACCACCGTCGAGTACCAGGGCACGGCCATTGATTTTGCAGCGCCCTGGCAGCGGCTCAGCATGAAAGCGGCCGCGGCCCGGTTCGGCAATATCGACCCGTCCGATCTCGATAACCCTGAAAAGCTGCGCTCGCACGCACGGTCTCTCGGCCTGCCGCTGTGCGGGCGCGAAACTCCCGGCGAGCTCATCGCGGCCATCTTCGAACACGTGGCCGAGCCGCACCTGGTGCAGCCGACCTTTATCACCCATTTTCCCGTGGAAGTCTCGCCGCTGGCCCGCCGCAGCGAGCAGGACCCTGGCGTTACCGACCGGTTCGAGCTCTACATCGCCGGCCGCGAAATCGCCAATGCATTCTCCGAGCTCAACGATCCGCTCGATCAGCGGGAGCGCTTTGAGGCCCAGGCCGCTGCCAAAGACCGCATTGAGGGCGCAACCGGCGCGATCGACGAAGATTTTCTGCTGGCCCTCGAATACGGCATGCCGCCCGCAGCCGGCGAGGGCATCGGCATCGACCGGCTGGTGATGCTTTTGACCGATGCCGCATCGATCCGGGACGTGATTTTATTTCCGCTGATGCGCTGAAGGGGGCGTCTGCCATTCATGAGCGGCTCATTTGAATTTTTTATCGCGGGACGCTACCTGCGCGCCAAGCGCAAACAGGCCTTCGTTTCGCTCATCACGCTCATATCGATCGCCGGCGTTGCCATCGGCGTCATGGCCCTGATTCTGGTGCTGGGAGTGATGACCGGCTTTACCGATGATCTGCTTGAAAAAATACTGGGGGCCAATTCGCACATTGTCGTAACCGGCTACGGCGCGGGACTTGAAAACTACGACCAGACCTGCGGTGCGCTGGAGCAGGTCAGCGGCGTGGCAGCCGCCACCCCGTTCATCCTGACACAGGTCATGCTGTCCTCGGAGACGAATATTTCCGGGGCTGTCCTGCAGGGCATCGACCCGCACGGAGCCGCGCGCGTGATCAGCATCGAGTCAAACCTGCGAAGCGGCAGCCTTGATGACCTCGGGGCACAGCATACCCACGAAGACCTGGAACTGCCGGGCATCATTGTGGGCAGTGAGCTCGCAAAAACGCTGGGCGTTGCTCCGGGCAGAACCGTTACGGTTATTTCGCCCACCGGGCTGCTGTCGCCCTCCGGCATGGTTCCGCGCTGGAAAAAATTCCTGGTGGTCGGCCTGTTCGAGTCCGGCATGTATGAATATGACAACGGCATGGCCTATATCAGCCTTGAGGCCGCGCAGCAGTTTTTGAAAATGCCCGCCCAGGCCAGCGGCATCTGGATCCGCCTCTTTGATGTCCACAACAGCCTGCCGGTGGCGGACGCAATACGCGCGGTGCTCTCACCGCAATATAATGTGCGCGACTGGAAGGAAATGCACCGCAACCTGTATGCGGCGCTGAAGCTCGAAAAAACCGCCATGTTCATTATCCTGGTCCTGATTATTGTCGTGGCGGCCTTCAGCATTGTCGCGACCCTGGTGATGATGGTGAATGAAAAAAACCGCGAGATCGCCATTTTAAAATCCATGGGCGCGACCGCGGGCGGCATCATGAAAATCTTCATGATCCAGGGCCTCGTGATCGGCACGATCGGCACGCTGCTGGGCCTGAGCGCGGGCTGCACACTTGCCTGGCTGCAGAACACCTATGAATTTATCAAGCTGGCAGGCGACGTCTATTATATTCCGTCGTTGACGGTAAAAATAGGGGTCTGGGACACTCTGCTCGTAACCGTATGCGCAATCGGCATCAGCTTTCTTGCGACAATTTACCCGGCGCTGCAGGCGGCCCGCCTCGAACCGGTTGAGGCTCTGCGCTATGAATAATACGGAACGGCAGCATGCCGAAGGCGGCACCGATGACAGCCTGCTGCAGGTGCAGGATATATGCAAGGCCTATGCGCACAACGGCACGCAGACAGTGGTGCTTAGCGGGGTCAACCTGAGCGTGCGCGCCGGGGATCTGCTGGCGATTATCGGCCCCTCGGGCGCCGGCAAAAGCACGCTGCTGCATATTCTGGGAGCACTTGACAGCCCCACCGGCGGCAGGGTACTCTACCG
>VGSH01000213.1 GCA_016875025.1 Deltaproteobacteria bacterium
GTGCTTGACTAGGACCGGTTGCACGCCATCGGGAAATTCATAGAATGCTTCACCCGGCGCTATTCCCCGGTTGTCGCGAATCACCGCCCTCACACTCCCTATAATGGCACTGTTGGCCTTCAGCCGGTCGCTCAGCGAATAGCTTTTAAATTTCTTGCGTTTTTTTTTCCGTTCCGGCCAGACCAGTCCCAGTGCAGAGGCTTCGTGTTGCCAGAACGGTGACGGATCAGCGATGATCAGCCCGTCGGAACCGCCCCCGCATATATCATTTGGTGGATACAGGGCGATGATCGCGGCCCGGGCCTTCGGCAGGCACTGCGATGTCAGCAGGGCATGATAGGTCAGGATGCCGTAGCTGCCGATCCCGGCGTTATAGACCTGCAGGCCGCTGGTGCGCGTGAGCACTGCCGGCCAGCTGGCCTCGGGTCCGACATTGTTGCCGTAGGTGTGCGAGTCTCCGATTGCCAGAACCTCTGCCCCGGCAGAGGCGCTGTTGCGAAAGCCGGCTGCATCGGCCTGGGGAAAATCACGGGACAGGCGATAGCCCAGGTCGGGATCGGCGGCTTTGTTCGACGAATAGCCCACCGGGTAGGGTGTGAAGATGCGCAGAGCGATTTCGGCGATCGACACACAGAACACAATCGTGACCAGCAGGACAACGAGGTTGGACAGTCGGGATGTTGATTTGGTTCGTTTCGGCATTTGTTCAGTGCTTCTCCTGTAAAGGTAGTCGGGGTTTTTAAAACAAAAGTGAAAATTTATACATGGAATCCTGCTCTGGAAGCATGCCGCATACTGCCTAATCTATGAAGTTTTTAAATAAACCATAGCTAGAGCTTTCCTGTCAAGGCCTTGATGCTTTTATAAAGCCCCTGCGGCTTAGCCGACATAGGCGATCCGTGCATATTTAACAGGAAGCGGTATTGAAGGTCGCCTCTGGCGGTAATTTTGCGGTGCAGAATGTGGAAAGGAATAATTCTACAATTTATAACAGTATTTTAATTATTAGGAACCATCGTATCGGTGTGAATAGAGGTCGATGGGCCTTGAGCCCTGATAAATATCTTGATCATCCGACGGAGCTACGATGAACGATACAGCGTTAACCCGATTGCCCAGCCCGCAGGGGCCTGATTTTGTCGGCGTCGGCGTTCGCAAGTCCGGCACAGGAGGCGAGCGAAGAGTGCCGCCTGCGTTTACAGGTAGCCGTGCCGTTTTAATGTCGCGCTGATCGCCTGCTCGATTTCCTGGATTTTCGCAGGGTCTCCGCTTTTGTATTGCGCGAGCTTGCCGGCTTCCAGTTGCCTGGCAAGATAGCGCTCGCAGCTTCCAGTCATGGGGATATGAAGAAAATCACACAGCCGCTGCATAAGCGCCAGCGGCTGCAGGCACAGATCTTCAAAGCGCAGGTAGAAAACCCTTTCATCAGGCAGGCCTGCGCAAAAAGCGTCGAACCGGTCAACCTGAAAAGCCCAGGACAGAGCTGCCTGCAGGTGATGGGGCAGGCCCATCGCATTGATATGTGTCAGCAGTTTCTTGCCCAGCTGGCGGCTGGGATCATCGGTTAAATGCCGTTTGAAGGCGAGATCGCGGCCGTCGCGGACCATGTGAATATAGCGCGCCTGCGGAAATGTGCGCTCGACCCAGGCGCCGATCAGGTACGTTTCAGGGAACTTCCAGCCCCAGGGCGTTTGCGGGGAGCCGATTTTTGTATAATACCTGAATACGGCATCCTGAAAGCGGATCAGGTCTTTCCCGTCCACGCTGTCGTGATCGCGCGGCGCAAGATTGCGGCATGCAATTTTTTTGATGGTGCGGGTAAACGTGCGATCGTCGGCATCGCCCGTGGCGCTGGTCGTGCCAAGCTGAATGCCCAGATGGGTGCAGGCATAGGAAAGCACCCGCGTTCCGGAGTGCCCGCGGCCCATGATCAGCACCGGCTGCAGTGCAGCCAAAAAGGCTGCCTGCTCTTTCACTGTCCGGCGATTTTTCCACCAGAGGAACATCACAGGCTCCTTTGAAATCTGCCCGTGCGCTCAGGGTCGGACACAGCAGCGTGCAGTATCGTTTCAAGCCTGTCCAGGGACTTCTGAAAGTCAAAAAGCTCCAGGGCCCGGCTGCGGCCTTTCAAGCCCATTTCGTACGCCTCTGCAGGATTCAGGCGCAGGCGCTCGACTGCTTCGGTTAGCTGCGGGATATCATACGGCGGCACCAGATAGCCGGTTTTTCCGTGCTCAACGATCTCGGGGTTGCTGCTGATGTTGAAAGCAATGACCGGCAGGCCGCACAGCATCGCTTCTATCAGGGCATAGCCGAAGCCCTCCCAGTGCGATGTCAGGATAAAAATATCGAGCTCATTCAGGAAGGCCGGTATATCGCCGACAAAGCCTTCCCACTGAATGCAGTCCTGCAGATTTGCGGCCCGGGTTGCCGCTGCGAGGTTTTCGCGCAGCTCGCCGTCGCCGGCCACGCGCATGATAAACGAAACGCCCCGATCGCGCAGCTGCCCGGCAAGCTCAATGAGGTGCTGCTGCGCTTTCTGCGCTGACAGGCGCCCGGCGGTTCCGATAACAAGCGGCCGGCCCTGCAGGCTTGTGCGCGCTGCCGGCGAAAACCGGCCCGTGTCAATCCCGTTGTAGAGGACCGTTATTTTCTTCTGTGCAATCTCCGGGTTGAGGCAGGTAAGCGTTCGTGAGGTTTCCTGTGAATTTGAAATAATTTCTGTAACCACGTTTTTGAAAAGATAGCGGTTTAAAAAAGTGTTTTTGACCGGAATCGCGCTGCCCCTGCGGTAGATCCGGTGCCTGATGCCGGCCTGTCGTGCAGCAAGGCCGCCGGCCTTGATATCGCGGGAAAGGTTGAGCAGCACCAGGCCTGTACTGGTTTGCGTGAAGATGCGCCTGATTTTCCGCAGATGCAGAGCATTAAGGAATAAAAAATTATTCAGCTTTAATCCGAATGCCGAAATGCCGGCAGCCAAAGCTTTTTCATGCAGCGGGCTGTTTGTATACGCAACAATGCATACGCTGTAGCCGCGCTCCCGCAGGCCGCAGGCGTTCTCGAAATGCCACTTCTCGCCGCCGCCCCACACTTTGTTTGTGTTGAAAAAACAGACAGTGCTATTTTTCAGTTCGGGCGGCCCGGTTTTTTTCATATAATTTTGCATAGCGCAGAAA
>VGSH01000214.1 GCA_016875025.1 Deltaproteobacteria bacterium
GAAGCGCGATTCGCATGAGATCGGCTTCTGTGATTTGAAGCTTGCGCATGACAACCTCCTTTCTGCTCTATAAAGGCAGTATAGCAGAAAAGATCGATATGCGCAAATACTTATGTCGCTATGTATATATGTAAAATCAAACGGCAGGTCAACTCAAATGTGCTCTCATAAATATGCTTAAATACGCGCCGGGTATATGTTGACCGTGTCCGATTTAATCACGGTTTTTTTTGCGCGCTCTATAGTCCATACGCTCAGCTATTATTTTTTCATATCCGCGCCCCGAGGGCTGATAAAAGCGCTCTGTTGTGATTTCGTCAGGGAGAAGCTGCTGATCGGCGATGGCGTCATCGTAGTTATGATCATATTTATAGCCGCTGCCGTAGCCAAGATCACGCATGAGTCCGGTCGGGGCATTGCGGATATTGAGCGGAACGGGCAGGGTGCCGGTTTTCTCGATACAACGCATTGCTTTTTGCCAGGCAACGTACAGGGCATTGCTTCTTGGGGCGGTCGCCAGATACACAACCGCCTGCGCAAGGGCGAGCTCACCCTCGGGATGACCGATGCAGTGAAAGGCATCGCGGGCGTCGAGTGCGACCTGCAGGGCGCGCGGGTCGGCGTTGCCGATGTCCTCGCTTGCGAAACGGATCAGGCGCCGAGCGATGAACAACGGGTCTTCGCCGGCCGTCAGCATCCGGGCAAGCCAGTACAGGGAAGCATCCGGGTCACTGCCGCGCAGAGACTTATGCAGCGCTGAAATAAGATTATAGTGCTCTTCGCCGCCTTTATCATAGTGCAGCATTTTGCGCTGCAGGGCGTTCTCAATGCTGGCACGGCTGATGCAGCGAACGCCGGCTTCGTTTGCGCCGGTAAGCATAACGCTCAGCTCAAGCGTGTTCAAGGCTGCGCGCGCATCGCCCTGGCTGTGCTGAGCTATGAGTTCCAGCATATCCGGCCCTGCTTCTGCGTGAAAGGCGCCTATGCCGCGCCCGCTGTCGGCAAGCGCATGTTCAAGAATTGTTATAATATCCTTTTCACTAAGCTGTTTGAGGACCAGAACCTTAGTGCGCGACAGCAGTGGGGATATAACCTCAAATGACGGGTTTTCAGTCGTAGCGCCCACGAGAATAATATCGCCGTTTTCAACATGCGGCAGAAAAGCATCCTGCTGGGCCTTATTGAAACGGTGTATTTCATCAATGAAGAGAATGGTGCCACGGTCGTGCTCCTGCCGTAGTTGGGCAGCTTCTGCAATAACCTGGCGGACGTCTTTAATGCCGGCGGTAACCGCGCTGAGTGCGGAAAAAGCTGATCCTGAGGCGGACGCGATAATATGGGCAAGCGTGGTTTTGCCGGTGCCGGGCGGGCCCCAGAGAATAATCGAGCTTGGTTCGCCCTGTGCGACCATATGGTGCAGCAGCTTTCCGGGTGCAGTCAGGTGTTCCTGGCCAACGAATTCCGACAAGCTTCGTGGCCGCATGCGCTCGGCAAGCGGTGAGCTGAATTTCGGGATTTTATTCATATTCTCATGGCGCCGGATAAAAACATGTGTCGTGCCCAGTCGATATGTACAATACGATTAATTGAATTTTTGTCAAGCCTGACAGTCCCGGTCTGTTACGGTCACTATCCATCCCACTGACTGCGAAGGATTAATTTTAATTATAATGCCAAGGCGAATTATGGTATAGTGCCTGCCCGGCACAGGACGTTGACTTTACCTGTCATTATTCAGGAGATTGCCTGCGGTATGCTAAAAAAAGCCATCCAGATACTGGCATCCGGACATGCTCTTGATGACGACCTTATGAGCGCCTGCATGCACGAGATCATGAGCGGCAGGGCAACCGACATACAGATTGCGTCGTTTCTCACCGCATTGTCGATCAAGGGGGAATGTGCGGCAGAAATTGCCGCCGCCGCCCGTGTTATGCGTTCAAAAGCAGCGGTCATTCCGTTGAAGCGTTTTACGGATGAACCTCTGGTCGATATTGTCGGCACCGGCGGCGACATGTCCGGCACATTTAATATTTCGACCGCGGCGGCCTTTGTCGCCTGCGCTGCCGGACTGCGTATTGCCAAGCACGGCAACAGGGCGGCCACAAGCAACTCCGGAAGCGCTGATGTGCTTGAAGCGCTCGGTATTAATATCATGCTGAGTCCGGAGCAGGTTGCCGTCTGCATTGAGCGCATCGGCATCGGTTTTCTGTTCGCACGCACGCTGCATCCCGCCATGCGATACGCCGCCCCGGTGCGCGCGCAGATTCCCCTGCCGACGATTTTCAACCTCCTCGGCCCCCTGACCAACCCTGCGGATGCTGACTGCCTTGTTCTGGGCGTCAACCGGCGAGACCGGACCGAAATGATGGCAACCGTTGCAGGGCTGCTCGGGCGGACGCGTGCACTGGTTGTGCACGGTCTTGACGGACTGGATGAACTCAGCATTTGCGCGCCGTCACAAATCAGCACATGGGAAAAGGGCAGGGTGGCGACAATAATCCTGAACCCCTCCGAACTCGGGCTTGATATAGCTTCACCCGGCGATATCGTCGGCGGTGACGCCGTTTGCAATGCAAAAATAATACAGGCCATTTTCAAAGGAGAGCAAGGCCCCCGGCGCGATATCGTATGTTTAAACGCAGCTGCAGCCCTTGTGGCGGCCGGCGCTGCACAGACTTTTCCGTGCGCACTCGCTAAAGCGTTTAAGGCCGTTGACTCGGGTGCTGCACTCGGAAAACTTCAGCAGCTGCAAAAGGTCACTTCAGAATTTCAGCCGCCGTCATGATACTTTCGAAAATTATAGCCCGGACCGCAAAAGACCTGGCTTGTCGCATGCGCGCTGTCAGCCTGGAGCAGCTCATTGCGTCAGCAGCAGCGCAGTCGCCTGCTCGTGATTTTATCCGGGCACTCAGCCGGCCGGGGTCAGTCAACATTATTGCCGAAGCAAAAAAAGCCTCCCCTTCAAAGGGTGTTATCCGTCAGGATTTCGATCCGGTAGCCATAGCGCGAACCTATGCGGACAACGGGGCCTGTGCCGTATCAGTGCTGACCGAGGAACATTTTTTCCAGGGCCGCCTTGAATACCTTGCACAGATTCGCCCTGCTGTTG
>VGSH01000215.1 GCA_016875025.1 Deltaproteobacteria bacterium
CGCGCGACCTCGCCGGAAAGATTTTTATTACCGGCGTAGAAGACGATTTCTTCATCGGTCACTCGCGGATTCTCAAGCACATTTTTCACCACCACCTTGTTGCTCTCTTTGATCAGCAGGCCGCGGGCCTCCTTGTTGCCGACGATCGCGAGCTTGATTTTATCGCTCACATCCATGCGCAGAACCATGGCGGTCATGGATTCAATCTTAATTGTCTGATGAGCGGTGTCCTCAGTTTCCGCGGTCAGTTCCTCAGAGAAATACCCTTCAGGGATTTTCTCCTGCCCGTCCGGCTGTGTTTCGGGATAGTCAGGCTCACCCATGCGGCACTCCTCCTCAATACGCCTGCACCAGACATTAGTAACGAACCGTTTATTTCTCTTCCTTCTGTGAAGCGGCGATGACCTTTTCCGCCAGATTGTGCGGCAGTTCCTCATAATGATCGAACTGCATGGTGAACATGCCGCGGCCGCTGGTCATTGATGTCAGCTCGGCCGAATAGGTCAGCATCTCCGATTGCGGCACCAGCGCCTTGACCATCTGGCCGCCCACACCCTGTTCCATACCCAGCACGCGGCCCCGGCGGCTGTTGACATCGCCCATGACATCACCGGTCAGGTCATCCGGCACAGTCACCTCAACCAGCATGATCGGCTCGAGCAGAATGGGATTGCACTGCACAAAACCGGCCTTGAAGCCCTTGGAGCCGGCGATCTGGAATGCCATATCTGATGAATCGACATCATGATAGCCGCCGTCGACCAGCGATACGCGCACGTCCACAATCGGAAATCCCGCCAGAATGCCTTCAACCATCTGGTTCGCGATGCCTTTTTCAACCGCGGGGATGTAGTTGCGCGGTATTGCGCCGCCCACGATTTTATCGACAAACTCAAAGCCTCCGCCGCTGGGCAGCGGCTCGATTTCAATCCAGGTGTCGGCAAACTGGCCCCGACCGCCGGACTGCTTCTTGTGCTTGCCCTGAATCCTCGTCTTTCCCTTGATGGTTTCCTTATAGGCGATCTTGGGCAGCTTCATCTCGATTTCAACCCCGAACTTGCGCTTCAGGCGCAGCGCGGTAACATCAATGTGCACCTGGCCCACGCCTGAGAGCACAAACTCCTTGGTGGCTTCATTTTTCTCAAGCAGCAGGGTCGGGTCCTCTTCCATCAGCCGGTGCAGGGAGCTGGCCATTTTATCCTCATCGGCGCGGGTTTTGGCCATGACCGCGTATGAGGTAACCGGCCGGGAATGGGTGATGCTCTTGAACTTGACGGCTGAACCCGGTTCGCAGAATGTATCACCGGTGGAGGTTTCCTTCAGTTTGGCGACAGCCACGATATCGCCGGCCACGGCCGCATCGATGGCGGACTGGTTTTTGCCTTCAATGCGCAGGATATTGCCGAACTTTTCCTTGGTGTCCCGGGTGGCGTTGTACACGGTTGAATCAGCCGCAAGCTCGCCTGAAAACACCCGAAACAAGGTCAGCTTGCCGGCATAGGGATCAGCGATGGTTTTAAATACGTAGGCCAGCAGCGGCCCGCTCTCGGAAATGGCGACCGTGCGCGGTTCGCCTGTTTTGGGATCAAGCACTTCCAGCTCTGCCCGGTCAAGCGGTGAGGGAAAATACTGAACAATAAAATCCAGAAGCGGCTGCACGCCGTGATTTTTTACCGCGCAGCCGCACATAACACCGACCAGGCTGGCGCCTTTTATTCCGGTTGTCATGGTTGCGCTGATTTCATCGACGGAAAGCTCACCGCCTTCAAGGTACTTTTCAAGCAGCGACTCATCGGACTCGGCGATATTTTCAATAAGCTGCTGGCGCAGTTCTTCAACCCGGCCGCTCATGTCCGCCGGGATATCGCCTTCGCTCACCTGGCCGGAATCATCCGCGGCAAAGCGCAGGCCTTTCATTTTCACCAGATCAACCACGCCGCTGAAGCCGGCGTCCTGCCCGATCGGAATGGTGATCGGCGTCAGGCTGACACCCAGCCCATTTTTAATATTATCCAGGATTGCATAAAAATCGGTGTTTTCGCGGTCGAGCTTGTTGACAAAAACAACGGTCGGAATTTTGCGGCTTTTCAGTACCTGCCATATTTTCTCGGTGATAACCTGCACGCCCGAGGCTGCGTCGATAACCAGCACGGCCGCGTCAACCACCTGCAGGCTGTTGAAAGTGTCGGCCACGAAGTTTGAATCACCGGGCGTGTCGATGATGTTCACCGCGCACTTTTTCCAGTTGACATGATGAAACCCGCTCATGATGGTCATGCGGCGGTCTTTTTCCTCGGGTTCCCAGTCCAGCACCGATTCGCCGTTGTCGACCCTGCACAGCCGGTCTGTCGCCTTGCCGCTGAAAAGCATCGCCTCGGCCAGGGATGTCTTGCCGGACTTGCCGTGGCCGACAATCGCGATGTTTCTTATTTTGCTGGGCTCGTTCTTCTTCATGGTCATCCTTTCATGTCAAAAGCGTTGTCAGGCCGGATACCTGTACACGGAAGCCAGTCGGATGGCTGTTTTTAACGTCAAAATCAAATTTTGACTATAAAAGACAGACTGTCCTGCTGTCAATAGAAAAGATTGGCGACCACCCGGTCCCTTATCATTTGACAGAATCCGGGCACCTGCTACAATACTCTCTCTCAAATATCTGCTGCAGGCAAAAGCGGTGCAGAGCAGGAAAACGGAAATGGCAAAAGACAAAACAGTATATACGTGTTCATTCTGCGGCTTTCAATCGGCGAAATGGCTGGGCAAGTGCCCGGACTGCGACCAGTGGAATACGTTTTACGAAGAAAAAAGACCCTCCCGAAAAAGCGCTGTAAGAACCGCCGAGGGCACGGAACCGCTTGCGTTGAGCGCAATCGCTGCCCAGCAGGATGCCCGCACGCCGACCGGCATTTCCGAACTCGACCGGGTTCTGGGCGGGGGACTCGTGCCGGGCGCCGTGGTTCTGATCGGCGGTGATCCGGGTATCGGCAAATCCACCCTTGTTCTGCAGGCGCTGACAAAACTCTCTGAAGCCGGCCGCAAAGTCCTCTATGTCTCCGGAGAGGAATCAGCCCGACAGATCCGCATGCGCGCCGAGCGTCTCGGCCCTT
>VGSH01000216.1 GCA_016875025.1 Deltaproteobacteria bacterium
TGGTTTCATGAGTTAACTCAATTGGTTGTACTGGTCTTCCAATCGCCATATGCTTCTCCTTTCGTTTTAGGAGAAGCTTAACATAAGCAGTCTATTTATTCAAGTTATTCTTGGGACACTACACTAGCATAAATTTTAACAATATTCGCCAATGCATGAAAGGTGTTTTAACATCATATCGGATATTCAGTATTTTAACCCTTTGTTATTCGTTGCATTTAAACAAGACTGTGGTAGTTTGTGAACATATATGTGTTTCATTGTCCGCTGCTCATTTTGAATTGTCTCCTTCCATGCCGCACACGTGCAAAACGATCGCCATAACCACCCTGGGATGCAAGGTCAATCAGTGCGATTCAGCCGCGATTGCGCATGCCCTGCAGGAAAACGGGTACGTCATTGTTTCTTTTACCCGGCCCGCTGACTGTTACATCATCAATACCTGTGTTGTTACCGCTTCAACCGAGTCGCAATCGCGGCAGCTTATCCGGCGCGCCCTGCGCTGCTCTGATAGTGCTCCGGTTATTGTGACCGGCTGCTATGCGCAAAAAAACGCGGACCGGCTGCGGGCACTGTCCCCGCGTGTCATGGTTGCCGGCAATAGTGAAAAAGATGATATCCCCCGTCTGATCGATTCATTACTGCAGGGTGAACAGCCGTTGTTCACTGTGCGGGACATATCCGGCCAACAGCTGTTCACATCGGCCGGAGCCGAAACTTTTATCGGAAGAACCCGGGCTTTTCTAAAAATTCAGGACGGCTGCAACAATCGTTGTGCCTATTGCATCGTTCCTTCTGTGCGCGGTCCAAGCCGCAGTTTGCCGCTCGACAAGGTTCTCCAGCGCATGCGCGCCCTTGCTGCTAACGGTTACCGTGAAATCGTACTGACCGGTATCCATCTCGGTGCATGGGGATGGGATCTGCAGCCCCGGCATTCGCTGAATAAACTGCTGGCCTGCTGTGAACAGGACCCAGCCCTGCAGGGGCTTCGGCTGCGCCTGAGCTCGATTGAGCCGAACGAGTGGTCCGATGAGCTGATCAGCAGTATGGCGCGATCAAAGAGCATCTGTGCGCATGTGCATATACCGCTGCAAAGCGGTGATGCGGATATACTGCGCGCCATGCGGCGTACCTATTCGCCTGAATTTTTTACTGATCTGGTGCAGCGCCTGGTGCACGAACTCCCCGACATTAATATCGGTATTGATGTCATCGCCGGGCTTCCGGGTGAAACCGAAGATCGGTTTGCACATACGCTCAGCCTGCTTGAAGCGCTCCCGGCAGGCTACCTGCATGTTTTTTCCTATTCGCGCAGGCCTGGCACAGCAGCAGCGCAGATGCCCGATCAGGTCGCACCCGGAGTTATCCGTGAACGCATGCGAATCCTGCGTACACTGTCCGATCTTAAAAAGAGGGCTTTTTTTGAGCGCAGCATCGGCGCTGACCTGGAAGTGCTGGTTGAGGGACGCCGCGAGCGTACAACCGGCCTTTTGCGCGGCATTACCCGCACCTATATCCCGGTGCTGTTTGCAGGTGATGATGCGCTGATGGGCACGCTGCAGCACGTCAGGATAGCTGAGGTTGACGGTGTAATTGTGAAAGGCCGCCTGCTGTAGAATATTTTTCTAAATTTTGTAGCTGTTTCAAAGAAAAACCTGTTCGTGGTGAGCCCGTCGAACCATGAACGGACCACCCGTTCTACCCTTCGACAGGCTCAGGGTGAACGGTCAATCTTGTCAGGCTAGCGCATTTTGAAACATGCTCCAGCTATCCGGCTGGTCCGACCGATCAGACGGATCGTGAAACTAAAAACGCGACAGCGTTTTGATCAGGCTCGCGTGCGAAAGGGGCGCCATTGTATCTTGAGCCTGCGCATTTTAGCGCGCAGGGTGCTGGGATGCACACCCAGTCGCCCGGCTGCGCCGTGCGGGCCGTCAATGCGTCCGTGCAGGGACGCGAGCGTGGCGATGATGTGCTCGCGCTGTACATCGTCCAGGGTTTTCAGCTCGGACTGCGCAGCCGAGGCATCCTGTTTCACAGGCCGTTCCGGTTGCGGCGGTGCGATGCTCTGCCCATCGAGTATCCCCAGCGCAGCCGCGATTTCAAGGCGCGTTCCGCCGCCGAGAATTGCCGCCCGGTCAATAACCGATGACAGCTCTCGTACATTACCCGGCCATTGATATGAACTGAGCAGGCCGATATCCTCTGCGGTCGGCATAACCGGCTTCAGGCCGAATTGCCGGGCGGCCAGCTGTGCAAAATGGCGCGCAAGCGCCGGGATATCCTCAGGCCGCTCGCGCAGGGCCGGAAGCCTTATCGGAAATACTGAGAGCCGGTACCATAAATCCTCTCGAAACGTCCGCATGGTGACTTCTGCAGCCAGATCGCGGTGGGTGGCAGCCACGATGCGCACATTTACATGAATCGGCTTCTGGCTGCCGACACGTTCAAGCCAGCCGTCCTGCAGAATACGCAACAGCCGCACCTGCGCTTCAAGCGGAAGCTCGCCGACCTCGTCCAGGAAAAGCGTGCCCCCGTCGGCGCGTTCAAACCAGCCCTTGCGTGTCTCCGTTGCTCCGGTAAACGAACCTTTTTCATGGCCGAACAGCTGAGAATCGATCAGCCCGGCGGGAATTGCGCCGCAGTTGACCCTGATAAAGGCTCCCTGAGCGCGGTTTGAGCGCACATGGATCGCGCGCGCTATAATTTCCTTGCCTGACCCGGTGTCACCCAGAATCAGAACAGGCACATCCAGCGGCGCGACCATGTTGATGCGTTCAAACACCAGGCGCAGACCGGATTCAGCGCCCACAATGGTGTCGCCGGGTTCGCGCCGGTTGAGCCGGTCCATAAGCGAGCGCCGGTCAGCCTCGGCAGCCTCGCGCAGGGCTTCAAGCTCGTGCAGTCGTTTGTCATTTTCCATGGCAATAGTAAAAGGTTCGCGAAGCAGGCCTGCAAGCTCTTGGTGGCGCGTCTGCAGCCTTTTGCCGCATTCAGCAATCATGACAAGTATGGCCTGTAAACCGTCTGGTCGTCCAACAGGCGCAAGCAGAATGTCTCGGCCTGAAT
>VGSH01000217.1 GCA_016875025.1 Deltaproteobacteria bacterium
AAAGGGAATGCAGGGCGCGATTGAAAAGGCACGCGCGCTTGCGGAAAAAATCAAAACCGCGTTTATACCCATGCAGTTCTGCAACAGCGCCAACCCGGCCGTGCACCGTGACACGACTGCACTGGAAATCTGGAACGATACCGACGGGCTGGTCGACGCGGTCGTGATCGGGGTCGGCACAGGCGGCACTATCACCGGTGTTGCCGAAGCCCTCAAAGAGCGCAAGCCCGCTGTTCGAATCATCGCAGTCGAGCCTGATTCAAGCGCGGTGCTGTCGGGCCGGCCGGCCGGGAAGCATATGATTCAGGGCATCGGCGCCGGATTTGTTCCGCAGATACTGAGGCGTGACCTGATCGATGAAATCATTACCGTGCACGACGCCGAAGCCTTTGCCATGACACGCCGGCTGCTCAAATGCGAAGGCATCCTGGCAGGCATCTCGTCAGGTGCGGCCGTGCACGCCGCGCTTGGAATCGCCGGGCGCCCCGCATATCAGGACAGACTCATCGTCACCCTGCTGCCCGACACGGCCGAGCGCTACCTCAGCACGGCCCTTTTCGCACTGTGATAGAGCTATGAATCTGTTAAATGTGCAGCACATCAACACCGACCTGTTAATTATCGGCGGCGGCACGGCCGGCTGCATGGCAGCCCTGTTCGCCAAACGCGCTGCGCCGTCCATCTCAGTGACTATTGCTGAAAAAGCCCATATCCGGCGCTCCGGCTGTTTGGCCATGGGCCTGAACGCGGTCAATGCCCACCTTGTTACAGGCACGCCGGAAGACTACCTCGACTATGTCAGGCACGACAATTACGGTATCGTCCGTGACGACCTGGTGCTCTCAATCGGCAAACGTCTGAACAGCATGACCGCGGAAATCGAGCGCCTCGGCGTGCCCTTTCCGCGCACGCCACAGGGCGGCTTCGTTTCGCGCTCACCCCGCTCGATTCTCATGCACGGC
Organism: Deltaproteobacteria bacterium; assembly: GCA_016875025.1. Taxonomy (GTDB): domain Bacteria; phylum Desulfobacterota; class WTBG01; order CAIYCZ01; family CAIRTM01; genus CAIRTM01. The sequence goes on from VGSH01000217.1 coordinate 963, forward strand.
GAGCACCTCAAACCGCTGCTGGCAGATGCGGTTGCGAGCGCCGGTGTGAGCGTTTTCAACCGCAGCCCGGTTGTGCGCCTGCTGCACAACGCGCACGCTGAGGTCTGCGGAGCGCTGGTCTGCCACCTGCGCACAAACGAATTTTCTGTGATTAGCGCGCGCGCCGTTATGATCTGCACCGGCGGCGCCACCGGTATCTACCGGCCGTCCAACCCGGGACTGGCCCGCACCAAGACCTGGTACTGCCCGTACAATGCAGGCGCAGGTCTTGCAATGGGACTGCGAAGCGGGGCCGAAATGACCTCCTTTGAAATGCGCTTCGTTGCCCTGCGCACCAAGGACGTGATCGCACCGACCGGCACGCTGATGCTTGGGACCGGCATGCGGCAGTGCAATGCCAGTGGCGCAACCTACACGCGACAGAAAGAAGCAATGCTGGGCCGGAAGCTCACTACCTGCGAGCGATTGCTGTTCACCATTCAGGAGCACAGGCAGGGCAGCGGGCCCTGCTATGTCGATATCAGCGATCTTGATCAAAGCCGCTACGATCTGCTGATCGAAAGCTATCTCAACATGGCCCCGTCAATCGTTCTGCACCTGCTCAAGGATATTGAGCAGCCGCTGCGCCGCGTTGAAATCTGCGGATCTGAGCCCTGTATCAACGGCGGCCACGGCATGGCCGGTTTCTGGATCGATGCGCACCGCCGCACAACCGTAGCCGGCCTGTATGCAGCCGGAGATGCTGCCGGCGGCGCCCCGAAAAAATACATCACCGGCTGCTTTGCCGAGGCGCAGATAGCGGTCGAGCATATGCTCTCCTGTGAAATCAACGGCAAAAGCGCAGCGACCTCGGCTGATATTGAAGCAGCCCTGCAGGAGGCAGCCCGGCCCCTGCAGGCCCATGGCGATCTGGCCTTCACCGAGGTTGAGGAGCGCCTGCAGAAAATCATGGAGGAGTACGCCGGCGGCAGCACGCAAAATTACGAAACCAGCCGCGACAAGCTCCTGCTGGCGCGCGCATATCTGGAGGACCTCGAGCAGCGCAGCCGCGCCATGGCAGCCGCCACCCCGCATGATTTGATGCGCACGTACGACACCGCCGACCGCATTCTGCTCGCACGCGTGCTGGTCGAGCATCTGCTGGCCCGCCGCGAAACGCGCTGGCCCTGCTATCAGACCCGGCTTGACTACCCGCTGCGCAATGACCTTGAGTTCAAGGTGTTCATCAACTCGCGCATGCAGGGCGACCGCATCACCGTGTGCAAACGCGACCCCGCGCCACCCTATGTATGCTCCCCCGTGGAGGAAGCCTGAATGACCGTGCGCATTGATGTAAAACTCTGTAAAGGCTGCGGCAAGCGCAGGGAGGGTTTTTGCGAGGAAATCTGCCCCGGCGATCTTTTTTACCGCGAAAACGGCAAAGCCTGCCTGCGCGAGCCCGCTGAATGCTGGGACTGCTTTGCCTGCGTTAAGGCCTGCCCGAAAGAGGCGCTTTGCATTGAGCTGCCGTTTCAGATATCGGAGGCGCGCCACCGGCTCAGCGCACGCATCAAGCCAGATCATATCCTGTGGAAAATGCACGATGCACAGGGCAGCCTGATCAATCAGTGTTCTATTCCGAACCGGACAACGCACGAGGATGCTCCCGACAGACCAAAAACGGACGGAGACATCCTGCGTCCTCAACCGGCATTCCCCTGCCCTTCCGCACGCGCCGACAGCCGACTGCTGAAACTCAGCGGCGTCTATGCCCAACGCCAGAAGGGGCTCTGGATGCAGCGAATAAAAATTCAAGGAGGCGCGCTCGACGCTCTCGCCTGGCAGAGGCTGGCAGATTGTGCGCGCCGGCACACGCCCGGCACGCCACTGCTGCTGACAACGCGCCAGTGCATTGAATTTCACAATATTACCACTGAACGCCTGCCCGGGCTGCAGCAGGAACTGGCAACGGCAGGATTCACCGGGCTTGGTGCCTGCGGCGACACCCTGCGCAATATCACCCTGTGTCCGGGAAACGGCCTGTGCCCGGACAGCGTTGACTTCAGCGCTGCTGCCGATGCGGTCAGGCGCACGCTTGAAGCCTTCGATGGAGTCTAC
>VGSH01000218.1 GCA_016875025.1 Deltaproteobacteria bacterium
TCGGGCAGGTGAGCGGATCAACTTCGTAAATCTTTTGTATCAACCGCGCCCAGGACCTGCGCCTGGCCGGTGAAGCAGCGTCGGCTTTAATAATGCAGGGGATTGCGTCATCAGTTGTTTTTTATTCTTTTCTCTGCGTCCCTGCGTCTCTGCGCGAGGCATGCGTGCAATAAACCGGGATCGCTGTCGGTATCGGGGTCGAGATGCTTTTAAATTCGATCCGATAAAAAAAGCCCGGCATGGCGGTTCGGGCTGAGAAGGGGCGGTCACGGGCAGGGCTTCTGGCCCTGCCCGTAACTCATGGTAGATGTGATGTTACGAGGCGTTTGGAGGATCCGCAGGCGGGATCCGAAAATTAAGGTTCTTACAGAACCGGGTTGTTCGGTTTCTGAATGGTGCTGCACGGCACTTCGTCGAGCTCGTGCGGCGTTTCGATGACAGTATCATCCGCTAAGCTGTAAATTGCGGTCATGGCGCCTTCAGCGGGCCGCTCGGAGAGGTCTACATACCCGTTGACCGACTGGTGCATCCAGTGGCCGTCGATGACCTGCCCGCTCACGTGAAAGCGGAAAAGGCTGCCGTCCATGTAGCCGGTGCCGCCGACCGGAAAGTGGGAGCCGTCTTTGAAGAACGAACCATCAATGGTGTAGTATTTTACCTTGGCGTTATCGGCGAATTTTATTGTGCCGCTGGCCTTGGTTGAGAGGCACAGGGTCAGGCCGGTGCTGAATGACAGACACAGCTCCTTGGGGGGCGCGAGCGCGCCTGCCCAGGCCGGAATGCTCAGGGCGAATGAACACATAACAGCCAGCATAACGACAAGCATTTTTTTCATAATGGTTCCTTTCTGTACGATTTGTTGGTTGATAGGAACTTGCTTTGAGATGGGCAAACTATATAACAGGGGCGATTGTGTGTCAAGAGTAATGTCGGCGCAATATATAGGCAGGCAGGGTCGGACAATCAATAAACAGCGTGATTAAAAATTATGCGGTGTGGCGTGCAGTCTGATATGGGGCATTATGTCGACCGGCGGGGCTGTTTTTGCGCGCAGCCTTGCCGGTCAGCCTTGATGGGTTTTTTTATAGATAGGCTTCAAAAGGGTAATCGGGGTCGATACAATCATATGTGGGAATTGCTTCTGCCGCCCAATAACCCGACGGTGGCGAGTTGATCTTCGGCGGCGGGCGCTTCTGCGCCTGCCACAGGCCCAGGTGCTGAAGTATCTACCGTGTTCTGCGGCAGCAGGATATATCCAGGAGATGCCACTGCCATGGAAAACCTCGCCCGTTACATCATCCGGGCCTCTTTCTCTCAGGAGCGGATGACCTATCTGCGGGATGAGTCAAAAGTCATCTATAAGGCTAAAAAGGGCGGGGAGACAAAGACCTTTGCTGCGCTGGAGTGGCTTGCCGCTATGTGCTCCCATGTGCCAAACAGGGGTGAGCAGATGGTCAGGTATTATGGCTATTACAGCAATGTCTGCCGAGGCAAGCGGCAAAACGAAAAAACTGATACTGCAATCCCCGCTATCATTGAAGCTGACGATACCTCCCCGGCAAAACGCAAGGCATGGGCGCGGCTAATACAGAAAATCTATGAAGTTGATCCGCTTACCTGCCCCAAGTGTAACGGGGCAATGAAGATAATCAGCTTCATAGACCAGCCCGAAGTCATCAAAGCCATACTTCAGCATATCGGGCTGTGGGTCTACGACCGTGAGCTCTGCCGAACGGAGACAGAAAGCCGCCCGCCGCCAAAGACCAAAGCGCCGCCATCAGACTGTTATGCGGCTGATTACATCCCCGTATACGACAGCGTTGACCCGGATTATCCTTTTGAAGCCTATCTGTAAAATGAAATCCGTCAAAGGTTGATCGTGAGGGGTGCGCTCAAAAACAGCCTTTGCGGTTGACATAACGCCCCATATCAGACCGCGCGCCGCGCCGCAAGATATTTTATATCAGCATCTCAGGCCGCCACCAAAACCCCGTCCCATATCTTGCGGCGGATTTTTTATTGACACACCATAATCACCGACATATACTTTCTTCATCCCAAAGCGAGTTCCTATCAATTTAGAACCGTTTTATGTCTTTCCATAACTATCAATCAGGTGAGGTTTTGTGCAATTTGTCCACAACGTAAGTTCTTCAGCCGGACAGGGTTTGCTTACCCTTCTTTTGTCAGCAGAAGCCCCTTGATTGCTTCAAAATGTCTGTCATGTGAAATCAGCGCAAGACTATGCCGCATGGCGCTTGCGGCAATCGAGATATCATTTGTCGGAATCGGTTTGCCTTTTTCTCTGAGCTGCTTAACGATAAGGGCGTAGAATTCGGCTGTTTCCAGGTCATGCGTCAAAATATAAACCCGCGGTGTGTTGAGAAATGCTTCAAGCTCACTGCGATTTTTTCTTTCTCGATCACCCATGGCAAATCCCGCATACAACTCGGCAATTACTGTTATATCAACGCCGATATAGTCGCAGTGCCGGAACAGCTCCACAATGTCGGCATTGCCTGCTTTAAATGCCGCATAGATGTTTGTGTCGATGGCAACTTTTTTCATTGCCAGATATCCTTATCGATTTTTTCAAATATTTTAATATCGGCAAGGAAATCTTTTGTTTCCTGTTTGCTCCAGCCTCCTGCCAGGGCATCAAGGTCATTATATTTTTTAAAAACAGGCTCTTTCGATTTGCCGGTGAGTTTTTTTAAGGATTCAATCAGCCATTGATTGACGCTTTGTCTGCTGCGGACTGCCTGATCTTTAATAGCAGCATCAAGCTCCACGTCTATACCTCTGATAGTAATGCTTTTCATGGCTCCTCCTGATGTCATTATTTGCATGCATTATGATTGTATTTAATGCCTGCACAAAAATCAAGAGCTTTTTGGGAGGCAGGCCGTAAGCGCAATTGCCGGAGGTCTAATTGATAGGAACTTGCTTTGAGATGGGCAAACTATAAAACAGGGGCGATTGTGTGTCAAGAGTAATGTCGGCGCAATATATAGGCAGGCAGGGTCGGACAATCAATAAACAGCGTG
>VGSH01000219.1 GCA_016875025.1 Deltaproteobacteria bacterium
AACAAGCGGCAGCACCAGCACGAGCAGCAGAAACGCAAGCGCTGTTGCGATCAGTATGCGACGCACCAGGGGCGACTCTGTTCGCCCGGTCCGGGCGCCGCGCTGCGCGCCGTGCAAACGTGATTGTACTCCACCCATAACCGGCCCTCCTACTGGTAGCGCCTGCTCCAGAACTGCAGCACATTGATGATAAAGATCATAACGAAGGAAACAACCAGCATCACGACCCCGATCGCAGCGGCTCCGAGGGAATCATACTGCTCGAGCTTGATGATGATCAAAAGCGGCGCGATCTCGGTTTTCATCGGCATGTTGCCGGCGATGAAATAGACCGAACCGAATTCCCCGATACCGCGTGCAAATGCCAGGGTGAAGCCCGAAAGTATTGACGGAAGTATAGCGGGCAGGATCACCCGCGCAAGCACCTGAAGGCGGCCTGCGCCAAGGCTGGCTGCGGCCTCTTCCAGCTCCATGTCCATATCTTCCAAAGCCGGCTGAACCGTCCGCACGGCAAACGGAAGCCCGATCAGGATCAGGGCCACCACGATGCCGGCGGGTGTATAGGCAACAGAAATGCCTAAAGGGGCCAGCAGGCTGCCCACCCAGCCCGTGCTTGCGTACAGCGTGGTAAGGGCGATGCCTGAGACAGCAGTTGGCAACGCAAAGGGCAGATCAACCAGAGCGTCCACCAGGCGCTTGCCGCGGAACTGGTAGCGGACCAGGACCCAGGCAACGATAAACCCGAACACAGCATTAATGAGAGCTGCAATGAATGCGCTGCCGAAGCTCAGCCGGTAGGCGGCCAGCACGCGCGGATCAAGCACGGCCTTGTGCAGGAAATCGGCCCAGGACATCCGGGCGCTCATGATAAAGAGGCCGGCCAAGGGGATGAGCACCATCAGACTCAGATACGTCAGGGTAAAGCCCATGGTCATGCCGAAACCGGGCAGTACGCGTTTGCGTGTGCGTTGCTGTGCCATGGGTGCAGCTTTCCTTAAGGTTGACACAATCGTAAAAAGTCAAAAAATGATTGTTTTGTCATTTCGGGCGAAGGGAGAAATCTTAATTTTTCAAACAATTACAAGACCTCTCACGTTGTTCGAGGTGACAGTTGGGGACTTCTTAAGACTCCATCAAGGTTGAACCCGTTATCTCCCTGTATCGCGTAGCTCAACGCGGAATGTAGATGCGGTCGAATTCGCCACCATCGGCAAAATGCACCCGGGTGGCCTCAGGCCAGCCGCCGAACACAGCATCAATCGTGAACAGCTCAATAGCCGGGAACTGATCGCGGTATTTGGCGGAAATTTCAGGATCAGTGGGCCGGTAGTAGTTTTTACCGGCAAGCTCCTGCCCTGCCGGCGAATACAGAAACTCGAGATAAGCCTGTGCAACTTCACGCGTTTTGCGGCGGTCAGCGTTTTTATCTACAAGCGCAACCGTGGGTTCAGCCAAAATACTGATTTCAGGAATAACTATCTCGACGCCGGCACTGGCAAGCTCATTGCGGCTCAGCAGGATTTCATTCTCCCAGTTGATCAAAACATCGCCGATGCGGCGCTGCACAAATGTATTGGTTGCATCCCGAGCGCCGCTGTCAAGCACCGGAACGTTTTTAAAAACTTTCGTGATAAACTCGCGCGCTTTGTTCTGGGCGGCAATTACCGCCGGGTCCTGCGGGTTCTTCAGCCTGGCGACATAGTCCTTCCCGAGCTCACGGCGCAAAACATAACCCCAGATGGCAAGATAATTCCAGCGCGCGACACCCGATGTCTTCGGATTCGGGGTGATTACCTTGACGTCGTCACGGATTAAGTCCTCCCATGATTTAATGTTCTTCGGGTTACCCTTGCGCACCAGCAGGGCCAGCGTCGAGGTGTACGGCGCGCTGTTGTTCGGAAGCCGCTTCTGCCAGTCAGAGGGAATCAGACCGCGCTCGGCGATGGCGTCGATATCACCAGCCAAAGCCAGCGTGACAACATCGGCCTGCAGCCCGTCGATGACCGCACGCGCCTGCTTGCCTGAACCGCCGTGGGACTGACGCACAATAACGCTCTGGCCGGTCTTCTCCTTCCAGTGTTTTGTAAAGGCTTCATTGAACTCCCGGTACAGCTCGCGGGTCGGGTCATAGGATACATTCAACAGTTCTATCGGGCCTGCAAAAGAATGTGCTGCTGATACGATACTGCATACGACAATCAGTAAAAAAATGCGGTGTAGTTTCATCGTTCCTTGTCCTTTCAAAATATGAGAACAACAGGTCAAATGCTCAAACGGGCTGCATACTTCTTGCACAATGCTTTGCGTGATCAGGCATTATCATTGCATTAAGGATGCCATCTAACAATCACTTCAATGAAGCAGCGGTTATGAGATTAATCAAAATTAATAAACTAAGTAATTTCAATATATTAACCAGTAAACCTATAATATGAATTAATATACAATTAAAATGTCATTATATTTACTGTCAAATAATATTGAAATAAAAAATTAAATAAGGTATTTATTCAGTTAAATATAACAGGAGATTATATGCAAAAATTCCAACCGTTACTGCTCGAAATCTGGCAGGAAGCCTGCAAACATATCAGGCTTGTTGAAATGCTCGCAACCGTTGCGCCGATGCTGCGCGATGATTTTCCGCTCGAACAGATTATCATCTGCCGCATAGACAGCGCGAACAGTTGCGTATCGACCATGGCGCTCGGCTTTCTGGATTCTGCCGGTCAGCCGGCATCTGGCCGCGCTCCTTGCTCTGCATCACAGCTGCACGCTTTGCAGGACTGGTGGAGCGCCGAGGCAACGGAACTGTTCAGTGGCGGCCACGCCCTGCCCTTTTCCCTGCAAACGATAACAGCGCCGTATGCAGGCCGCGACATTCTGCTTGCGCCTGTTGGACGACCAGACGGTTTACAGGCCATACTTGTCATGATTGCTGAATGCGGCAAAAGGCTGCAGACGCGCCACCAAGAGCTTGCAGGCCTGCTTCGCGAACCTTTT
>VGSH01000220.1 GCA_016875025.1 Deltaproteobacteria bacterium
CTATTCCAGATCTACTATAACTGGGTCTGCTTCGGCGGCCCGCTGGCATCAAGCTATGCGCACGCCAACCCGGCCGTCATGGTGTATGAACACGGACGCCTGTTCGGCAGGCCGACCCTGCGACGCCTGATTGAACTCACCGTGCTGCCCTACCGCGGGCTGCTGGTGACATCCCCGATACTGATCATGATCCTGCCGGGCGTGATCCTGTTTATAAAAAAGAGAGCCCTGCGGGCTGAGTTTCTGTTTCTATGCGCTGTTTCACTGATTTTCCTGCTGTTTGTCGCCAGCTTTCATGCCTGGTACGGCGGCTCAGCCCCGGGCCCGCGCTACCTGGTGCCGGTCTATCCATTCATGTTCCTGCTGACGGTGTTCACCGTCAAACGCTTCCCGCGCAGCTACACAGCTGTTGCAATGCTGTCGATCGTAATCAACCTGGCAATCACCATCGTGGCCATCGACATTCCCGGGGACATAAAAAATCCGCTCAGGGACGTTGTACTGCAAAACATACTGCAGGGCACGGTCTCAATCAACCCCGTGCCGTTCTCCCATTTTCATCTGTACCCTGATATCTACACCCTGGCCGATATTGTTCAATGGACGCCCAATTTCAACTCATTCAACCTGGGCGAACTGCTGTTTGCGCACAACCTGCTGAGCGTGCTGCCCCTTGGGCTGTTCTGGCTCGCCTGGCTGTGGGTCATGCGGCGCCAAACGCGCTGACCCCCGAGCCGCCTCCGCAAATCCCGGCATACTACGCAGGGTACAGGCACACGGGCAATCTTGAGCCATAGCCAGATTTGTCAAAAATAAATTATTCGATCGCTGCTGAAGGCCCTCTGGCCGGGGCCGTGCCGTCCCATCCGGGAAAGAAGGCCTCATTGCACGTTCGGCCCGTGTGCCGGAATATTTCAAACGGGCCAGGCACGCCCCCGCGATTGTTGTAGACAGCAGTGCGCCCGGGCCGTGCATACAATGAATGTTACAGGACGTGCCGTTGCAGCGGCAGTACACAAACTGCCGGAAGGGACGGCACGGCCCCGGCCAGAGGGCCTGTTCTAAATTATTTTGGACACTACTGAGCCAGAGCGTAAAAAAGGTTTGATTTAACGCTACTTTTTTACTATATTTTTCTTTTTTCATACGCACACAGCCACGGCATCCCGATACTGCGGGCAGCGTGCCCGGGAGAGACATCGCCTATGGATGACATACAGAAAAACCTCGCGGATTTGCGCGAAAAAATCGACGCCATCGACGACCGCCTGCTTGAGCTGCTGAACGAGCGGGCGCGCTATGTTCTGGAAGTCGGACGCACAAAACACAGCAAACCCGGCGCGCGCTTCCATGTGCTTGAGCGCGAGGAATCCATTTATGAGCGCCTGACATCCTCCAACCCCGGCCCCTTTCCCACGCAGGCAATCAGGCCCGTTTTCCGCGAAATCATATCGGCATCCCTGAACATGGAAAAAACCATGCGCGTCGTGTGCCTGGGGCCCGAGGCGACGTTCTCGCATATGGCCGCCGTGCAGCAGTTCGGCCAGGCAATTGAGCTGACCCATACGGTCAGTATTGCCGATATTTTCGACGAGGTGGAGCGCGGGCGCGCCGATTACGGGGTGGTGCCGATCGAGAATTCAACCGAAGGCGTCGTCAACGTAACGCTGGATATGTTCATTGATTCGCCGCTGCAGATCTGCTCGGAAATCCTGCTGCAGATCTCGCACAGCCTGCTTTCAAACGCCGTCAGGCTTGAGGATATCCGTGTTGTCTATTCACACCCGCAGGCCCTGGCCCAGTGCTGCCAGTGGCTGAAAAAACATCTGCCGGGTGCAGCCATCGAGGAGGCCACCAGCACGGCCATGGCCGCCATGACGGTGCGCGACAACCCCGCTGCCGCGGCAATCGCCAGCCGGCACGCCGCGCGCGCGCACGCGATCCCGGTACTCATGGATCGCATCGAGGACAACCCGTATAACTCAACCCGGTTCTGGGTTATCGGCATTCAGGGCCCGGGCCGCACCGGCCAGGACAAGACCTCGCTCATGTTCTCGATCAAGGACGGTGTCGGCGCCCTCCACAATATGCTTGAGCCGTTCGGCAAGCACGGCATCAACCTGACAAAAATTGAATCGCGCCCGTCGCGCACCAAACCCTGGGAGTATATTTTCTTTATCGATATCGCCGGCCATACTCAGGACGCTCCCGTTGCAAGCGCTCTGGCCGAGCTCTCCGGCCATGCCGCCTTCATGAAGGTGCTGGGATCCTACCCCCGGGGCGGGCGGCGCTGAATCGCACACTATGGACACAACCAAAGCCCCTGTCATTACGATTGACGGCCCTGTAGGATCGGGCAAAAGCACGCTCGGCCGCATGCTGGCCGAGCGCCTGGACATCCTCTACCTTGATACCGGCGCCATGTACCGCGCGGTCGCCCTTGCCGCCCGCGACCGGGGCATCAGCGCTGAGGATGATGCCGCTCTTGGCAACCTGTGCGCGCAGGTCCAGATCTCCTTCAGCCGTGAAGGCGGCACGCAGCGCGTGTTTTTAAACAACACAGACGTGACCGATCAAATCCGCCTGCCCGAGGTAAGCATGCTGGCCTCGGCCGTGTCTGCACAGCCCTCCGTGCGCGCAGCCATGGTCGCCCGGCAGCGCGCGTGCGCCTTCGCCGGCCTTGTGGCTGACGGCCGCGATGCCGGAACCGTCATTTTCCCGCACGCGCCTTTCAAGTTCTACCTCGACGCGAGCGTGGAAGTCCGGGCCCGGCGGCGTCATAAAGAACTTATTGAAAAAAATATCCCGATGGAGTATAGTGCCCTGTTGAAAGATGTCGAACAGCGCGATCATAATGACACAACCCGACTGCACGCACCGCTTAAACCGGCCCCTGACGCTGTCATACTTGATACAAGCCTGATGACAATCGAAGAGGTACTCGCCGCTCTGG
>VGSH01000221.1 GCA_016875025.1 Deltaproteobacteria bacterium
ATGCAAGGCGTGCGAAATCATGAGGAATGAGGCGTACTTTGCCGTACGCCGCAGTGACGAATGATCAGCACAACGCAGCAGATGGGCGTTTTTCAACAGCCTGCTAGGTCATTTCTTACTACTGTCTCCTGCTGATTGATCAGGAATCCTTTGAAGAATCATCGAGCTTTTTCTGCTCGTCGCCCTGGTCGGGCTCATTAAATGAAGATTTGAAGTTTTTAATTCCCTTGCCGAGTCCGCGTCCGATTTCCGGGAGTTTGCCGGCCCCGAAAATGATAAGAATAATAACAAGGATAATGATTAATTCCGGCATTCCAAGGCCAAACATAACGGTGTCCCCCTGTAAGGTCTGACATATTCAAAAAATATATATAGCCTCTATGTGTAAAAGGCAAGAGAAAAAGCGGAAAAACAGCACGGTACAGCATGTATGCGCTGTGTGATGAGATGCGCTGCAGTACCGGTGATTCTTACATCCGGCACCGCAGAATGCGGGCTGCACGAATTGTGCGCATCAGCTGAGCTCAAATGACTGTCCCAGTACGGGAATGGTTGCAGGCCAGCCGAGGTGCTCTGCGATTTTGTCGTGCATGGCCTGCGAAGAGACCGGTTCGCCGTGCACGATAAAGGTCTGCCGGGGAGGCCTGTTAAATCCCATCAGCCATGCCAGAATTTCCCGGTAGTCGGCATGGCCTGAAAAACCCGATATGCTTTCGATGTGCGCCCTGACCGGCACCATCTGGCCGTGGATTTTGATTTCAGGATTTCCGTTTTGCAGTGCCCGTCCGCGGGTGCCTTCGGCCTGATAGCCGACGAACAATACGGTGTTTTCAGCTTTCGGCAGGCGCTCCCGAAGATGGTGCAGAATACGGCCGCCTTCAAGCATGCCGCTGGCAGAAATAAATACGGCAGGGCCTTTAACCGCGTGCAGCGCCTTGGACTCCTCCACGCTTTTGGCGATATGCAGGTTGGCGGGCTTCAGTATTTCCCGCCCCTCAAGCACGAGCATGCGGGCCTGTATATCATAGTCGTTTTGCATCTGTGCCGTAATCGCGGTTGCATTGATCGCCATGGGTGAGTCAATATAAATCGGAAGCGGGGGAATCGCGCCTTGGTTCTCAAGTTCGCGGATGTGATACAGCAGCTCCTGGGTTCGCCCGACAGCAAAAGCGGGAATGACCAGCACGCCGCCGCGCTTGATGTTTTCGTTGATCACCCTCGCAAGATCATGCTCGCGGGCTGTCTGGCTGTCGCCGTGCAGACGGTCTCCGTAGGTTGATTCCACAATGAGGTAGTCGACCTCATAGACCTGGACCGGATCATGCAGGATAGGGCGGTTGGGGCTGCCGATATCCCCGCTGAAAAGAATCTTGCGCACCGTGTCGCCTCTGGTTATCTTGATATCCGCAAAAGCCGATCCTAAAATGTGGCCGGCATCCCGGAACTTCAAACGCACGCCATCATCCAGAAGAATATCCTCACCGTAGTGCCGGGGGATGAACTGCTTCAGGCAGTTTTCGGCATCCTGGGCCGTGTACAGGGGAAGGGCCGGTTTATGCTTTGAGAACCCCTTTTTATTCGCCCAGCGCGCATCTTCTTCCTGCAGGTGTGCGCTGTCGCGCAGCAGCAGCTCGCAAAACGCCCGGGTTGCATGGGTGCAGTACACCGGGCCCTTGAAACCCTGCCGGGTCAGTCGGGGCAGATACCCGCAATGATCAATGTGGGCATGCGTCAGAATAACCGCATCAATTGCGGACGGAGAAATCGGGAACGGCTCCCAGTTGCGCAGGCGAAGCTCTTTCAGGCCCTGGAACAGGCCGCAGTCGATCAGCAGTTTTTTGCCGCCGGTTTCAAACAGATATTTTGAGCCTGTTACAGTGCCAGTCGCGCCCAGAAATGTGATTTTTGCAAGCATGCGGTTCCTTTCGTGTGTGCAGGTATCGTGATTGTATCTACAAGAACGTTATATATCAGCGGCGGCACTGAGTTTGATCCGGGCTTGAAGGCGGGCGGACATTGTGATGATCGGCATTTTCAAACGCAGCCAGCCCGGCAATAATTTCGGGTTGCAGTTCTGTAATATGCCGTCTGGTGCTGTCTATGCGATGACGTTCACTGTCGCTGAGCAGCCCTTGGGCGGCGCAGTCCCGCACTTCGTCCTCATCCAGGATGCGCACAGAGCCATCGGGCGCGATCCATATATCGAGCAGCAGGTCTTCATAGCTGAGGTGATCTTCGAAGATATGCACAGCTCCGCAGACATGAAACAGCGTGCCGATCAGGCGTCCGGTGCGGTCAAACATGCGCCATGCGACATAGGGACGATGTGTCCAGTAATGGGCAATTGTTGCCGACCCGGGTTCGATATGCATGTCGGCGATGCGGCTGGGTTCATCGGAAACATAGCGCAGCACCGCATGCCCTTGCTCACGCTTGAGCAGGGTGCAGCGAAACTGCTGCGCAGGTTTGTTCTTGTGCAGTTTTATTTCGAGATAGTCGTTCACGTCAGGCTGTAACCGTCCACTGCATCCATGTCGTCGACACTGTCCGCGCTGTCGTTTTATTGTAGACTACCGGTCTAGCAGGCTGTTGAAAAACGCCCATCTGCTGCGTTGTGCTCATCATTCGTCACTGCGACGTGCGGCAAAGTACGCCTCATTCCTCATGATTTCGCACGCCGTGCATCTGCGCATTCTTGAACAGCCTGTGTAAAAGAAATTTTTCAACACCCTGCTAGGCATCACTGACTAGATCGTCGGCAATACGGATCAGCATGGCCTTCTGGCGCGCAAGCTCGAGCCGGTTGATCTGGCGCATGGCGCTCTGCATGTCTGATTCCCGGGCTTCATGCGTGAGCATGAAGATCGGTACGGTGCCGCCGTGAGAGGTGCGCCCTTTTT
>VGSH01000222.1 GCA_016875025.1 Deltaproteobacteria bacterium
TGCTCGGCTCATGGGCCGACACGGATAGAAGGTTTTCCTGACGGAGTTTCCGTTAGGAGACAGAGCAAACCGGCCAATAAAAACCTGAAAAAACGGACTATTGATTTTGTGGCTTGACAAAGTTGCACATAGAAGGGGCAGGCCCCTGTGCCTGCCCGGGTAAGGGCGAAACATTTTTCGCCCCACAGTGCCCGTCCTCCGCAGTAGACCTGCTACGGAGGAAGGATGTTTTTCAACAGCCTGTCACTGCTCTTCAAGGGAAAGTATTCGATCAAGCCTGAACACGCGCTCCTCACCCCGCAACAGACAGTGGGCCCGCATGCCCGCATAGGACGTTTTGCCGAAGGTAAGTGTGCCCACGAAACTGGGCTGCACCGTGCGAGCGCTTTTCTCTTCATTGGGTTTCATATAGGTCATGGCCAGAGTACCGCCGTCTCTGATGGCCTGCTCGATCAAGGCTATTTTATCCTGCATTGACAGACCCGCGCCCGGATTGCCGGCATAGCCGCCATTGAGGAAATGCGCCACGCGCCAGTCCATGAGCAGATGCCCCGGTTTAAGCGGGCGCGTGAGCACCATGTGCTCAAAACAGCGGCAGCGGCTCAGGGCAACGTAGGCCTGCCCGTGCGCGAACGTGCCCCGGCCCAGATCGACCACCACCTTATCGAACGTCTTGCCCTGGCTCTTATGGATGGTCAGGGCCCAGGCAAGCTGCAGCGGCAGCTGCGTAAACGTGCCAATGCTTTCACGCTTGAGGCAGTGCGCCTCCTTGTCGTAGGCGTAGCGGTGCATGGACCAGGTGTAGGGTTCAACGCTCACCAGCAGTCCTTCCTGCGTGCGCACCAGTACATAATCCTCATCAAGGTCAACAACGTGGCCCAGCGTGCCGTTGACCCACAGGCCCTCGCTGTTGTTGGCCGAGAACATGACCTGGGCCCCGGCTTTAAGCTGCAGCTCAGTCGCGACCGGTGCGGCTGTTGTGTCAAAATCATCCTTCGTCGTACCGAGGTAGCTGAAAACCTGACCTTCCAGCTGTGCCAGACGCCCGGCATTAATCAGCGTGGCAGCCTTATTGGTTGTTGTCAGGCAGATTGCATCCGGGTGCGCAGCGGGTCCGTCATCATCCACTCTGCGATTGATCTGCGCAAGCTGTTCCG
Source organism: Deltaproteobacteria bacterium (assembly GCA_016875025.1). Classification (GTDB taxonomy): domain Bacteria; phylum Desulfobacterota; class WTBG01; order CAIYCZ01; family CAIRTM01; genus CAIRTM01. The sequence goes on from VGSH01000222.1 coordinate 1,158, forward strand.
CATTAATTGAACGCGACCTGACCGCGCTCAACAGGTCTATAAAAAAATCGTCCTGCTGGCGGTACACCTTTTCAAGCTCAACGCACTCAAGTTTGAAATCGCCTGAGCACATCACGCGCGCAGAGAAAAAATAGGGGCTGTCATATACCTGCTCAAAGAAAGGCTGCTCCTGCCGGGTGAGCACCGGCGGCAGCTGGTACAGGTCGCCGATAAACACCATCTGAACTGCGCCGAAGGCTTCGTCGCTTTTGCGCACTGTCCGCAGGAAAACGTCGATGGCGTCCAGCAGATCAGCGCGCACCATCGAGATCTCGTCAATGACGATTACGTCCAGATGCCGGTACAGGGAGGCATCCGCGCAGGAGCGCGCAGCTTTGCGCGCATCCTCCGGGGCCAGGCCTGGCTTGAAACCGAAAAAAGAGTGAATGGTCTGGGCCTGCACATGCAGGGCGGCAACCCCGGTCGGCGCCAGCACGGCCATGCGTTTGCCGGTTACCGAGCGCAAGTGGGTGAGCAGCGTCGACTTGCCCGTGCCGGCCCGGCCGGTAATGAACACATTGGCGTCGCTGTGCTCTACCAGCGTAAAGGCGTGACGGAACTGCGGGTTATAGTCGATTTTTTCCATGCCGCTGTGTAGGCCCTTCCTGCGCTCCCGGCCGCCCGGGAATGCGAGATAGATTATACGTGATCGTTGAAGGCTGTCAACACACCCCGGTTCTGACGGAGAACAGCCGATTTTGAGGGGATGCGTCGGGCTCCGCCTGTGGCTGATCCGATCCCCTGTCTTTTTATTTCCATTTTTCAGGGCAGCGCAGCATAAAGCCATCTGGTTTTGCTATTGTTTCGGGCAACAGGCTTTGTGCAAAATTTTTGTGGCCAATTACAAAATATCCGTGCGCATCCTTGGCAAGTTCCTTAGAAAATCTGTGAGGCGGGAATGCAATAACAATCCGTTTATGCGGGAAAAGCCCGCGAATGGCCTTTATGGGCCCGGTCAGGTCGCTGTCGGCAGAAACCAGAAACAAGGTATCGCAGCTATCCTGAAAAGCATCAACGAGCATGTGTACGGCAATGTTAACATCGGTCATCTTCTCGCTTGGCACCATGTTTTGAAATTTACAGTTGCGGCATACCTGTGGATTAAGCTGATACTTGCCGTAATAGATATCTGTATCGGGAAGTCCTGCAATAGCCTCAATATATGTTGATTGCCTTTTTTGTTTATCTGAAGGACCGTTGATCCTGGCAGTAAAATACTTTGTCCGAATCAGCTGCTGAGTTTTTTTAAGTAGATTGCTGGAAAGCTTATGAAGGTCAAGCCAGAAATAGCGATGAAGATTGGCCGACTTCAGGCCAAAGTAGAGGTTAAAGCCATCGATATAGGTAATGACACGTTCCATTATGCTTTTGTATTGTGCCTAAATTTTATTGTGTAAACCAGTAGTGTCCGGTTAAATTTCTTAAAAGAAGAATTAACCTTTTAAAATAGCTTCATAAAACAGAAAAAATGACCTGCATCGATTTGAATTTGACAGTAGCATGCAGCCAGCGCTATTTCGGAG
>VGSH01000223.1 GCA_016875025.1 Deltaproteobacteria bacterium
GAAACCACTTCATCTCTTGATTCCGCCGCAAAAATCGCCATTTTCCAAAGTCTTTTCCGGGGGAGGTCCGATGTCTATCCCCTAAGCTGGGAATCGGCAAAAGGGAAATCCGGCTATTCCCCCGCCTGCGGCAATGAGTGGAAGCCGGGCGTGTGCGGGAAACCCCGAATAAAGTGCGGGGATTGTGAAAACAGGATGCTATTGCCCGTTACCGATCAGGTTATCTATGATCATCTGAGCGGCAGGCATACCATTGGCGTGTATCCGCTGCTGACCGATGATACCTGCTGGTTTCTGGCCGTTGATTTCGATGAGGCTGACTGGAGAGAGGATGCCGGGGCTTTTATGCAATCATGCAGGGAGCTTGGTGTGCCTGCGGCGCTTGAAGTATCACGGTCCGGAGAAGGGGCGCATGTCTGGTTGTTTTTTGCTGAAGCTGTGCCCGCCCGTGAGGCGCGCAGGCTTGGGGCAGCAATCATCAGCCATACCTGCGCCCGCACACGGCAGTTAAGCCTTGCAAGCTATGACCGCTTTTTCCCCAATCAGGATACGTTGCCAAAAGGCGGGTTCGGAAACCTCATTGCCCTGCCCCTTCAAAAAAATATTCGCGAGCAGGGCCGAAGTGTTTTTGTCGATGAAAAGTTTATGCCCTGGCCTGATCAATGGGCCTTTCTGACATCAATTGAAAAAATGGGTTTATCGGATATTGATGCCGCAATCCTGAAAGCAACCGGCGGAGGTCATCCCATTGATGTGGCATTTGTCACAGAAGAGGATGAACGGGAACCTTGGAAGCGCACAACCCCGGAATCTAAAAATATTCCAGGCTCACTGCCCTCGTCCCAATACTGTTCGGTATGATATATGCATTACAAAAAAGTTGTTAAGTCTTTTGCTGAATGGGCGATATCAAAAAAAAATCGCTCCGTATGGCCTCCGGCAGAAAGAAAAAGCATCCCGTCAAAGAATCCGACCTGCACGGTTATAAGTATTTTAAACGTTTCATCACCACCCTTGAGAAGTTTCGCCTGATCAAAGCCCATCACAACCGCAAACTGCATTATGATCAGTACATTGCGCTGATTTTATTCTATTTTTTTAACCCTGTTCTTACCAGTTTGCGATCCATTCAGCAGGCATCTACGCTTGAAAAGGTGCAATCGGCTCTTGGTGTCAAGGCAACCAGCCTGGGCTCTCTGTCAGAAGCATCCCAAGTGTTCGATCCGCAGCTGTTGGTTCCGCTTCTGCAGCAACTTGCTCAAGAAGCAAGCGTTATCGAAAAAGATCCTCTGCTCAAAGATATCCAGCAAACCATCGTCGCTATGGACGGCTCCCTGCTTCCCGCAGTACCCAGAATGCTGTGGGCCTTATGGGTTGATGAACAGCACCGGGCCGCAAAGCTGCACCTTGAGTTTGACCTGTGCCGCCACATGCCGAGATCGGCTACCGTCACCGATGCTCATGCCAATGAAAATCAGGTGCTGCGGCAAATCCTGACCTCGAATACTTTCTATATTCTGGATGCCGGCTATGCCCAATACAGCCTGCTCAGCGATATTATAAGCGCCGGAAGCTCTGTTGTCGTGCGGCTGCATGACAATGCCGTCTGTGACAGCCTTGAACAGCGCTCTCTTACCGAGCAGGATCTTCTGGCCGGAGTTCTCAGCGACCGCGTGGTCCGCTTGGGCTGTAAACCAAGGCGGTCTGATTGCTCTGCGCCACTGAGAGTTATTGAAATCCGCCACAGGGGCGATTCTGCCGTTGTGCGTAAATCCCGAGTCTCAAGCAAGAAAACATTCCGCACAACTGACCCTGACTATACGCTGCTGCTTGCCACCAACCGCATGGACCTGTCGGCTGAAACCATTGCCGCTCTGTATCGCTGTCGCTGGCAGGTCGAACTGTTTTTCCGTTGGTTTAAATGCGTGCTTGGTTGCAAACATCTATTAGCGCATTCGGTTAACGGCTTGACCCTGCAAGTCTACTGCGCACTGCTTGCCAGTATGCTCATTACCCTGTGGACCGGCAGAAAGCCGACCAAAAGAACATTCGAGATGCTGTCGTTGTATTTTCTCGGCTGGGCCAGTGAACATGAACTTGCCCGGCATATTACGACACTCAATACACTGGAACCCGCGCTTCAAAAATCCTGTGCGGTGTGAGTGGGATTTTTTTCCTTCACACCGGTAGGGGTTCTATTCCCTTCTGCAGCCAAACTAAAAATCGTAGCCGTATTTTTGACCGCATTGCAGCCACTTTGATTGAAGGAGCATCTTTTATATTGACTGCCTGATTCATTGCAACTACTGTACCGAACAGTATTGGTACACCATACTAATTTTTTCAAACAAATCACTTAAGAATTAACGTGCTTAAAATCGCGTGCATTGCGGATCAGTCATTCGATACGAGTCCATAAAAGGAGGAGAGAGCGATGAAGCTGAAGACCAAAGATGGCGGCTGGAGTCCGTATCTGGCCGGGGCGCTGGTGGGCGTGCTGGCTGTTGTTTCGGTGTATGCAACCACCCAATTGATGGGCAAGTCCAATTTCCTTGGCGCATCAACGACATTTGTGCGTGCTGCGGGGCTGCTTGAACAAACAGTGTTTCCGGAGCGCGTCGCTGCCAATGAATACTTCACCAAGGAAAAAGTGCGGGTGGACTGGCAGTTCATGTTTGTAATCGGGATTTTCTT
>VGSH01000224.1 GCA_016875025.1 Deltaproteobacteria bacterium
CGGTATTTTCCTGCCGTTTGACCTCGATTGTGACCCGGCCGCCTTCAGGGCAGCAGCCGGTAAAACCGTCCACCCGGTTTTCCCATACGAGGCTTCCTCCATAGTGCAGGGCAACAACAGACGGCATTACGGCAGTCAGCAGGGCGCCGCACATGCCGCCGGCATGCAGGGCGGTGAGGTTAAAAGTGTCACCTTCGCAATGTCCGAACGGGCAGGTTCCCTTAACGTTTGTAACAACCGCGCGCTGGCAGTAGCGGTTCTCGCCCTTAATAATGGATGCGGCCCACTGATCAAGTTCCTGATTATCGTCTGTCATGGGGAAGCAGGTATGCGGCTATTGATGCTTCTGCCGGGGGTCTTAGTAATGATAGCGGCAGGCAAGCACTCTGATTTTGTGTTCGAGAACCTGATAGACAAGCCGGTGCTCACGGTCTATCCGGCGCGACCAGCAGCCCGCAAGATCATTTTTCAGGGGCTCGGGCTTTCCGATTCCCTGCAGTGGATCACGCTGAACCGCTGTAATGAGCTTCAGGATTTTGAGAGCCTGCTTGCGATCGTTCTCCACCCACCATGTCAAATCATCGAAGGCTGCCGGGTCAAATTCCAAGCTTCTCACGAACGACCTCAAGTGGAATACCGCCAGTGCGTTTTTTTGCATCAACGAGCCGCTTTTTCATCGCAGGGCTTTTCAGCAGATAGGCTGTTTCACGCGTGGATTCTATTTCACGCCAGAGCTTGATCGGAACTATCACGCTTGTGGCATTACCCTTAGCATCAAGGACATAATGAATATTTGGCTGCGGCATAGGAGCATTCCTTTGTTCAGTAGTTTGTTGATCGACTGAAAACATATATACAGCGGGTGCTGCTGTGTCAAGCGAATTAACCGGCTATTTGCTGCCGCAGGGACTCGAACATGACGACCGCGCCGGCGATTGAGGCGTTCAGGGATTCAAATCCTCCGGGCATCGGAATTGAAAGCAGCACGTCGCATTTCTCACGCACAAGGCGGCGCATTCCCGGTCCTTCGCCGCCGATCACAAGCGCCAGGTCGCGCTTGAAATTAAAGCTGTAGATCGACTCACCGCCTTCAGGCACGGTTCCGGCAACCCAGATGTCATTGCGCCGCAGCTCCTCAAGACTCTGGGCGATATTGACCACGCGGCACAGGCTGATGTGCTCAATGGCGCCGGCTGAGGCCTTGGCAACCGCCGGTGTCAGGCCGGCAGCGCGGTCTTTCGGGAAGATGACGGCCTGTGCGCCGCAGCACACCGCGCTTCTGATGAGAGAGCCCGTGTTCTGCGGGTCCTGTACGCAGTCAAGCACCAGAAAAAAACAGCGCTCACCTGTGCGGCGCGCGCGAGAGATAACATCGTCGATATCGCTTAAAGGGAACGGCTCGGCCTGGGCGGCAATGCCCTGATGCTGCGAACTGTTGGTCAGCTGGAGGAGTTCCTGCTGGGTGACGGAACGCAGGGCAATGCCGTGCTTTTGGGCAAGCTCGCTGATCTGCGTGAGGGCTTTGTCGCTGCCCTGCCGGGCAAGATGGATTGATTTTACTGCGCGCGGTCGTTTTTTGAGCGCTTCCATGACCGGGTGTATGCCGTAGAGCGTTATCATTGTCCGGAGGATTCCAGCTCACCGGCGATTTTCCTGGCGGCTGCGCGAGGGTCTTTGGCGTGAGTCACGGGCCGGCCGATGACCAGGTAATCGGCCCCGGCTGCAAGCGCCTCGGCCGGGGTCATGGCGCGTTTCTGGTCGTTCAGGGCCGCTGAGGCCGGGCGGATGCCGGGCGTGACCACCACGAAATCAGGGCCGCACGCCTCTTTGATAAGGCCGATCTCACGGGGCGAGGCTACCACGCCGTCAGCACCGGCCGCGCGGGCCAGGCGCGCCAGGCGCACAACCACCTGTTCGACAGGATCGTGCAGGCCGAGCTCGGCAAGATCAGCCTGCGCCATGCTGGTCAGCACGGTCACCGCAAGGATCAGCGGGCCGGGAGCGCCCGCGGCCTGCGCCATGTCGCGCACGGCCTTGACGGTTTGGGCTATCATGGCGCTGCCGCCCAGGGCATGCACGTTGAACATTAAAACACCCATGCGCGCGGCCTCGCAGCCGGCCAGGGCCACAGTGGTGGGAATATCGTGATACTTCAGGTCAAGAAATACGCGGCCGCCCGCGGCGTGCACCATCGCAACCGCATCAGGCCCGCAGCGCGTGAAAAGCTGTTTGCCAATCTTGAAGGCGCCGACAGCGCCTGTGAGGCTGCCGACCAACTCGCGGGCCTGCTCCAGGGTTTCAACATCAAGGGCGATAATTATTTTTTCATGCGCAGCGCTCATGCAAGCAGATCCTCGATACTGCGGCGGTTGCGGCGGCAACGCTCACTGGTGATGACGCAGCGCAGGTGATCGACTGCTTCGGGGATGGTGTCGTTGACCACCACGAAGTCATACCAGCGCATGGCCTCAATCTCCTGCGCAGCCCGCTGCAGACGGCGCTCAAGGGCTGCGCCTGCCTCAGTGCCGCGATCGATGAGACGCCGGCGCAGGGTTTCCATCGACGGCGGCAGCACCAGCACGGTGACTACATTCGGATAGGCGTCTTTGAGCTGGCGCGCGCCGGGTTCATCAATATCAAAGAGCACGTCGCAGCCGCGGGC
>VGSH01000225.1 GCA_016875025.1 Deltaproteobacteria bacterium
CTGAGATGTTTGATTAAAGAGAGTGCCGGGCGACAAATCGAAGATTCAACAGGCGGGAAAAATCAATTTCAGCTGCTTGAAATCTGCAGTTGCGTGCAAAATTCAGGTATTACACTGTTTTTTTGCGCCCGGCAGTCTGCGCACCCTCATCGTTTGCCGGTATTACTATGGCCACACAATCGCTCCTGTTGTATGGTCTGGCCATCTCAACGCGAGTTGCTATCAACCATTAAAATCAGCATAACGACTCCCGGTATTTAATGCTGAATCATATCTGTCCAATATACATTATTGGAGCAGCATGAACAGCCCGTATACGCCAAAGGCGTACTTGGTACAAGAGAGTTTATTACAGGCCGGGATTCGTTGTATTCCGCAGCGAGCAGGCTTATTTCCATTTGACATGCCTCGGGCCATACCATATACTTCAAAGTTCCTTTTTTAGCCGTATTTGGATAATATTGTTTGAAATATTGTTTTTTTACTGCATGCGATGAAAACACCCGTTGCTGTTCTGATTTCAGGTTCAGGCTCGAATCTGCAGGCGATTATTGATCAGACCGAGGCAGGCACCCTGCCGATTAACATCTGCTGCGTTATTTCAAACAAAGCAGATGCATTCGGTCTTGAGCGTGCTCGAAAGCACGGCATCGCGGCCGTGTGCATTACCTCAAAAGGTAAAGCGCGCGAAGAGCACGAGCGCGAAATCGTTGACGAGCTTGATGCCCGCGGCGTGGAGCTGGTCGTGCTGGCCGGCTACATGCGCCTTCTGGGCCACGACCTGCTTGAGCGCTACAAGGGCCGGGTCATTAATATCCACCCGGCGCTTCTGCCGAGCTTTCCGGGCTCCCATGGCTATGAGGATGCCTGGAATTACGGGGTCAAGGTCAGCGGCTGCACCGTGCATTTTGTGGATGAAGGCTGCGACACGGGCCCGATCATTCTGCAGGGGGTTAATCCGGTTGAGCCCGATGATACCTTTGAGTCCTTTCGGCAGCGCGGGCTTTCGATCGAACACAAGGTCCTGCCCGAGGCCATCAGGCTGTACTGCGCGGGCAGGCTGCGCATCGAAGGCCGACGGGTTATGATTGCACCTGATCCGGCTGAATCTGCAGGGGAAGTCTGATGTACAGGTTAAAAATCATAGATTCTTTTTCAGCAGCTCATCAGTTGCTCGGCTACGCGGGCAATTGCGAGTCATTGCATGGGCACAACTGGAAAGTTGAAGTGCAGGTGCGCGGCGAACACGTGAACAGCATCGGCATTGTGATTGATTTTAAGGAGTTGAAGCGTCTGACCAAGGCCGTTCTCGACCGGTTTGATCATGGTATGTTAAATCAGCACGAAGCTTTTGGTGATTGTAATCCGAGCTCAGAGCTGATTGCGCGCTACGTATACCGTGAAATTGCGCACGGGTTGCCTGAGGGTGTCGTCATGGACTCGGTTACCGTGTGGGAATCTGATAATGCCGCGGCAACCTACTGCGAGCCGTGAACGGCGGCGCTGAATATTCAGACATAGGTTCGCTGTGCGGACATCTCATGAATGGAGGTATATGCCATGAAAAGTCTTACTGAGCTCTTGCAGGCCATGCCCTATCCCGGCAGGGTCGTTATTGTCGGCGCGCTCGCCGGCGGCCAGCAGTGCGTGCTGTATGCGATCACCGGCCGCAGTCCGTCCAGTCAGGCGCGCCGGCTTGAGATCGACGCAATGGAGCAGAAGATTTTCGTGCGGCCAACCGATGAGGAGACCCTTCGAACCGGCAATCCCGACCTGCTGGTATATGAGGCAATCATGTGCGGCAAAGATGGCATCGCGGTTTCAAACGGCAAGCAGACAACGGACGTGTTCTCCGCGCTGCGCGCCGGAGCCCACGCTGCGCCCGTGCTGCTCGCAGGCCTTGCGGGCTGGGAATATGAGCCGGATGAACCCAACTGGACTCCGCGCATCAGCGGCTGCATTACGGATGGGGGGGGCTTGAGCGTGTTGAAACGCGCCGGCAACGGCGGTGTTCTCCGCAATACGTTCGAGTTCCCCCTGATAGCCGGGCAGGGCCGCATGGTCGCAACCTATACCGGTGAAAACGCCAATCCGCTGCCCTCGTTCGCAGGCGAGCCCCGTATTCTTGCGCTGCCGTTTGCGAGCGCCCAGGAGGCTGCCGAGGCGCTCTTTGAGGCTCTGGCCCCGTCAGCAGGTGCCCCTGATTTCCGGGTGGCTGCAGCAGCCGCGGTGAAGTCCCACAGCGGCGCTGTCAGCCTGCAGGTAAAAAACCGTCACGCAGAATAAGGAGTTGTCATGCCGACCGATGTTTCCTCGTTTAAAGATGTGTACAAGACCGCGATAGAGAGCAATTTTCCCGAAGAGGCCACTTTGGTGCTGGGCGACCAGCAGATCACGCTCAGGGCTGTCGCGACCCCGCTGCGCTACGGCACCAACCCGCATCAGCCCTTTACCGCATTTGCGCCCGTGAGCAGCAGCGCGCTCAGTGTCGGCAACCTTGACATGCTCAAAGGCGGCAAGGCCGGTCTTTCACTGACCAATCTGCAGGACATGAGCCAGGCCCTGAACACGCTGAAGTTTTTCTCGAGGCCCGCCTGCGTGGTGATGAAGCATGTCAACCCCTGCGGCTTCAAGGTGCAGACCGCGGCTGAGCC
>VGSH01000226.1 GCA_016875025.1 Deltaproteobacteria bacterium
AAGCTCCGCTTGCTTATGATAAGCGTGGTTACCAAGGTTGCAGCCCTCTGCGCCGGGCATCACTTCCGGCCGCCCTTGAAAACCCAGCCCTGAACCCGCCCGTCAACCGCTACCCGCTTCCTGGGTATGCACGGGTGAGGCTTATGAGTTGCGCTGCGCGGGGGATATAACTTTTTTCACAGGAGTCACTCAATGCGCGAAGTCATTATAGCGAGTGCGGCAAGGACGCCGATCGGTGATTTCAACGGGATGCTGCGCGATATCCCCGCGGATACACTCGGCGCAACGGCCATCAAAGCGGCTGTCGAGCGCGCGGGCATAAGAGCCGATCAGGTCGATGAAGTTATTATGGGCAATGTGCTCCCGGCCGGACTCGGTCAGAACCCCGCCCGCCAGGCTGCGATCAAAGCCGGCATACCCATGGAATCCGCCGCGCTGACAATCAATAAAGTATGCGGTTCAGGCCTGAAAGCCGTCATGCTTGCCGCGCAGGCCATTGCCTGCGGGGATGCCGACATCATCGTTGCCGGCGGCATGGAAAACATGAATCAGGCCCCGTACTATTTTGAAAAGCTGCGCACCGGCTACCGCATGGGCAATGCCCCGGTTATTGACGCCATGATTCACGACGGCGTCTGGGACGTGGTCAATGACATGCACATGGGCTATACGGCCGAGCTGGTCAGCGACCGCTACGGCATTTCACGCCGCGACATGGATGAATTTGCGTTCATGTCAAATCAACGCGCGCTTGACAGTATCAAACAGGGCCGATTCCGTGATGAAATCGTGCCCGTCAGCATACCGCAGCGCAAAGGCGACCCGCTTGTGTTCGACACAGATGAAACACCGCGCCCCGTGAACATGGAGGCGCTTGAGCGCCTGCGGCCGGCTTTCAAAAAAGACGGGCGCGTAACCGCCGGCAATGCCTCAAAGATCAGCGACGGCGCTGCCGCGCTGGTGATTATGGATGCTGGGCGGGCGCGTGATCTGGGTGTGCGGCCGCTGGCGCGCGTTGGCGCCCAGGGAGCTGCCGGATGGGAGCTTGAGCAGGTGCTGGTCACGCCCATGAAATCAATTCCCAAAGTGCTTAAAAAGGCCGGGCTCACGCCTGCTGATATCGATCTGCATGAAATCAACGAGGCCTTTGCGACCTCAACGGTTGCCATCAGCCGCGAGTTGGGCATCGGCTACGACCGGCTCAATGTCAACGGCGGCGCGGTGGCGCTGGGGCACCCGATCGGCGCCAGCGGCGCGCGTGTCCTCGTGAGCCTTCTGTATGCCATGCAGCAGCGCAACGTGCGACGGGGAATGGCTTCGCTGTGTCTGGGCGGAGCCGAGGCCGTAACGCTTATCGTTGAGCGGGAGAAAACATGAAAACGTACACAACCCTTACCCTTGAACGCGAAGGACACACCGCAGTGCTGACCTTCAATCGCCCCGAGGTGCTCAACGCCCTTAACACCACGGTAGCGACTGAAGCGCTTGAAGCCGTGGAAACCGTCGGCTGCGATCCGGAGGTACGCGTACTGATTCTGACCGGCGCCGGCCGCGCGTTTGTCGCCGGGGCCGACATTGCCGAAATGCAGTCTAAAAACGCTCAGCAGGCCCGGGTATACTCGGAACTGGGGCATCGCTTCATGAATACCCTGCAGGATCTGCCGCAGCCGGTCATTGCCGCCATCAACGGCTTCTGCCTTGGCGGCGGCCTTGAGGTCGCCCTTGCCTGCGATATCCGCATCGCGGCCGAGGCCGCCCAGTTCGGCCTGCCGGAAACCATACTCGGCATTATCCCCGGATGGGGCGCAACCCAGCGCGCTGCCCGGCTGGTCGGCGCCGCCAGAACCAAGGAAATGATATTTACCGGCACCCGCATCAAGGCTGCCGAAGCGCTCGCCATGGGTCTTGTCAACCGTGTAGTGCCTGATGGCGAACTCATGGACACGGTCCGCGAAATGGCAGCCAGTATGTCCCGTCAGGGCCAGACAGCCCTGCGCCGGGCCAAGCAGGTCATCAATCGCGGCATTGAACTCGGCCTGGACGAAGCCCTGCGCCTTGAAATCGACACGTTTGTCGACCTGTTTGACACGCCCGACCGCTGCGAAGGCATGCGGGCATTTCTTGAAAAGCGCAAGCCGAACTTCAGCGGCGCGTAGCAGGCCCGGAAGGCCCGACGCACACTAACCGTACACACTGCAACAATGGAGCACGATCATGGCACCCGAACACGACGACTACGACGAAAAACCGAGCTGGCGCGACATCGACCGCCAGAGGGACAAAAGCTCTCATACCGGCAGGGACACTGATGCGCAGCGGCCCAAATCCCCCAAAAAAGAGTGGGCCCAGAAAATGTACCTGAAGGAAATCGAGAATCTGTTCAAGGGCAGAAAAGCGACCCCCGAGCATGCCGTCGCGCTCAACGAAATTCACCTGCGGGCGGGGACGAAAAAGTTCAATACGGCTGTCAAAAAATACGTCAAGGAATACGGCCTGCCCGATGACTGGAGCACACTGTTTCTGCTGCTTGACTACAAGGACGTAAAAATCGTCCGGCTGTCGGCGGAAAAGCTTGTCAGCATTATGGATGAAGAGCCCCTCAACAAAAAAG
>VGSH01000227.1 GCA_016875025.1 Deltaproteobacteria bacterium
TCGGTTCGGTCTATTTCATCGCCGGCAACATGCCGATGAAAACCGAGATCGCGCCGCTTTTGATCATCATCAAGCTCGAGCAGTATGATTCCCTGGGTGCCGCTGCGATCGGGGTCGTGATGCTCGTTGTTTCCTTCGTTATGATCTTTATCATCAATGTGCTCCAGTTCTGGAGCAGGCGCTACCAGTAGGAGGTGTGATCATGGGTGGAGTACAATCTCGTTTGCACGGCGCGCAGCGCGGCGCCCGGGCCGGGCGGACCGAGTCGCCCCTGGTTCGCCGCATTCTGATCGCGACAGCGCTTGCGTTTCTGCTGCTCGTGCTGGTCCTGCCGCTTGTGCTGATATTTTCAACCGCGTTCAGCCGCGGCATCGGCGTGTACCTGAGCGCCTTCACCGATCCGGATGCCCTGGCAGCAATCCGTCTGACGCTGCTGACAGCCGCGGTTGCCGTACCGCTGAACACCGTCTTCGGCGTGTGCGCGGCCTGGGCCATCGCCAAGTTTGAATTTCGAGGCAAAAATATTCTGATAACCCTGATTGATCTGCCGTTTGCAGTGTCGCCGGTCATAGCCGGTTTGATTTTTGTTATCCTGTTCGGCTCCTGGGGATTTTTCGGTGCATGGCTTTTAGAGAACAATATTCAAATCATTTTTGCCAAGCCCGGCATCATCATCGCAACCGTATTTATTACATTTCCGTTCGTGGCGCGCGAACTGATCCCGCTGATGCAGGCCCAGGGCAGCGAAGAAGAGCAGTCCGCCATCGTGCTCGGCGCCGGCGCCTGGCAGACATTCCGGCGCGTAACCCTGCCCAATATCAAGTGGGGGCTGCTCTACGGCGTTATACTGTGCAATGCGCGCGCCATGGGTGAGTTCGGCGCAGTGTCGGTCGTATCGGGCCATATACGCGGCCTGACCTGCACCATGCCCCTGCATCTTGAGATTCTGTACAATGAATATAATTTTGCAGCGGCCTTTGCCATTGCCTCGCTGCTGACATTTCTGGCCCTGATAACGCTGGTGCTGAAAAGCTTGATTGAATGGCGCTCAGCGCGGCAGCTCGCAATAGAAAACCCTGAATCATGACGCGCACGTAAAAAGTACGGATGCTGCGTTGAGCTGCATCCTCAGTGTGTCTAGTTTCTAGTGTGGGTGCATCGTAGCGGAACCCACCGATCATTTATCGATGGTGGGTTTCACCCACCCTACGGCCTGGAGGCGGTAGTTGACGTAATATTTAACCATCAATCTTGAGCATACAATAGGAGCCCATAGACATGGCCATTGAAGCCCGCAACATAAGTAAAAATTTCGGAACCTTCGAGGCGCTCAAAAATGTCGATGTTGTCGTGCCGACCGGCGAGTTGATTGCACTTCTCGGCCCCTCCGGCTCGGGTAAGACAACGCTTCTTCGCATCATTGCAGGCCTTGAACAGGCTGACAGCGGTGCGGTATATTTTGACGGTGAAGATGCCACTGATGCATCGGTTCGCGAGCGCAGGGTCGGCTTTGTGTTCCAGCACTATGCGCTGTTCAGGCATATGAGCGTATTCGAGAACGTTGCCTTCGGCCTGCGCGTGAAGAAACGCAGCGAGCGTCCTTCAAAATCTGAAATCCGCGACCGCGTTATGGAGCTTCTCAAGCTGGTGCAGCTGGACTGGCTCGCAAACCGCCTGCCGAATCAGCTCTCAGGCGGGCAGCGCCAGCGCGTGGCGCTTGCGCGCGCCCTGGCTGTGGAGCCCAAGGTGCTGCTGCTGGATGAGCCTTTCGGCGCGCTGGATGCCAAGGTGCGCAAGGAGCTCCGGCGCTGGCTGCGCCGTCTGCATGATGAAATTCATGTCACCAGCGTGTTTGTAACCCACGATGTCGAGGAGGCCCTTGAGGTCGCCAACGAGATCGTGGTGATGAACGAGGGCAGGGTAGAGCAGTCCGGCCCGCCAGATCATGTGTATGAGCATCCGGTCAACTCATTCGTGTACCAGTTCCTGGGCAATGTGAACCTGTTTCACACCCGTGTACGCAACGGCCGTGTCCGCCTGGGCGATACGGTGCTTGAATGCAACGGCTCCGCCGGAGAGGCCGTGATTTACGCCCGGCCGCATGATATTGATATTTTACGGGATTCCGATGGCCCCGGCCTGCTGCATGCGACAATTCTTCGCATTCACGCTATCGGACCGATCGTGCGGGTTGAGCTGCAGCGCGAGGATGATCAGCAGATTGTCGAGGTCGAGCTTACCCGCGACGTCTATGCCGCCCAACGCCTGATTGTAGGCGAGCATGTCTACATACGGCCCCGGCAGGCAAAAGTCTATCCGAGCGAAGATGTCGGCGCTGTTTTTAATCGCGTCGATTAGATAATGTTTGATACAGTGTCGGTACACGGGGCGCCGTCCCGCTTTTCACAAACTTTCTTTTTGCACAAATAAAACGGCAAGATCTCTCCCGGAGCCTGCCCTGAGCGCACAGCTACGGTTATAAAAAAAGCTTCGTCAATAAAATCTGTGGGTTAATTCTGGCTCTGGCAAATCGCCAAGCACGTGATATAGGGCTATTTCTGTGCATTTTAGACTTTT
>VGSH01000228.1 GCA_016875025.1 Deltaproteobacteria bacterium
CAAGCAGTACGGCAAGCTCTCTGGCAAGGATACCGAGAGCCTGCAGTCCGGCGCGCGCGTGGATGTTGATGAGCGCAAGAAGAGTCCGCTTGATTTCGCTCTGTGGAAGGCTGCCAAGCCGGGCGAGCCGTACTGGGAAAGCCCCTGGGGCCGGGGACGGCCCGGCTGGCATATCGAGTGCTCGGCCATGAGCCAGAAGTATCTCGGTGAGACATTTGATATTCACGGCGGCGGCATGGACCTGGTGTTTCCCCATCATGAAAATGAAATCGCGCAGGCCGAATGCACCACGGGCAAACCGTTTGCGCGCTACTGGCTGCACAACGGTTTCGTGAATATCGATAAAGAGAAAATGTCCAAGTCGCTCAAGAATTTCAAGACCATCCGCGACGTGCTGGCCGACTATCATCCCGAGGTGATCCGCCTGTTTCTGCTGACCAGCCAGTACCGCAGCCCAGTCGACTTTTCAGCCCAGAATTTGGCCGAGACCCAGGCCGGCCTTGACCGGTTCTATGCCCTGCTGCAGGATGTGCAGGACAGCGCGCGGATCTATGATGGAGATCCGCAAACAGATGTTGAGCGCAAGGCCCTTGAAGCCATTGAGGAATTTCCCGCGAAGTTCAAAGCTGCCATGGATGATGACTTCAATACGGCCCAGGCGCTCGGGCATCTCTACAGCCTGACCAGGATTCTGAACGCGGCTGTGCACACGCCGGGCCAGGATGCCGGAGGGTTTTCACGCCGCCTGGCCGAGGCGGCCTGCGCGGTGTTCAGGGATGCAGGCAGCGTGTTCGGTCTGTTCCAGGTCGAGCCCGCGGCCTATTTTGCCGCCCGCAAACAGGACGGCATCAGCACGGCCGGACTGAGCGAGGCCGATATTCAGTGCCTGATCGATGAGCGGCTGGAAGCGCGCCGTCAGAAAAACTGGGCGCGCGCTGATGAAATCCGCGATGAGTTGGCTGCAAAAGGTATTGCGCTGAAGGACACCCCGCAGGGAACCGAGTGGAGCGTGAAGTAGACGAGTGAAGCATGGTACTTAAAATTGATGGTTACGTAAAAAGTCTCTCAGATGGTCATTGCGAGCGAAGCGAAGCAATCCCAAGTTTTGCAGAATTTAAAAAACCGAGATTGCCGCGTCGTCCCGCCGGGGCGGGACTCCTCGCAATGACACCGAAACACTGTTGACAACCTCATCAACATTGCATGTTCATGTACCGTCGTTCGCCCTGAGCCTGTCGAAGGGCGAACGGATCGGATAGCGCACGAATCCTGTTCATGGTTCGACAAGCTCACCACGAACGGGAAAAAGACTACATAAAAAAGATACATACTCTAGCCCGACCGGCAGGTTATGTGACAGCATCTCCCGATGACATTTAAACTGGTTTCAGACTATACGCCCTGCGGCGATCAGCCGCAGGCGATTGAGGTGCTCAGCACCGGCATTGTCAACGGCGCTGCTCACCAGGTGCTGCTTGGCGTCACCGGTTCCGGTAAAACCTACACGGTTGCCAATGTGATTGAGCGCGTGCAGCGGCCCGCGCTGGTGCTTGCGCCCAATAAAACCCTGGCCGCGCAGCTGTATGCCGAGTTCAAGGAGCTCTTTCCTGAAAACGCGGTCGAGTATTTCGTCAGCTACTATGATTATTACCAGCCCGAGGCCTATGTTCCGTCCTCGGATACTTATATTGAAAAAGACTCTTCCATCAATGAAGAAATCGACCGGCTGCGCCACGCCGCAACCTCGTCCCTGCTGCAGCGCCGTGACGTGATCGTGGTGGCGAGCATATCCTGCATTTACGGGCTGGGATCGCCCGTGGACTACAAGGGCATGCTCGTGCTGATTCAGGACCGCGCCGACATTCAGCGCGATCAGCTGCTGCGCGCCCTGGTGGACATTCAGTATGAGCGCAATGACACTGATTTTCACCGCGGTACCTTCCGGGTGCGCGGCGATGTAGTGGAGATATTTCCGGCGTATGAAGAGAACTGCGCCCTGCGGGTTGAATTTTTCGGCGACAGCATTGACTCGATCAGCAGGATAGATGCCCTGACCGGCCGGGTTCTGCAGCGCCTGACCCACATTCACGTCTACCCCAACAGTCATTATGTTACGAATCGTGACACCATCAAGCGCGCATCCGATGATATCCGCGCTGAGCTGCGCGAGCAGATTGCCCGCTTTGAAGCCGATGGCAAGCTGATCGAGGCGCAGCGCATCCGCGAAAAAACCCTGTTCGACCTTGAGATGCTTGAAAGCATGGGCTACTGCAACGGCATCGAAAATTATTCGCGCCATCTTGACGGCCGCAGCGCGGGCCAGCCGCCCTTTGTGCTGCTGGATTACTTCCCCGATGATTTTATCGTGTTCATCGATGAGAGCCATATCGGTGTCCCGCAGATCAGGGGCATGTACAACGGTGACCGCTCGCGCAAGCAGACCCTGGTGGATTACGGCTTCCGCCTGCCCTCGGCGCTTGACAACCGCCCGCTCACCTTTGAGGAATTCAACGCCAGGGTGCGCCAGCTTGTCTATATTTCAGCCACCCCGGCCGAGTACGAACTGCAGCAGGCCG
>VGSH01000229.1 GCA_016875025.1 Deltaproteobacteria bacterium
CTGCCGTGAGCTCGAGCGTGCCGACGGTTATGAGCATGCGGCGCTGTCTGGTCGATGATTGCATATGTGCAACAGCCTGAAGGGTAGGGGCAGGCCCCGGTGCCTGCCGAATCTGTCAGCGTGCGTTCGCCTGTTCAAGATAGTGGCGCTCGATGTGCAGGCACAGCTGGTGGCCGTAGCACAGATGCACTTCCTGCACGCGCGCGGTATCGGCGTGCGGTACCGCCAGTGTCCGGTCGGCCAGCGCTTCAAGCGGGCTGCCGGGCATGCCCGTGAAGCACAGGATTGTCATGCCCAGGGTTTTAGCCGTCTCGCAGGCTTTGATGATATTGGGTGATCGCCCGCTGGTTGACAGGGCCCAGAGCATGTCGCCCGCTCGTCCAAGAGCCTCAACCTGGCGCGCGAAAACATGATCGAAATCAATATCGTTGCCGATGCTGGTCAGTGTAGCGGTATCGGTTGCCAGTGACAGGGCGGGCAAAGCCCGGCGGTATACGCAGAGCTTGTTGACCAGTTCGGCCGCGAAATGCTGGGCTTCGGCCGCGCTGCCCCCGTTGCCGCAGATGAGCACCTTGCCGCCCCGCTCGAAACAGCCAATCGTGTCGCGGCCTGCCGCCAGGAGGTCTTCGGCATACTGCGCGCCGCAGCGCTCGATCAGGCGGGCCGATTCGATAAACACAGTCTCTACGGTTTTAGTGTCCATTGCGGTGGCCTGGAAAGCGCGCGCAGTACGTCAGGAAGCAGGCGCAATGAGTGCTTCAAAAAGCTCCTTAGCGTTGTCCGGCAAAAGATTGCCGCGGTACCTGATAATGCCGTCGCGGTCGATGATCAGGGTTGTTGGGATGCCGAAAACAGCAAAAGTGCGCGACACAGCGTTTCTTTCATCATACAGGATACGATACGGCAGATTGTTGATTTCCTGAAAACGCTGCACGCGCGGCAGCGGATCGTTTGAGGCGATGTTGATGGAGATGACCTCAAGGCCGCGGCTGCTGAACTGCGCATGAATGTTTGAAAAAGAGGGGATCGACTGCAGGCAGGCCGGGCACCAGGTGGCCCAGAAAATGATCAGGACGGGCTTTTTGCCTTGCAGCTCCGAGAGCGTGAAGGAGTTGCCGCTCAGATCGCTGAGTGTGAAATCCGGCGCGCGCTGGCCGGGCATGATGCCGGTCTGGACTGCTCCCGGCGATGCGGGCTGTTTTTCTTCGCCGGCATTGCCGCAGCTGGCAAGCGGCAGGATGAGCATGGTTGCGATAAGCAGTGTTCTCAGGGTATGCGGCATGGGTTTCTCCTATAGCATGAGTTGGCCGGCTTTGAGTATAAAAATCTCCCCGATGATGATCATCACGATCCCGAATATTTTTTTAATTCCTACCATCCAGGCACCGGATTTCGGTAGGGCTGAGAGCACACCGGCGAATGTGCCCACGAGGATCAGCAGCGCGCCAAGCCCCAGTGAAAACACGAACAGCATGGCAATGCCGAAGACGATATTCTGGCGCAGGGCCACAAACCCCAACAGCGTGCCCAGCACTGGCGTTGTGCAGGGGCCCGCTATCAGGGCCGAGACTCCGCCCATGAAAAACGCGCCGAGTGCTCCTTTGGAGCCGCGCCGGGGCGCGGACAGTTTCTGCAGGCCGGTGAACTGCAGGCTGAATACATCGAGCATGGCCAGACCGAACAGCAGAAATATATTGCCCACCACCAGAAACGTCCATTTATTTGTGCTGATCTGGCCGAACAGCTGGCCGCTCAGCGCGGCGAAGGCCCCCAGGCCGGCATAGACCGCTGCCAGGCCCAGCACGTAGAGAATGGACAGGTACAGGGCGCGCTTTTTATCGCCCGCGCTGTTCGCACCGATAACGCTCACGGTAACCGGTATCAGCGGGTAGACGCAGGGTGTAAAGCTGGTCAATAACCCTGCCGCAAAGGCGGCAGCCAGGGCCAGCAGGGGCGCGCCTTGCAGATATGTGTCGATATTGCCTATGAAGTCCTGCATGGTGCGGCCTTCAAAACAGTGCGTTTATAAAAAACCGTTGCGTGCACGCGGTACCGCTGCCGCCCTGTACTCTGTTTTCTACCGTATTTACTCCTTCTTTTCAAGGCGTAATTTGGGCGTCCGCGTGCGCAGCGCGTGCCAGCCGATCCCAAGCAGAAAGCCGGCGGCCATGTTGATGATCAGTGAAAAAACGACTGTGACGGCGAGCAAAATGATGTCGGCGCGGTCGCGAACCCTGCATGCGGGCCGGATGAGTTCAATGGCGACCACCAGCAGCATGACGCCGAGAATGGACCGTGGAAACGCCGCGAGCAGCGCGGCGATGCTGCCGGCCAGAAACAGCCCGAGGCCGAGCATCACCGCGCCCTCGATGATTTTTGTCCCGCAGGTGCGGGCGCCGAATGCGTGCTGGGCTGCCAGGCCGCCTGCGCCGTGGCAGACCGGCATGCCGCCGGTCAGAGGCGCGGCCAGATTGAACAGGCCTATGCTGAGCGAGAGCTTTTTTTCCGTAACACCGCTGCCGGGCCAGTATGAGGCGGCCAGCGCAGCAGTGGCGATAACCGCG
>VGSH01000230.1 GCA_016875025.1 Deltaproteobacteria bacterium
CTCCTGTGCGGCAGCAACCATGGAATTCCGGGCATCAAACAGTACCGCGGTGATGCCCTCGGCCTTGATTTGATATTCGCCTGACTCGATGACGGTTGCGCCAAGCAGGTATGATCCTGTGATAACAATGCGGGCGCCGGGCAGGCCTTCGGCCAGACCAACGCGAAGCAGGGGTTCGGAGGCGTGCGTGGGATTCATAGTATGGGCTTGCCCGGCTTACTAACAGGCTGTTGAAAAACGCCCATCTGCTGCGATGTGCTCATCATTCGTCACTGCGGCGTACCGCAAAGTACGCCTCATTCCTCATGATTTCGCACGCCTTGCATCTGCGCGTTTTCGAACAGCCTGTGTAAAAGGACTTTTTCAACACCCTGCTAAAGGGTTCCGGCGCGAACGCAGTCGCGTCCGGCCTGCTTGGCCTGATAGAGCAGGTCGTCGAGCCGTTTGATAAGATTGTCGAACGTAACATGCCCGTCATCGGTCATGTCATTAAAGCCGGTCACTCCGAAACTCGCCGTCAGGCTGATGGTCGCACCTGCCGCCCGGATGGCGGTTGCGGACACGGCCGCGCGCAGGCGCTCGGCCAGTATGGTCGCGCCTTCACAGCCGGTTTCAGGAAGCACGATGATAAATTCCTCGCCGCCATAGCGCGCAACCCAGTCAACCCGCTCTCGCACCAGGCCAATGATTACCGCAGCGACGGCATGCAGCGCGTCATCTCCGACCTGATGCCCCCAGGTATCGTTAATCGGCTTGAAATGATCGATATCACACATGATCACCGATAGCTCGCGGCCGTATCGGCGGGCTTTGCGGATTTCGCCCTCGAGGCTGTCATTGAGGTAGGCGCGGTTGTAGCAGCGCGTGAGCGTGTCGATGGTTGACATGCGCCGGATTTCCTCATTGGCCTGGTGCAATGCTTCAATTGCGCTGCGAAGTTCACGGGTCAGGCGGCGGTGCGCAAGATGCACGCCTACGCGCGCCAGCAGCTCTTCTTTAACAAACGGCTTTACAAGGTAATCAGTCGCGCCGGCATCGAACAGGCTGATCAAAAGGGGCTGATCATCAACCGCGGTCAGAAAAATTAC
Source organism: Deltaproteobacteria bacterium (assembly GCA_016875025.1). Lineage (GTDB taxonomy): Bacteria > Desulfobacterota > WTBG01 > CAIYCZ01 > CAIRTM01 > CAIRTM01. Next base: position 1,089 of record VGSH01000230.1, read on the forward strand.
CGGCAGGTCGGCAAGGCCGAATTCGCCGCGTACTTTCCGGCACAGGTGGCGGCCGTCCATGACAGGCATGACCAGATCTGTTACCAGCAGGTCGATTTTTTTATCAGGGTCGGAAAAAACAGCACAGGCTTCGGCCCCGTTTTCGCAGGTAATTACATCAAGGCCGGCCCGGCGCAGAAGATCAGCGGCAATGGTGCGTGCCACGGAATTGTCATCCACCACCAGGGCGCAAAACCCGTCCAGATTTGATTTGAGAGTAAAAATCTGATCGACGGCCTTGCGGACATCGCCCTCAACAAAAGGCTTGGCGACAAAATCGACTGCGCCTACCTCGAAGCCCTGCTGGCGGCCCTCAAGCGTATCATTTGCGGTCACGAATATGATCGGGATGCGGTTGTTGGGAACATGCGTAAAACGCCTGGTGTAATTGTCTCCGGCCAGTTTTTTAGACGTGGTGAAACCGTCAAGCCGGGGCATGCCAACATCGAGCGTAATAAGGTCCGGCAGCAGCTCGACTGCCCGGGCAAGCGCGGCGATGCCGTCCTCAGCCTCGAAAACAGTGTAGCCCCCGGCCTCGAGCTCGCGCCGTATCATGCTGCGCATCATGGCGCTGTCGTCAACCACCAGGATTTTCCTGGGCATAGCGTTCATGTGCAAAACCTTTACGTGACAGACGGCAATAGTGCCCGGTTTTTAAAGTTCTTTTTCAATACTGCATACACGCCTTTTATGCAAGTGCTTTCGGGCATATCAAGGACGGCTTCAGCAGGCTGTTAAAAAATGCCCATCCTCCGTAGCAGGTCTACTGCGGAGGACGGGCCCCTCTGTCCCGCCATGGCGGGAGTGCGATTACGATTCGTTACTGCGGCGGACGGTAGGGGCACGGCATGCCGTGCCCCTACAAAAGATATTGCGCACCTTACATCTCTGCTTCCGCAGGGACGGCGTCTATGCGTTTTTAACAGCCTGTGTAAAAAGACTTTTTCAACAATCTCTTACAGGTCGTGAGCGATGGAAAGCAAGCGGTGAAAATCAGGTCGATCAAAGGGGTGGGCTTGTGCCCAGTGCGAGCGCGCGCCGCTCGTATGCTCGAGAATAACGGCCGGGGCAATGGCGGCCGGTGCGTCATACATAAGGGGCAGGGCCGACTGCACCTCAAGCGTCGCGCCGCTCTGCCGCGCGCGTATCCGCCGGGGCCGCACGCTGTCGGGCTGCCGCGGTGCCGGCGACCTGCAGCTGATAAAATTACAGGTCCACCAGTTGCCCGAAGGTGAAACGTTCCACTCAGTGTAGGCGCTGCTCTCTTCGGAGCGCACAAAGCACTCCATGCAGGTCGAGCGCCACAGCCCGGGCGTAAAGCCGGCAGCGTCTGCGGCTGCAGGGATTGCAAGCTT
>VGSH01000231.1 GCA_016875025.1 Deltaproteobacteria bacterium
ACTGCGGCGTACGGCAAAGTACGCCTCATTCCTCATAATTTCGCACGCCTTGCATGTGTGCGTTTTTGAACAGCCTGTATAACAAGACTTTTTCAACACCCTGTTCGAGCATTTTTCAAAATATCATAAGCATAGTTTCATTTCGAAGGAGCGCCCGTCCTTCGCAGCAGCTTGCTACGGAGGGCGAACAATCGACTGAAAAATCTTAAAACCAGGATTTCTCCCTTCGGTCGAAATGACAGGCTCTGCAACGCGCGCAGTCGATCAAGATGAGATGAAAACCCCACATACAGCGGTTGCACTGTTTCAATAGTGGCTGGGCTATATGCTTTTGAGCAGGTTGACCATTTCAATCGCCGAAACAGCCGCGTCCCAGCCCTTGTTGCCGGATTTGCTGCCGGCGCGCTCAATGGCCTGCTCAATGTTTTCGGTTGTCAAAATACCGAACGTCACCGGAATGCCGCTGTCGAGCGCGATCGCGGCAATGCCCTTTGAAACCTCGGCAGCAACATACTCAAAGTGCGGCGTTGCCCCGCGGATAATTGTGCCAAGGCAAATGACCGCATCGTACTTTGCCGAGGCAACCGCTTTTTTGGCTGCCAGCGGTATTTCAAAAGCGCCCGGCACAATGATGATGTCCACGGCGTCCTCAGCTGCGCCATGGCGCATGAGCGCGTCCATGGCCCCGCCCTGCAGACGGTTGACGATGAAATCATTAAACCGGCTGCACACAATCGCGAACCGGAACCCCTGCGCATTCAAATTGCCTTCGTATGTCGTAGTCATGCGAGTCCTTTCTGTGATGGTTCTGCAAGTACCCCTGACAGGGTCTTACCCTCTCGAACAAAGTCTAAACAGCCTGCTTTGTCATTCTGAGCGCAGCGAAGAATCCTGCTTTTAAATTCGTTCCCGAACCCTTCGCTTCGCTCAGGGTGACAGCTCGTAAAATTTTACGAATCAGGGCCCCGTTACTCGTTGCCCTCATCCAGATCGAGAATATGGCCCATGCGTTTTTTCTTGGTTGACAGGTAGTGCAGGTTCTGGGGCAACGGCTGCATCTCAAGCGACACGCGCTCGACGATCTCAAGACCGTAGGCCTCAAGCCCGATTATTTTTTTAGGGTTGTTGGTCAGCAGCCTGATCTTGGAAACGCCCAGATCGCGCAGTATCTGGGCGCCGATGCCGTAATCGCGCAAATCAGCATCGAATCCCAGCTCCTCATTGGCCTCGACCGTATCCCGGCCCCGGTCCTGCAGGGCATAGGCCCTGATTTTGTTAAGAAATCCTATGCCGCGTCCTTCCTGCCGCATATACACGACAATGCCTTTGCCTTCACGGGAGATCTGCTGCATGGCGCTCATGAGCTGGCCGCCGCAATCGCATCTTTTCGACCCCAGCGCGTCTCCCGTCAGGCACTCTGAGTGTACCCGCACGAGCACGGGCTCATCCGGAGTCCACTGGCCCTTTACCAGTGCAAGGTGATGGTGCGTGTCAACGATATTTTCGTACACCACCATGTGAAAGTCGCCGCCGTAATGCGACGGCAGCGTGGTCTCCACCATGCGTTTCACCAGGCACTCTTTGGTAAGCATGTATTTAATAACATCGGCAACCGAGACAATGCACAGATTATGCTCGCGCGCAAACACCTCAAGCTCGGGCATGCGGGCCATTGTTCCGTCATCGTTCATAATTTCACAAATGATGCCGGCAGGCTTCAGGCCGGCCAGGCGGCACAGGTCGACCGAGCCTTCAGTCTGGCCCGTGCGGCGCAGAACACCTCCGGGCATGGCGCGCAGCGGAAACACATGCCCCGGGCGGCCAAGGTCAGAGGGCTTGCAGGCATCATCAATTGCGGTCAGAATCGTATGGGACCGGTCGGCGGCTGAAATGCCGGTGGTGGTTCCCTTGACCGCATCGATTGAAACCGTGAACGCCGTGTGAAATGATGACGTGTTATCCTGCACCATGATGGGCAGATCAAGCTCACGGCAGCGCTCATCGGTAAGAGAGAGGCAAATCAGCCCGCGTCCGTATCTGGCCATGAAGTTGATGGCCTCGGGAGTTACGCATTCCGCGGCCATGGTGAGATCTCCCTCGTTTTCGCGATCCTCATCGTCAACCATGATGACCATGCGGCCCGCCTTGATTTCTTCAATTGCTTTTAAAACTCGATTAATCGGCATAGCTTTCCTCAGATTCCTCTGCCGCTTCTACGGCTATAAAAAATTATATTTCCCCAGAAGCTCGCGCGTGACACCGGCCCCCGAGCCGGCCCGCACGAACTTCTCGACATATTTTCCAATCATATCGTTTTCAATATTGACCCGCTCGCCGGTCGTGCGCGCGCACAATGTAGTGTGCTCAAGCGTGTGCGGTATAATCATAACAGAAAACGAGCCGCTTTCAACCGTGTTGATGGTCAGGCTGATGCCGTCGACGGCAACAGACCCCTTGACGATCATCAGCGCGAGCAGGGC
>VGSH01000232.1 GCA_016875025.1 Deltaproteobacteria bacterium
GTACTTTTTCAAAATGTCCTTCTCAAGCGAACCGGCATTAATGCCGATTCTGATCGGCACGCTGCGCTGCCGGGCTGCGTCCACCACCTGGCGCACACGCGAGACGGCGCCGATGTTGCCGGGATTGATGCGCAGTCCGTGAACGCCAGCCTCAAGGCTCTGAAGAGCGAGACGGTGGCTGAAATGAATATCTGCAATGACAGGTATGCGCGCAGCTTTGACGATCGCTCCCAGTGCCGCGGCGGCCTGCTCATCCGGAACCGCAACACGCACGATATCACAGCCGGCGCGCTCAAGCCTTCTGATCTGGCGTATGGTTGCACCTGTGTCACGGGTATCGGTACTGGTCATGGACTGTACGCTCACCGGGGAGCGGCCGCCCACCGGCACCGTGCCGACCATAATTGTTTTCGTATGTCTTCGTTTTTTCATATAAACAATCCTGCCATAAGCACAGCAGCACCGCTGCTGTGCAGGCAATGAGCATGGACGTCTGCCCTGCACATCATTCAAGAATCAAGCTTCCGACGATTTGTTCCAGACGCTCAAAACCATGCGCGTTCATGTAATCCCTGATCCCGGTCACGACATGAACGGCGATTGCAGGATCAACAAACAGGCCCGTACCGATCTGAACGGCACAGGCGCCGGCAATTAAAAACTGCAATGCGTCGGCGGCGTTCATGATGCCGCCCAGGCCGATTACCGGTATGCGCACGGCCCGGCACACCTGCCAGACCATGCGCACGGCTATCGGGCGGATTGCCGGCCCGGAAAGCCCCCCGGTTATGTTGGCAAGGACCGGCCGGCGGGTTTCAGGATCGATCACCATGCCGGTCAGGGTATTGATCAGCGACAGCGCATCTGCACCGGCCTGCTCCACACTGCGCGCAATCAACGCGATATCTGCAACATTAGGGGTCAGCTTGACGATCAGCGGCAGACGGGTTGCTGCACGTATGCGTTCCGTAATCTCAGCGGCCATGCGCGCATCCGTACCGAAGGAAATACCGCCCTGCTTGATATTCGGGCATGAGATGTTGGCCTCAAGTGCTGCAATGCCCTCAACGTCTGAAAGCCGCCCGGCAAGTTCAACATACTGGTCAACCGTATTGCCATAGAAATTGACGATGACCGGTGTTGACCCGGCACGCAGCAGCGGCATTTTTTCGCTGACAAATGCGTCGAGCCCTACATTCTGCAGGCCGATCGCATTCAGCATACCCGAGGGAGTTTCAACAATACGGGGCCCGGGATTGCCGGATGAGGGCGCCAATGAAATACCCTTTGTGATCAGGGCGCCAAAATCGCCGTCGTTAACCAGGCCGGCATACTCCTGCCCGTACCCGAACGTTCCCGAAGCCGCCATCACTGGATTTTTCAGGCGCAGAGAAGCAATCTGTACGGAAATATCAGGTTTCATATCCTTGACCATTCCTGCACCTAAGGCAGTCAAAAAAAATTCAACGCCGGGGCAGCACCGGCGTTAAAAATATACTCTAATTGGGAACCTCCGTCCACAATCTTTTAAAACCCAACCGCTTGTCTGCATCCGTCAAACGCACTCCACCCTTGACGCCTTCCGCCGAGACTGATAATCTTCATAAAAAACCGGCTGAGAGCATCCGGCTCTGCAGCGCTTCATGATAAGCAGGACTCCACATGCCCATTGAAATAACATCCCCGCTCAGCCCTGCGGTTATCAGTAAACTGCGCTGCGGCGACCAGGTTCTGATCAGCGGCATAGTGTATGTCGCGCGTGATGCGGCTCATAAGCGCATCGTCGAGACGCTGGAGCGCGGGGATCAGCTGCCATTCGATCTTGCCGGTCAGACGATCTACTACATGGGCCCATCTCCTGCACCACCCGGCCGCTGCATCGGATCGGCGGGCCCGACAACCAGCGGCCGCATGGATGCCTATACACCGCGCCTGCTTGAAGCAGGCCTGAGGGCAATGATCGGCAAGGGCCCCCGCTCACCTGAAGTAACATCGACGATGCAGCGCGCCCGGGCCCTGTACTTTGCAGCTGTCGGCGGAGCAGGCGCCCTGCTTTCACGATGCATCCGCAGCTGCGAAACAATCGCCTATCCGGAACTTGGAGCAGAGGCCCTGCGGCGCATTAAAGTAGAGCTGTTCCCGGCAATCGTTATCAACGATATAACCGGAGGCGACCTCTACGAATCCGGCCGGACACGTTTTGTCCAGATCCGCGTCAGCACCGGCAGCACGACCGGCTGACACGCCCCCACACAATACGGCGCCGAACATCCCTGCGGACACCTGCACCCTCAGCATCAAACGGTCTTCCGTTTATGTATAAGGATACTCAAGCGTTGGAAAAGAAGCTCCAGTCCGTGTTCGCACACGCTTCTGAAACGGCAGGATTTACAACATCGAACCGCGGGCAATCACGACAATACCTGATTCGCTGACAGTGAACGCACGCGCGTCGCGCTCCCGG
>VGSH01000233.1 GCA_016875025.1 Deltaproteobacteria bacterium
GCTGATCGGCATCCTTGAATCGTTCGGAGCCGGATTTATTTCTTCAGCCTACAAGGATGCCATTGCGCTCCTGGCCCTGCTGCTCGTGCTGGTCATCAAGCCCAGCGGGCTTCTGGGCAGGGGCGAAGCCAGCCGGCTGAAGGATTTTTAGGACCATGCACGTGCGCAGAAACATTCCGCTGATCATTCTGGTACTGGCTGTTGCGGCAGCAGCAGTGCTGGTAACCGACTCCTATATCCTGACCATACTGATTTTTATCGGCATCTACGCGATTGCCACCATGGGGCTGAACCTGCTGCTGGGCTTTGCCGGACAGATTTCTCTCGGGCACGCGGCCTTTTTCGCGCTGGGCGCCTATGTGTCCGGCATTCTGACCACCCGGCATGATGTGCCCTGCATTGCAGCGGCTGCTCTGGCCGTGATGCTGGCATCCGGGGTTGCCTACATTGTCGGACTTCCCTGCCTGCGCCTGAAGGGCCACTACCTGGCAATGGGCACGCTGGCCTTCGGCGAGATAATCCATATCACGCTCAATGCCGAGGTCGAGCTGACCGGAGGACCCTCCGGCATTGCCGGCATCCCCATGCTGAGCGCGGGACCCCTGAGTGCCGACAGCGATGTCAAATATTTCCTGGTTGTCTGGGTTGTGTTCGTGCTGCTGTTTATACTCACCCGCAACATCATCAACTCACGCCCCGGGCGCGCCCTGCAGGCCCTGCACGGCAGCGAACAGGCTGCCAGCGCCATGGGCATTGACGTGGCAGGCATGAAATTGACCGTATTTGTCCTGAGCGCAGCCTACGCGGCCCTGGCAGGCGTGCTGTACGTGCACTTTGTGGCGTTTGTAAGCCCCCAGGCCGGTGACATCATGTTTTCGATCAAAATGGTGACCATGGTCGTTGTCGGCGGGATGGGCCATCTGTGGGGCGGCCTGCTGGGCGCGGCCCTGCTGACGGTGCTGCCCGAGATGCTCAGCTATTTTGAAGATTACGACATGCTGATCTACGGCGGCATCCTGCTCGTCATGGTCATGTTCATGCCCGGCGGGCTGACGCAAGGGTTTACGCGCCTGACGGGCGCCCTGCGCGCATGGAGGACACCCCGGTGAGCAGTGCAGCCGTTATTGTCAACATCCGCGGCATCAGTAAAAATTTCGGCGGACTCGCGGCTCTGCAGGATGTCAGCATTGCTGTCGATCGCGGCTCGATCACGGCGATTATCGGGCCCAACGGCGCCGGAAAAACCACCCTGATCAACGTGCTGAGCGGCTTTCTGCTGCCGGACAGCGGCGAAATCGCTTTGCACAGCACGGTGATTACCGGCAAAAAAGCTCATGCGATCACGCACCTGGGCATGGCGCGCACCTTTCAAACCGCGCAGGTCTTCGGCCAGATGAGCGTACTGGAAAACGTGATGGTGGGCTGCCACGCGCGCACGCGCACCGGCCTTGCCGGCGCTGCCCTGCGCCTGGGCGGAGTGCGGGCCGAAGAGCGCGCCATCCGTGCCAGAGCGCTCGATCTGCTTGCCATGGTCGGGCTCGCGGATCAGGCGGCTGTGCCGGCCGCGAGCATTCCCATCGGCAGCCAGCGCCTGCTGGAAATCGCGCGCGCGCTGGCCACTGATCCGCAGGTGCTGCTGCTGGATGAACCGGCCGCAGGGCTCAACACACAGGAAACCCGGCGGCTGGGCGAGCTGCTGCGGAGCATCAGGCAGCAGGATATCACGATCATGCTGGTCGAACATGACATGGAGCTGGTCATGGACATATCCGATGAAATCGCCGTGCTTAATTTCGGTCGCAACATCGCCCGGGGCACACCCGCACAGATTCAGACGAACCCCGACGTGATTGCCGTCTATCTCGGGGAGGAATAAGCATCCATGCTGCGGCTTCAAAACATACATACCGGCTATGGCGATATCGCTGTCTTAAAAAACGTTTCCCTGCATGTGAGCCGCGGCGAAATTGTCACCCTGATCGGCGCCAACGGCGCGGGCAAGACAACGCTGCTCAACACCATCTGCGGGCTGGTGCGTGCGCGCAGCGGCACGGTTGTCTACAATGACCGGGAGGTGACCGCGTGCAGTGCCGACGAGATCGTACGCCTGGGCATATCCCAGGTCCCGGAAGGCCGCCAGATATTCGCCCCTTTGAGCGTAGTGGACAACCTGCGCCTGGGCGCCTACGTGCGCTACCGCGCCTGGGGTAAAAAAAAGGTGCAGGCGCGCATTGAACAGATGTATGCGCTGTTTCCGCGCCTGCACGAGCGCGCTCAGCAGTATGCCGGAACGCTCAGCGGCGGCGAGCAGCAGATGCTTGCCATTGCGCGCGCGCTGATGGCCGATCCTGATCTGCTGGTGCTGGATGAGCCGTCCATGGGCCTGGCGCCGCTGGTGGTCGCTGAAATATTCAAAACCGTTTCACGCCTGCGC
>VGSH01000234.1 GCA_016875025.1 Deltaproteobacteria bacterium
GAAACCTTTCGTCTATCTGCAGATTGCCCTTGATCTGCTGTGTATCGCCGTGCTGCTGCTGGCCACCGGCGGCATTGACAGCATGTTCGCTTTCATGTTCAGCATAGAAATCATCGCCGCCAGCATACTGCTTTACTGGACCGGGGGTCTGGCTGCCGCTGCTGCGGCAAGCATGCTCTACAGCGCTCTGGTGATTCTGCAGCGCATGGGAATGCTGGTCTCACCGATAGCCGCCGAGCGTCTCATATTCGACTATTCCGGCGTTCCGCTGTACTTTCCCATTATTGTCAATACATCCGCATTTTTCCTCGTGGGCCTGCTTGCCAGCTTTCTTGCCGATCAAAACCGCCGCTCCCGCCAGAAACTCGCCCAGCAGCTGGTTGACATCAGCAATCTTGAGGCGCTCAATGAGCATATTATCCAGAGTATAACCGGCGGACTGATAACGCTTGACCTGCAGCGCCGCATCGTCAGCTTTAACCGCGCCGCAGCCGACATTACCGGCCTTGCTCCGCAGCAGGTCCGCAACCGGCCCTTTGAACTGGTGTTCCCGGGCCTTGATCTGGGCCTGCGACAGTTTTATGAGAACGCCCGCACGGCGCCGCTGCGCATTGAGCGCTCCTGCAGGCTCGCCAGCGGCACAGAGCGGTTTCTGGGATTTTCTATTGCTATTCTGCGCGATTCCCGTGAAGCGGCAATCGGCATCATCATCTCGTTTCAGGATCTGACCGGAGTCAGGGAGCTGCAGGCCTCGCTGCAGCGCATGGACCGGCTGGCAGCCATGGGCCGCCTTGCCGCAGATTTCGCCCATGAGGTGCGCAACCCCCTGGCATCCATCAGCGGTTCTGTACAGATTTTGCGCCAGAGCCTGAAGCTGGGACCTGAGGACGAACACCTGATGGATATCGTTGTGCGTGAAAGCAGCAATCTCAGCCAGCTGATAACTGATTTTTCCCGTTTTGCGCGGCCCGAAGGCAAAGAACGCCAGCCTCTCGCGATAAAGCCCGTGGCCGATGAAGTTCTTGAGATGTTTAAAAACAGCCCTGAATACAACAGCGCTGTAAGCCTGAGCAACAACCTGGACCCGAGGGTGTACATCGAGGCCAATGCGCAGCAGTTCCGCCAGCTGCTGTGGAACCTGCTTTTAAACGCAGCCCAGGCAACTCCCGGTGGCGGCAGGATTGAAATCGACTGCCGCACCCGCGAAACCGGCTTTGCGTGCCCAGCAAACATCGAGCGGCTCTACGGCAGCAGCAACGCCGACTGGGTTGAGCTGCAGGTGCGCGACAACGGGACCGGTATACCCCGGGCCGATATTGACCGCATTTTCGATCCGTTTTACACCACCAAGGAGCGCGGCTTCGGACTCGGGCTTTCCATCGTGCAGAATATCATTCAGGAACACGGCGGACTGATCATGGCTGAAAGCACCTCCGGAGCAGGAACCGCTTTCTACTGCTATTTCATCCGCTCGAATGCACCCGAGGAGCCGTAGTGACGTTTTTTGAATGATCTGCTGACAAAAATCGTCACTTGCTCACCCAACAAAAGACTCTTCAAAACCGGACAAACAGCTAACCAATCGATTTATCAGCTCTTTATTTTTTTATGCTAATTGGCACAGGCATTGCATTTATGTCTGGCATAGAAAATGCGTCAAGGACAAACGTAGTTAACAATGCAACAAAACACACAGGAGGAACAAGAAATGATGATTCACAAGGATGCAAAAGGTTTTACCCTGATTGAGTTGATGATTGTCGTGGCGATCATCGGCATTCTGGCAGCCATTGCGGTGCCTAACTTTGTGCAGTACCGCAACAGGTCCCGCGTGGCCGCATCGGTGGGCACCAGCGAATCAATCCGCGGCGCCATGGCAGCCTATGCTGCCGACTCGGTTTCCAACCTGTTCCCGAACAGCGGCGGAGCTGACTGGGATGATATCACGGACTGGGCTTCACTGTCTAGTGTACTTAATAACAACGGCGCCGCGCTGAAACTGTCGGAGGCACTGCAGGGCATGGAATTTGTTGCCTACGAAACCTGGGACCTCGATGGCGACGACATCGAAGGTGATGACTATTATTTCATTTTCTCGACCTCCGGTGTACCGGACACGCTGACCGGTGCTATCGTCGAAGTTCGCTCAAGCGGCATTCAGCGCTGGACCAGGTCGTAAAAACCAGCGGTAAAGGACAGAAGTTCTGCAAGGGCAGCGGCCGACCACATGGCCGCTGCCCTTTTTGTACACATGCCCTGACGATGACATGATTGCAAGCACGATAAAAATCATCCTTTTTTTTCTTGCGGCCGGCCTGCCGCTGCTGATAAATCCTTTTGCGGTCAATTCGGTTGAGCTCATAAAACGCCAGTCA
>VGSH01000235.1 GCA_016875025.1 Deltaproteobacteria bacterium
CCGGCACTTTCATGAATCACCATTGCGTAATCAAACGTCACTTCGGCTCCTGCCGCAACAAGGCTCATGGCCACAAGAAATATCTGCCCCTTGAACCCTGCATTCGGATTGCAGCTATGGTTAAAGTAGTCGGTGTCTTCCAGTTCGTTTTCATGAGCAGTTCCAATCACAAATTGCTCATCAATCTGCAGGGCCAGGTCGCTTGTACCGTCTAGGAATTCCGGTTCGTCTAAAACCCGCATCACATGGCCGCCGAAAATCGCAAGCCGCTCGTCTTTTGTAAGCGGTTCTTTTGCAAATATCCCCTTGCAGTCCGGTCGCATGTTCCGGACTTCAAGTTTAGGATTGATCCAGCTATGGAATAATGACATAGGCCGTTTACAAATACCCCCACATTTTCAGGATGGCCCGGTCTTTGTGAATAAACTTCCCGCCGATATCGTGGCGGAAGAACATCTTTGGGATAACGATTTTGTTAATCAAACCATAGGCCTTGTCGCGTGCCTGCTCGGCCGTGTCGCCAATGCCGGTTACGCACAGCACATATCCGCTCCGGGAGACGATGACATACTCGCTGTCGCCACTTTTGCTGCCGCGTTTCTTAACATCGCAAAAATGAATGTGATTCATCTCCCGGGCGGTCGGCTTTTGTTTGAAATAAATCTTCAAGCCTTCGGGGTTATATCTGTCGCTCAAGCCCTGATAAGGAAACGGCGGCACCGCCACCTGCACAACTATGCCAAAACCTTTATGCCACCGTGCGGTATACGGCGTGCCATCAGCCACGGACTTTAACAAGAGCCCCATTGGCGGACGAAACAAAACATTGTTCATGTCCAGCGCCGGATAGCCGAACCGGGCCGTGACTTCCAGAGGAACAGGGCCGTTTTCGTTGATTATGCAGTTAATGTCGAACTTGCCCTTGAAGTTTATCGATTGCAGAAAGGGTTTCAGCCGCGCAAGCGTTTGCTGAAACAGCATGTTGTTTTCATCGTCGTCAAACCACATGAGCGTGCCCATCTCACTGGTCTTGGGCCCGATATCATATGGAAAGAGCTTCTTATGTTCCATAGTCATCTCTATCGGGCCTACCCAGTCCGTGCCGTTAAAGAACCGGGCAACCGCAAGTTCTACGCCTTCAACCTTTCTTTGGATGACCACGGAGCTGCATTCTTTGCGGTAGCTTTTCAGCAAATCCAGCACATCCCTGCCGTCATGCAGCTTACCTACATATGTCAGTGTCTTATCAACATAGCCGTTATGCTTGATAACCCACGGCCCCCGGTTGTTTTTTATGTGCTTAAGCGCTGCATCAATGGTTAAATGATGCAGCGGAATCGTGGTCAGGCCATGACCTCTCAAAATGTCATTGGCATAATCCCGATCAAGCTCAAGCCGGTCGGCAGCTTCGCAGCCGCCCACAACAGTGTAGCCCTGCTGCCGCAGCTCATCCTGTGCTTTACCAAAACCGGTATAGTCAAAAATGATCAAGCCGCTTTTGCCGACCCAGCCAAGCTCGCGCTTCCAGTCAGCCACCTTCTTTATGCCGAAGCCGAGGCCCACGCGCTCATAACCGGGCGTGTCGCAATAATATTTAACCGCATTGCCCTCTTCTACAAGGCGGCGGCCAAGATCAATTGAATCACATTCTTTTGAGATAATCAGTATGCGCAATGTATCCCCCATGTTGTCGATCGCACGGGCCGGGGTTGCGCGCATAAAAAAAAGGCGCGAACTCCAAGTCCGTGCCTCTCCTGAGGGACAGCCAAGCCCCACCAAAGGAGCACATGACAAGAAGCCGCGCCACGGGGGCGCGTTCCTGTCAGTGCCCGTTCCTTTGGTTTAAACTTGGCTGTTTTCAGGAGAAACGGTTACTGCAAAAACGCTATTTTTTTATCGGTGCGCCAGGCGCACCTGTAGGGGCGACCGGCCGGTCGCCCCTACGGTCTTTACATTCAGGTCATAGAATCCTCATTATGCTGCGGTTCCTGGTGAATGCCTGTGCACCTCTTTATATTCCTCAACAGGCACCTTCAATTCTTTTTTCGCTTTCTTCCCGGCAGAATATATTTTTTTGAAATCAAGCTCTATATTGCGAAGCACCTGAGCCTTAAAATATTTCTCTCCGCAGAATTCGCACTGCTCGCAGGGAACATTATTTACGAGAAGTAATTTTTCGTCATGACGGTAAATGTATTGAACCTGTGCTTCCCGCACATGCCTGTTGCCGCAAAAATTACATTTTTTCATGCTACCCTCGCTCATACGGTGTTTTAAACTTAGGGGGTCCGGGAATGTAGACGGTTATTATCGAGAGACAGTCTCCTCTTTTGCCGCAAACAACATGAAC
>VGSH01000236.1 GCA_016875025.1 Deltaproteobacteria bacterium
TGGAAAAATGTACAGGCCGCAACCGCTTGAGCATGTAAAATACGTGCAGTATAGAGTGCGAGACTGGGTGTGTCAACAGCTAAGCCAGCATAGCTAAGCCAGCATGGCGGATTGAACAGTGTTGACTGTGCGGGGGTGTCTGTTTTATTATGGCCACCCTTGAGCATGCAGGCCGCCGAGAGGCGGCGATAGACAGCCTTGTTTTTGTGGTATTAGAAACGGACCTATGCATCGACTAAAGAACATTTATACTCAATTAGTAACTCTGCTGGTTTCGTATCTCACACCCCGCAACCCCGTGCTTGCCACCCGGATTTTGTATCGGCATGTTGTGGGCCGCAAACTGAACTTGAAGAACCCGACGACATATAATGAAAAACTCCTGTGGCTGAAACTCTATAATGAAACGCCGCTGATGATACAGTGCGGAGATAAATACGGGGTACGGAGCTATGTGGAAGAGAAGGGCTGTTCTGAGCTGCTCAATAAACTCTATGGCGTGTATGACAGCGCAGACGAGATTGACTTCAGCGTATTGCCTCACACGTTTGTGCTGAAGATCACCAATGCCTGCGGCTACAACATCATCTGTGACAAGGCAGACCTTGACGAGCAGAAGGTACGGCGTCAGTTAGAGAAATGGCGCAAACAGCCCTTCGGCCTGACCACGGCCGAGCCGCATTATTTAAAGATGCGCTCAAGAATCATATGCGAGAGGTTTTTGTGTGATGCACACACCGGAACGCTGAATGATTACAGGGTTCACTGCCTGAACGGGGAGCCGGTCTATATTGCGGTCACCAACCTGCAGCGAACCGGCCCCTATCGAGTGCTGCGATTTGATTTTGAACGCAATGTGATTAATATTCCGGGTGAAGCATATCCAGCGGCCGATCTGCTTGCCATGATTCCTGATGATGCGCTGCTGGCTCAGCTGAAAGAGTATTCAAAAATACTGAGCGAGGGGATCCAGCTGGTGCGCATTGATTTTTATATAGCAGGCGGGAACGTAATGCTTTCTGAAATGACATTTACTCCCGGAGCCGGCCTTCTTCCCGCCGCTGACCGGGTTTTTGAGCTGCCCCGTTACCGAGACTACCTGCAGGGAATCTGTTGAAAACTATCCGGGTTGCCAGGGCATTTTCCGAAATATCGTACCCGTTTCGATGGAGAGACTGTGTCGCAATGCAAACGCTTGTCATCTCGACCCCTTCGGCTGCGCTCAGGGCAGGCTCCGGGAGAGATCTTTGTCTGAAGCAAAATCAACACCTTCAGATTTCTCCCCGCCTGCGGCTCCTTCGAAATGACAGTAATAAATGAATTACGACACAGCCTCGGAGTGGAAGCGACGGATACTGTAAAGGGTCGAACGGGGCATGCAGTGCATGGCAGGTCCGTTCATGGTTCGACAGGCTCACCACGAACGGAAAAGCAAACCGTCTGAAAGGTAACCACGAACGGCTGAAAGTATGGCGTTGGGATTCCGGAGTTTTAGAAATGCATCCCCCCGTTCACCCTGAGCCTGTCGAAGGGTCGGACGGAGCATGTATCGCAGTACAGGTCGCCCCTGCTCAAAGGTCCAATTCAAGTACGGTCCACTCGGTTCGGCTGTGGTCGCCAAAGTCATGCCGTTTGGCGACGGTTCCGGCTCTGCGGTAGCCGAATTTTTCGATATACCAGCGGATAACGGCCGGCCGGTCTGCTTCGGTGCGCACATGGCGTATGCCCCGGCGGCGCATTTCCGCCAGCCGTTCAGACTGGAGCCGAAAGCCGATGCCGCAGCCGATGAGCTTTGGATCAACCGCCAGGCTTGCTGTTTCAGCAAGCTCACTGTCAAGAACCAGAAAACTGGCAATCCCGACAATTTTGTTGTGCAAAACAGCGACAAAGCTGTTGTCTGTTTCAATATGATCTCGCTCCGGAAGCACGCCGGTCTGGGAAAAGGCGCGCGGCTGCATGTTCCATTGCGCCAGCAGGCCGAGAACCTCCTGCATGTCTTCAGGCTGCATGCGGCGGATGTGTACGGTGGTTGCCTGCCAGTTGTCTGCATCGTCGAGGCGCAGGCGCCGGCGGGTCTGTTCGCAGGTTGAAACCGGGCGGCCAAGCTCGCGTGCAAGGCGAGCGATGCGGGCAACCAGGGCCGCATTCGTTGCCGGCTGAGCTTCCTGATAATCCATCAGGGGGCTGTCTTCAAGACCCACGCGCACATGTCCGCCCATGATAATAATCACAGGTAAACCCCCGGCTTTGCCGGGGGACTCACAGAGTTTGACATTTGCGGGAATATAAGAAAACCTCCTGATTCGGTGAACCGCTCAAAGTTAACCGAAAGGAGGTTTTCAGTGGA
>VGSH01000237.1 GCA_016875025.1 Deltaproteobacteria bacterium
ATGTGGCTGAATGCCTCAGCATACCTGTTGAGGATGTCAACATTAAGGCGACCACCACCGAGGGGTTAGGCCCCGAGGGCCGGTGCGAGGGTATCTCGGCCCAGGCCGTTGTTCTGCTGACGCACTCATAAAAAGTCCGGATGCTGCGTTTCGTCCCACTGCGGCGTACGGTAGGGGCACGGCATGCCGTGCCCCTACAAATGTTTCGCAAACCTTGCCTGCGAACTTTTTATGCGTGCTTTTTGATAAGGGATTTGAATAAATTTTCTAGAGGATCATCAATGATGAACCCGGCATCACCCGGGTGCAGAACAGGATCATGCCATGACGCTTAAAATTTACAATACCATGACGCGACAGCGTGAAGTGTTCGAGCCGCAGCAGCCGGGTAAAGTCGGCATATACGCCTGCGGGGTGACGGTCTATGACCTGTCGCATATCGGGCACGCGCGCGCCATGGTCGTGTTTGACGTGATCCAGCGCTATTTGCGCACGCTCGGCTATGAAGTTACCTTCGTGCGCAATTATACTGATATCGATGACAAGATCATCAACCGCGCCAATGAGGAGGGCGTGGCCTGGAACGTCATTTCGGAGCGCTACATCGAGGAATTCGACCGCGACATGGCGGCCCTGGGTATTCAGATACCCGAGCATACCCCGCGCGCAACCGATCATATCCCCGAGATGCTCGCGATGGTCTCATCCCTGATCGGGCGCGGCCATGCCTACGAGGTTGACGGGGATGTGTATTTCGATGTGTCAAGCTTCAAGCAGTACGGCAAGCTCTCTGGCAAGGATACCGAGAGCCTTCAGTCCGGCGCGCGCGTGGATGTTGATGAGCGCAAGAAGAGCCCGCTTGATTTTGCGCTCTGGAAGGCTGCCAAGCCGGGCGAGCCGTACTGGGAAAGCCCCTGGGGCCGGGGCCGGCCGGGCTGGCATATCGAGTGCTCGGCCATGAGCCAGAAGTATCTCGGTGAGACATTTGACATTCACGGCGGCGGCATGGACCTGGTGTTCCCCCATCATGAAAATGAAATCGCCCAGGCCGAGTGCAGCACGGGCAAACCGTTTGCGCGCTACTGGCTGCACAACGGGTTCGTGAATATCGACAAAGAGAAGATGTCCAAGTCGCTGAAAAACTTTAAGACCATCCGCGACGTGCTGGCCGACTATCATCCCGAGGTGATCCGCCTGTTTCTTTTGACCAGCCAGTACCGCAGCCCGGTCGACTTTTCAGCCCAGAATTTGGCCGAGACCCAGGCCGGCCTTGACCGGTTCTATGCCCTGCTGCAGGATGTGCAGGACAGCGCGCGGATGTATGATGGAGATCCGCAAACAGATGTTGAGCGCACGGCCCTTGAAGCCATTGAGGAATTTCCCGCGAAGTTCAAAGCTGCCATGGATGATGACTTCAATACGGCCCAGGCGCTCGGGCATCTCTACAGCCTGACCAGGATTCTGAACGCGGCTGTGCACACGCCGGGCCAGGACGTAAACAGATTTTCACGTCGCCTTGCTGAGGCGGCCTGCGCGGTATTCAGGGATGCCGGCAGCGTGTTCGGTCTTTTCCAGAGTGCGCCTGCGTCCTATTTTGCCGCCCGCAAACAGGACGGCATCAGCTCGGCCGGAGTGAGCGAGGCCGATATTCAGCGCCTGATCGATGAGCGGCTTGAAGCGCGCCGCCAGAAAAACTGGGAGCGCGCTGATGAAATCCGCGATGAGCTGGCCGCAAAGGGCATCGTGCTCAAAGACACTCCTCAGGGAACCGAGTGGAGCGTGAAGTAGACCGCGACGGTCGACAGCAGGATGTTGAAAAACGTCCGTCCTCCGTAGCAGGTCTACTGCGGAGGACAGGCCCATCTGCTGTCCGGGCAGGCACAGGGGCCTGCCCCTACAAAAGATGATTCCGCGTGCCTTGCATCTGGACGTTTTTGAACATCCTGTAAAAAAGACCTTTTTGTTGATCTGTTAGCACCATATTTTCATGACATTTAAACTGGTTTCAGATTATACGCCCTGCGGCGACCAGCCGCAGGCGATTGAGAAGCTCAGCACCGGCATTGTCAACGGCAGCGCCCACCAGGTGCTGCTTGGCGTTACCGGTTCCGGTAAAACCTATACGGTTGCCAATGTGATTGAGCGCGTGCAGCGGCCCGCGCTGGTGCTTGCGCCCAATAAAACCCTGGCCGCCCAGCTGTATGCCGAGTTCAAGGAGCTCTTTCCTGAAAACGCGGTCGAGTATTTCGTCAGCTACTACGATTATTACCAGCC
>VGSH01000238.1 GCA_016875025.1 Deltaproteobacteria bacterium
ATACGGCTGACTCACTGCGCCGCGACTGCATCGGCAACCGCGTTACAACCTGCTCGATCATCAACGCAAAAAGCGGCCGCTGCAGCGAAGACTGCGCATTCTGCGCCCAGTCGGGCAGGCACGCAACAGCGCTCACCAACTATCCACTCATGAATCCGGATGAGATGCTGGAACACGCCGAGCGCGAGGAGCGCCACAGCCTGCGCTGCGGCATTGTAACAGCCGGCCGCGGCATGAGCCCCGCTGAAATCACAACCGTGTGCGAAGCAGTCGATGGATTTAAAAAGCGCGGCCTGCAGCAGCGGCCCTGCGCCTCGCTCGGCTTTGTAAACAGCGCGGATTTCAAACGCTTAAAAGCAGCCGGCCTGAAGCGCTTTCACCACAATCTTGAGGCATCGCGCGCATTTTTCCCCCGCATCTGCACGACGCACACCTATGATGAGCGCATTGAAACCATTCAAAGTGCCAAGGCTGCCGGGCTTGAGGTCTGCGTCGGCGCGATTTTCGGCCTCGGCGAAAGCGACAATGACCGGGTTGATGTGCTTGAAGAGATCCGGCAGCTCGACCCGGCCGCTGTTCCACTTAACTTTCTGGTCCCCATTGAGGGAACTCCGCTTGCCGGCCGCGCTCGCATGCCCCGCTGGGAGGCGATCAGGATAATCGCGCTGGCGCGCTTTCTCATGCCCCGCAAAGACATACTCATCGGCGGTGGACGCCTTGAGGTGTTCGGCGACGAGCAGCACCTGATCTTCAAAGCCGGGGCCAACGCCATGATCGTCGGCGATTTGCTGACCGTCAAGGGCCGCGCACCTGATGCCGACATGGCCCTGCTCAAAGAACTCGGCCTTGAGCTGTCACTGTAACCATACTGTTGTTAAAAAAGGACCCATCATGAACGACAAAGAAATTATCGAGAAAATAACCACCCTCAAAAAGCAGCGTCGCGCCGTTCTCCTGGCGCATAATTACCAGAGGGACGAAGTGCAGGCCATTGCCGACCATACCGGCGATTCACTGGGCCTGAGCCGCATCGCTGCTAAAGTTGATGCCGATGTTATCGTGTTCTGCGGCGTGCATTTCATGGCCGAGTCAGCCTCGATTCTCGCTCCTGAAAAAACGATCCTGCTGCCCGATGCGGGCGCCGGGTGCCCCATGGCGGACATGATCACGGCCGCGGACGTGCGCGAACTCAAGCGCCAGCATCCCGGCGCGCTGGTGCTGGCCTATGTCAACACCTCGGCCGAGGTCAAGGCCGAGACCGACATCTGCTGCACATCATCCAATGCGCTCAAGGTTGTCGAATCCCTGCCCGCTGATCAGGAGATTATTTTTATACCGGACAAGTACCTATCCCACTGGGTCAGCCGCAAAACCGGGCGCACGTTCATCACCTGGCAGGGCTACTGCCCGACGCATGCCAAGATACTTCCTGAAGACGTGCAGGCCCAGAAGGACGCACATCCCGGAGCAGTCGTGCTCGCCCACCCGGAATGCTCAGCTGCCGTGCTGGACCTTGCCGACGAAGTGCTTTCAACCACCGGCATCCTGAACAGCGCCAAAAACAGCCCCGCGTCCGAATTCATTATCGCGACCGAACTCGGCGTGATGTGCAGCCTGAGGGCAGACAACCCCGGCAAGACATTTTACCCCGCCAGCAGGCATGCCCTGTGTCCCAATATGAAAAAAATAACGCTTGAAAAAATCATGTGGTCGCTTGAACGCATGCAGCCCGAAGTGCGCGTGCCGGAAGAGCTGGCCGCCAAAGCCCGCCGGGCGGTCGAGCGCATGGTGGCGATCGGATAATCCATCACGCTTATCATCGTCAAACAGTAGGGTGCGCCGTGCGCACCGCCGTTAACAATGTTTTTGATGGTGAGCATGGCGCACCCTATGGGATGTCATTCCGGCAGAAGCGAAGCGTATCGCCGGAATCCAAAAGGTTAATTGGACCCCGTATCTCGTGCGGGGTGACACGCCTGAGCATGCAAATCGGCTTAGCCGCCGGCGTAATTCGCCCACGTCTGCTAAGCTGCATTATGTATATATTTTATTTATATTGACACATATCCAGCCGCATCCTATAGTTTTACAACATTCCGCATACGGTTCACACACAACCCCGAACAGGAGTTTAAGCGACAATGGAATATTCCCGCCCCTCGGTTTCATCAAAGGACTTGAAGGAGTACCATCCCTTTCGTCTCAAGCGGGACCATACGGTAACGGCATCTCAAGCTGATGCTGCCGGACGCACAGCACGAAAA
>VGSH01000239.1 GCA_016875025.1 Deltaproteobacteria bacterium
TTCCAGACCTGCGCGGCGCTTATCCTGGGTGAAAATATCGGCACAACCATCACCGCCAACCTGGCTGCAATCGGAGCATCCACCGCAGCGCGACGCGCGGCGCGCGCACACATAGTTTTTAATGTGCTCGGTGTAGTATGGATGATGTTCATCTTTCAACAGTTCCTTGCACTGGTCAACATGCTTGTGCCCGGTGATGTCTACAGCACCGTACCGGGTGAGGTCGGCCGGATACTGCCCGATCATCTGGCCGCCTTTCATACCCTGTTCAATGTTATTAATACGCTTATCTTCCTGCCGCTGGCCGGCGTGCTGGCCTGGGCTGCCACACTCCTGACAGCCAGACCGCGCGGACAGGATGAAGAACATCTGACGTATCTGTCATCGGCACTTGTGAATACGCCGCCGCTGGCCATTGAAGAAACCAGGCGCGAGCTGGCACGCATGTCCGCAACAGTGCTCACTATGCTGGACCAGGCCATGGAGCTGTTCAACAAAAACGACAAGACCCAGCAGGATTTTTACGCCGCGACCCAGAATATCAGCAGCCTTGAGACGCTGACCGATAATCTTGAGCGCGAAATTTCAGCATTTATGGTGCGCGTCATTCGCCACAGCTCTTCCAGTGATTTGAGCGAGGAAATTTCCGAGATTCTCGATATTGTCAGCAACCTTGAGCGCATCGGTGATCACTGCGAGCTTCTGATGAAACTGCAGAACCGACTTAATACTCAACACCTTGCATTTACTGATAGCGCCCGCAATGATATCAACGGTATTGCTGCCAAAGCGCGCGAAATGCTGGTGCTGATCAACGATAATATCATGAACCACAAAACCAATATCATGACCAGCGCGCAGGGACTTGAAACCATTATCAACCAAATGCGATCCGACTTGCGGCTGTCGCATATCAACCGCCTGAATGAAGGCACATGCGGGATTGAGCAGGGGCTTGTGTTTCTGGATATGCTCAGCAGCTTTGAAAAAATCGGCGACCACGCCTATAACATTGCCGAGGCGATAACAGGGATTTAAAAAAAAGGGCGATATTTCAATATCCGGGCGCTACTGCCAGTAGTGCCCGATTTTTTTTTGCAGCCATGCCTGATCCGGGTGAAAAGCATGCCTGAGCGCGGCCTGGTTCAACTGCTTCAGAGTATCCGCGCTGCACCCGAGCTCCGCAGCGGCAAGCACGTATTCATGACTGAGCGTTATTGCGGAAATGGCCGGATCATCGGTGTTCAGGCAGACCGGCACAGCATTGTCCATCAGGGTTCGCAGGGGATGCTCGCGTATATTCCGCACCGCGCCTGTATCGATATTGCTGGTCAGGCATACTTCAAGCAGCACATCTCGTTCGCTCAACAAACGCATAAGTTCCGGGTCCCGGGCCGAGCTGATGCCGTGGCCTATGCGCCGTGCGCCGAACTGCTCCACAGACTGGCGCACATGTGCGGAACCGCACACCTCGCCTGCATGGATTGAAAGGCCCAGTCCCCGGGCACGGAATTTCTCGAACAGACGAGCAAAAGGTTCAGCCGAATGTGATATCTCGTCCCCGGCAATGTCAAGCCCCATAAAATAACCGTCAGGCATGCTCAATGCCATATCAACGGTTGATGCCGCAAGGTCAAATCCATAGTCGCGGCTGATCGTCAGAATCGGCACTGCAATAATGCCGCATTCGCGTGCCGTGCGCTGCATCGCAGTGTGTATCCACTCAACGACATCGCGCTCACAAAAACGGCCCCTTGAGGCGAAATGTGTGGGGCTGTAGCGCAACTCAAGATATTTGACAGTATCCTCGGCGGCAGCTGCAACAGCACGGCAGACGGCGTATTCTATCGCCTCCCGGCAGGTATAAAAGCCGCGATAAACACTGAATTTGGATAAAAAGGTCGCAAATCCAGGCTGCTCGGCGGTCATCTGTATATGCGGCCGAAGTTTCTCAAGCTCATAGGCAGGCAGTTCCCCGCCCCACGTGCGGGCGATGTGGAGCAGGGTTTCAGGCTCTACGCTTCCTTCAAGGTGGCGGTGCAGATCGATTTTAGGAATATTTTTCATCAAAGCCATGCAGATCGTGAAAGAGTCCAATGTCAATGCAGTAAACAATCAGGCAACAGTGCATAACCGCTACTAGTGGATCATGACATTTCATTTTAGCAGTTATAAATTCATCCGATACGTTTCGTCAGCGGTAACGACAACCCTGATGGAGGATCGCGATGAACAAAAAATATATTGTCAGGCTTATGCC
>VGSH01000240.1 GCA_016875025.1 Deltaproteobacteria bacterium
GCTTGATATCATTAACAACCTGTCGGAGCGCCTGCGCGAAGCCAACCGTCGTCTTGCCGGCATCATACCTCCTGATGCAGATACCGACGCACCTGACGGCACTGCGGCATAGGCATCGTTCTGCAATGCAACCTTCCCGTTCTGCACCAGCCGCATGCATACCCGAAATGGACGCGAACAAGCCCAGGCGCTATCATATCAAAACATTCGGCTGCCAGATGAATGAATACGACTCCGACCGTGTAGCGGCGCTGCTTGAAGAGCATCATTTCACACGCGCCGAATCGGCCCAGAGCGCCGATATCATCCTGCTCAATACCTGCAGCGTACGCCAGAAAGCAGCCGATAAAATATACAGCGAACTCGGACGGCTGAAAAAACTCAAACGCGATAATCCACGGCTTCTTATCGGCGTGGGCGGCTGCCTGGCGCAGCATGAACCGGCCAGGCTTCTCAAGCAGTTCCCCTGTATCGATCTGATATTCGGCACGCAGGCGCTTGCAAGGCTGCCCGGCCTTTTGCATGCTGCGGCCGCAGGCACACGCAGCGTTGATGTCGATCCGGATGCCTGCCGCACCATGTATGCACGCCTGCCGCGGCCTGTCATCGGCCCGGGCCGGACCAGCGCCTTTGTCAGCATCATGCAGGGCTGCAACAATTACTGCACCTACTGTATCGTGCCCTATGTGCGCGGCACGGAGTGGAGCCGAACGCCTGACGAGGTGCTTGAAGAAGTTCGCCTGCTTATTGACTCAGGAGTGCGGGATATTACACTGCTGGGCCAGAACGTCAATTCATACGGCAAAACGCTCTCACCGCCGATTGCCTTCGCAGAGCTGCTTGGCAGGCTTAATAGTCTTGCGGGCCTTGCAAGGCTTCGTTTTATCACATCACATCCGCGCGATCTCTCCGACGGGCTCATTGCCTGCTTTGCCGGTCTTGACAAACTCTGTGAGCATATTCACCTGCCCCTGCAATCGGGCTCGGACCGTATTCTGCAGGCGATGAACCGGAGCTATACGGCTGCCCAGTACGGGGCTCTCATCGACAAGCTGCGTGCAGCGCGGCCCGATATCAGTATAACATCCGATATTATCGTGGGATTTCCCGGCGAAACCGAGCAGGATTTTATCAATACGCGTGACTTCATTGCGCGCATCGGTTTTGATGATCTCTTCATTTTTCACTATACCGATCGCGAAGGAACCCGCGCGTGCCGCATGCCCGGAAAAATTGACTATGCCGTTAAGATTCAAAGGCTCCGGGAGCTCAATGCTCTGCAGCGCGGCATCAGCAGGCAGCGCAATGAGCTCCTGGTCGGCTCAATTCAGGAGGTTCTCTTTGAGGGGCCCAGCAGCCGCAACAGCGCAAATCTGGCCGGACGGACACGCTCAAACAAAGTAGTCAACTGCCCTGCTCGACAGGACATGCAGGGCCGCACAGCTCCGGTACTGATAGAAAAAGCCGGTATCCACTCACTGTCAGGAACCCTTTTTCAAGAACAGGACAGCCCATGATTGATCTGCATACCCACAGTTTTTTCAGTGACGGCGTGCTGCTGCCGGCAGAGCTCATTCAGCGGGCGCAGCAGGCCGGCTATGAAGCCATCGCGCTGACCGATCACGTCGATGAGTCCAATTTCGATTTTGTGATTCCACGGGTTATTGCCGCCTGTGAAGCGGCCGGCCGTACGCTGCCTATCCGCTGCGTACCCGGCGTTGAGCTCACCCATGTACAACCCTGCTCGATTGCGCCGCTTGTGGGTGCATGCCGCGCCCTGGGAGCACGGCTGATCGTTGTGCATGGAGAAACCCTGGTAGAGCCTGTTGCCGAAGGCACCAACCTGAGCGCTGTCAAAGCGGGAATCGATATTCTGGCACATCCGGGCCTGATCAGCCCTGAAGCGGCCGGGATAGCCGCAGCCAGCGGCGTCTGCCTCGAGATCACGGCCCGCAAGGGACACTGTCTGTCGAACGGGCATGTCGCACGCATGGCACGCCGCTATGGTGCCAGGCTGGTGCTCAATACCGATACGCACACACCCGACAATTTAATCACCTGTGCATGCGCGCAGCGGATCGCCATGGGCGCCGGCCTGGATGCGGAGGATTTTTCAGCGATGCTGGAAACCAGCCGGGCTCTTGTGGCCAGAGCACTGCAGTAATAACGACAG
>VGSH01000241.1 GCA_016875025.1 Deltaproteobacteria bacterium
CTTTGCGCGGTGCTGGTCGGCAAGCGCTGAAATTCGCTCGAATTCTTTTTTATGATCAGATTCAACAGGGAGCTGATACTGCTGGCCGTCAGGGCCGGTTGAGTGCCTGGTCATGGGTATCCCCTCTGAGAACAATGATATTTCGCATACAAACAATCTAATCTGATCTTTGCAGGCTGTGGACAATAGCAAAACAAAGCACCGGGAGTCAATAAAAACCTGCTGCGGATACTAGTAACCGTATACAAGCAAAAAACCATTGTATACGGGATAAAAAAAGTTTAGTATCGGGTACTTATAAAAACTTAATACACATACCTTGCTTCCGGGAGTATTTGATAATGGCGCGTACTAACTTTAAAAAACACATCGTCTGTATTGGAGCGGGCTATGTCGGCGGGCCCACCATGGCAATGATTGCAGCCCGTTGCCCGGAATATGCAGTAATCGTTGTTGATATTAATCCGGAGCGCATAGCTGCCTGGCAGACCGACTGCCTTCCAATCTATGAGCCCGGCCTGCTGGAACTTGTGCGTGAGTCTCTGGGGCGCAACCTTTTTTTCTCCACCGATATCAATGCCAACATTCATAAGGCTGATATCATTTTTGTCTCCGTTAATACGCCCACCAAAACTTATGGCGAAGGCGCGGGCAAGGCCGCTGACCTGCAGTACTGGGAGAAAACCGCCCGCACCATCCTGCAGGTTTCGGATTCAAATAAGATAATCATTGAAAAAAGCACCCTGCCGGTCCGCACGGCCCACGCAATGGAGCGCATCTTAAATGCCAATGAAAAGGGATTGCATTTTGAAGTGCTCTCCAACCCGGAATTTCTTGCCGAGGGCTCGGCTGTTGCCGACCTTGAAAAACCCGACCGCGTGCTGATCGGATCGCGTGAGACCGAGTCAGGACTGAAAGCCCGGGCTGAAATTGTAGACATTTATGCGCACTGGGTCGCACCTGAGCGCATACTAACCAGTAATCTTTGGAGCGCCGAGCTCTCCAAGCTGGTTGCAAACGCGTTTCTGGCCCAGCGGATTTCATCCATTAACAGCATTTCCGCCTTGTGCGAAAAAACTGAAGCCAGTGTGCGCGAGGTTGCCCTTGCCATCGGCACAGACAGCCGCATCGGATCTAAATTTCTGAATGCCAGCGTCGGTTTCGGCGGCTCCTGTTTTAAAAAGGATATTCTCAACCTTGTTTATATCTGTGAGCATTACGGCCTGCATGAAGTCGCCCGCTACTGGGAAAGTGTTGTCATGATGAATGACTATCAGCAGCAGCGCTTTGTTACAAATATGATCAAGGTCATGTTCAATACCGTGGCTGACAAGCGCATTGTGCTGCTGGGTTTTGCCTTTAAGGCCAATACCAGCGACACGCGCGAATCCCCGTCAATTTTTGTTGCGCGCAAACTGCTGGGTGAGCATGCCCGGCTCGTTATCAGCGACCCACAGGCCCTTGACAACGCCCGGATTGATTTACAGGACTGCACTCAGCGGATTGAGTTCAGCGAAGACCCGTACGCTGCCGCGCACAAGGCTCATGCTATCGCAATCATGACTGAATGGGATATCTACAGGGACCTTGACTACGAACGGATTTTCAATCACATGGAAAAACCGGCTTTTATTTTTGACGGCCGTAATATTCTTGATCATGAAAAACTTTTTAATATAGGGTTTAATGTTTTTTCAATCGGCAAACCGCCTTTGAAGCACTTTTGATTTCATCCGGAAAGAATAGTTGATGCCTAAAAAAATCCTTGTTACCGGAACGGCCGGGTTTATCGGCTTTCATGCAGCCCTGAAACTGCTGCAGCGCGGTGACACCGTTGTCGGACTGGACAGCATTAACGACTATTATGATGTGTCCCTGAAACACGGCCGCCTGGAGAACTCCGGCTTCAGCATCGCAGCGTTGCGCTACGGTTGCAAAATTCGCAGCAGTCTGTGGCCGGCATACGAGTTTATTCAATTAAAGCTTGAGGATCGAGCTGCGCTGCTGCAGCTGTGCAAAGATGAAAAATTCGATGCCGTATGTCACCTTGCGGCACAGGCCGGTGTACGTTATTCTTTGGCCAACCCGCATGCCTATGTCAGTGCGAACATCGAAGGCTTTATGAATATCCTTGAAGCCTGCCGC
>VGSH01000242.1 GCA_016875025.1 Deltaproteobacteria bacterium
TCGAACATGACCACCGCGCCGGCGACTGAGGCGTTGAGGGATTCAAAGCCGCCCGGCATGGGAATTGAGAGCAGCGCGTCGCATTTCTCGCGCACAAGGCGGCGCATGCCCGGGCCCTCGCCGCCGATCACCAGAGCCAGGTCGCGCTTGAAATCAAAGCTGTAGATCGACTCTCCGCCTTCGGGTACGGTGCCGGCAACCCAGATGTCTCTGCGGCGCAGAGAGTCGAGGCTCTGGGCGATATTGACCACGCGGCACAGGCTGATGTGTTCGATGGCGCCGGCCGAAGCCTTGGCAACAGCCGGGGTCAGGCCGGCGGCACGGTCTTTCGGGAATATCACGGCCTGTGCGCCGCAGCACACCGCGCTTCTGATGAGCGAGCCCGTGTTCTGCGGGTCCTGCACACAGTCAAGCACGAGGAAAAAACAGCGTTCATTTTTGCGGCGCGCGCGAGAGATAACATCGTCGATATCGCTTAAAGGGAAGGGCTCGGCCTGGGCAGCAATACCCTGATGCTGCGAAGATCCGGTGAGCTGCATGAGTTCCTGCTGGGTGACGGAACGCAGGGCAATGCCGTGCTTTTGGGCAAGCTCGCTGATCTGCGTGAGGGATTTGTCGCTGCCCTGGCGGGCAAGGTGGATCGATTTGACTGCGCGCGGTCTTCGTTTGAGCGCTTCCAGAACCGGGTGTATGCCGTAAATGGTCAGCATGCGCGGCAGGCTTCAAGCTCGGCAGCAATGGCACGCGCGGCCGCAGCCGGATCAGGGGCATGCGTGACGGGACGTCCGATGACCAGATAATCGGCCCCGGCTGCAAGCGCCTCGGCCGGAGTCATGGCGCGCTTCTGATCGTTTAGATCGGCTGTTGCCGGGCGGATGCCGGGCGTGACCACCACGAACTCCGGGCCGCATGCTTCTTTGATCAGGCGTATTTCCCGCGGCGAGGCCACAACGCCGTCAGCACCGGCATCGCGGGCCAGGCGCGCCAGGCGCACAACCACCTGCTCTACCGGATCGTGCAGGCCGAGCTCAGCCAGGTCGGCCTGCGCCATGCTTGTCAGCACGGTCACCGCCAGTATCAGGGGCGCAGGCGCTTGCGCCTCCTTCGCCATGGTGCGCACGGCTTTGACGGTCTGGGCTATCATGGCGCTGCCGCCAAGGGCGTGCACGTTGAACATGAACACGCCCATGCGCGCGGCTTCGCATCCTGCCAGAGCCACGGTGGTGGGAATATCGTGGTATTTTAAATCCAGAAATACGCGGCCGCCTGCGGCATGCACCATGGCGACCGCATCAGGGCCGCAGCGCGTGAAAAGCTGCTTGCCGATCTTGAAGGCGCCGACAGCGCCTGTGAGGCTGCCGACCAGCTCGCGGGCCTGCTCAAGGGTTTCAACATCAAGGGCGATAATTATTTTTTCATGCGCAGCGCTCATGCAAGCAGATCCTCGATACTGCGGCGGTTGCGGCGGCAGCGCTCAGCGATGATGACGCTGCGCAGGCGGTCGACTGCCTCGGGGATGGTGTCGTTGACCACAACGAAATCATACCAGCGCATGGCCTCGATCTCCTGCGCAGCCCGCTGCAGACGGCGCTCAAGGGCTGCGCCTGCCTCGGTGCCGCGCTCGATGAGGCGCCGGCGCAGGGTTTCCATCGACGGCGGCAGCACCAGCACGGTGACCACATTCGGATAGGCGCCTTTGAGCTGGCGCGCGCCGGGTTCATCAATATCAAAGAGCACGTCGCAGCCGCGCGAAAAGAGCTCATCGATGGTGCGGCGGGCCGTGCCGTAGCGGTTGCCGTAAATTTCGGTCCACTCGGCCATCTCGCCGCAATCGAGTTTCTCCTGAAACTGTTCAGCTGAAATGAAAAAATAATTTGTACCATCGGTTTCTCCCGCGCGTGGGGGCCGGGTGGTGTGCGAGATGGAGAACTCAAGATCAGGCATGCTGCTCAGCACCTCGCGGCACAGGGTCGTTTTGCCGCAGCCTGACGGCGCTGAAATGACGAACAGCAGCTGCTCGCGTTGCGCGGGGGTGTGCATGATACGGAAATACTCCGGTACAGAGGTTAGAGAATGTTCCTTGTTGCAGGACCTTTTTTAAAAGAAAGCAAACCCGTTCGTGGTGAGCTTGTCGAACCAT
>VGSH01000243.1 GCA_016875025.1 Deltaproteobacteria bacterium
CGTCGTCAAAATCGCAGCGGCCCGTAACAAAGGTGCCGGGTTCAAGGTCCTTGAAGCGGGTGCCGGCGGTCACGATGTTCGGTTCCGAGAACGTGATATGCAGGCCCGCGCGGCGCTTAAAACGCGCGGGCGCTGCGGTGCGCACCGCATTATAGCCGGCCACGCGTCCGTCATCCCAGGCCTCGTGCAGGATCGGTTCGCGCCCGTTGGTGTCGCCGGCGATAAAAAGCGGAAGTCCTTCAACCTGCAGCGTAGCCGGGTCATAGTGCGGCATGCCGCGTTCGTCAAGGGGGATGCCGAGCTGTTCAAGGCCGAGATTGTCGATGTTGGGCACGCGGCCCGAGCTGACCAGGGCAGCCTCGACTTCCCTCCGGTTCGGCCCGGCGCTGACAACAAGACGTCCTCCTTCGGCGGCAAGATCAGCCGCATGGCCGCTCCACAGCTCGAGGTCATGTTCCAAAGCTTCGGCAGCGGCCTTTGTTACGGCCGGGTCGGAGAGGCCCGCGATACGGCCCGAGCGCGCACTGCCCACAACCCGCACTCCCAGGTGCGCCATGGCCTGGCCGATCTCAACGCCGATAACGCCCATGCCGAGCACGGCCAGGCTTTTGGGCAGCGTTTCGATCTCAAACAGCGTGTCGCTTGTGAGCACGCGCCCGCCCAGCGCCGCCCACTCGGGCCTGAGTGCCGGCCGTGAACCGTTGGCGATGATAATGGTTTTGGCTTCGATGCAGCGGCCCGCGACTTCAAGGCGGCCGATACCAGCAAAGCGCGCATGGCCCTGAATGAGCCGCTCGCCGTAGCGGGTGGTCTTTGCAACCATGCCGTTGGTGAAATGGTCGCGAAGGTTTCGCACATGCCGCATCACGGCAGCACCGTCAAGGCGCAGGCCTTCAGTGCCCAGTATTCCCTTTTTCTCAAGAACGCCGCGGCGGTGAAAGTCTGCGGCGGTCTGGATCAGGGCCTTGGAGGGCATGCAGCCCACGCGCGCGCAGGTCGTGCCCATGGGGCCGTCCTGGATCAGGACGAAATTTTGCGTGACCTTTATGATCTCGCTTACCGCCACAAGCCCGGCCGTGCCGGCTCCGATTACCGCAACATCAACGGAAATATTTTTCGCCATGGTTCTCTCCTGCCCGGTTATTCACGATAGCGTCCTTCCGGCAGCAGCGAAGCGGATAGCCGGATTCCGGGTTTTTTTGCTGGACCCCGCATCATGTGCGGGGTGACATGTCTTTATACACGAGTATTTAGTTGTTGACGCATTGAATCATTTTTAATAGAGTGCGAACTATATTTCTATTAATACAGAGTGTTGTTTTTTTCAAACCAAAAGCGGAACACCCTTTTCTTTACCAACCCCCGGCTGGCGCCTGCATGCGGCAGCGTGTAAAGCTCAAGGATTCCCATGGAAGATCGACGCCAAAAAGGACGCATACAGACCAGCCTGGCTATCATTGCCGCTAATCCCCCCGTCAGCCCCGATGCCCGCATAATCAACATGAGTTTTGGCGGCGCCTTTATAGCGACCGACTGCCCCCTGCCTGAAGACAGCGCGCTTGCAATCGATATCCAGCTTCCCGGCGATCCCGAGCGCATTACCGTCAATGCCCGCGTCGTCTGGAACAAATCCGTCTCCAATGCCACTTCTGCGGGCATGGGCATCGAGTTCACCGATATCCTGGACCGGCATCAGACAAGGCTATCCAGGTTCATCGAGCAAAACCTGTCAGCTGATGGCGTTTAGGATGGATTCAGGGGGCAATGCGCCTGTCATGCCGCGCTGATCCGGCATCCAGACGCAGGGTGGACTCGCGCAGCGCGTCCACCTTTGAAGCGCGCAGTCAACAGTGCCCATAATGTGCGCCGATAGCAGGTGTGCTTTGTAGGATGTCCCCACGTCTACCCGGCCAGGGGCCTGCCCAAAGTATTTTGGACACTACTGTCAATATATAATTTTCCCATGCAAACCAGTAGTGTCCGGTTAAATGTCAAATAAAGTCAGCTGGTTAGCCGGACGGTTAGATGTTGCTATAGAGTCAAGATGCGAAAAGGCCTGTAAAACAGGCATTCTATGCAAAACAGTGAGGCTCAAAATCTGTAGAAT
>VGSH01000244.1 GCA_016875025.1 Deltaproteobacteria bacterium
CAATCAATAAACAGCAGGATTAAAAATTGTGCGGTGTGGCGTGCAGTCTGATATGGGGCATTATGTCAACCGGCGGGGCTGTTTTTGCGCGCAGCCTTGCCGTTCAGCCTTGATGGGTTTTTTCATAGATAGGCTTCAAAGGGGTAATCGGGGTCAATACAATCATATGAGGAGATTTGTTCTGCCGCCCAATACTCCGATGGCGGCGAATTGATCTTCGGCGGCGGCCGCTTCTGCGCCTGCCACAGGCCCAGGTGCTGAAGTATCTGTTTTATTACCTCGGCCTGTTCTATAAAACTGATGATCTTCATTGCCCCCTTGCACTTCGGGCAGGTGAGCGGATCAACCTCGTAAATCTTCTGTATCAAGCGCGCCCAGGACCTGCGCCTGGCAGGTGAAGCAGCGTCGGTTTTAATAATGCACGGGATTGCGTCGTCTGTTTTTTCTTTTTGCCGTTTACCCCGGCAGACATTGCTGTAGTAACCATAGTAGCGCACCATCTGCTCGCCCCGGTTGGGAATATGTGAGCACATGGCCGCCAGCCATTCGCAGGCATCAAAGGTTTTGGTTTCGCGGCCTTTTTTACCCTTATACACAACTGTTGCCTCATCCCGCAGATAGGTCATACGCTCCTGAGAGAATGATGCCCGGATTATATAGCGGGCAAGGTTCTCCATGGCAGTATCGTCGTTCGGGTATATCCGATCACCGCAAAAAACTGTAAAGCCGCTATGCTTCCAGGAGTCAAGCAGTGTGATTGTGCCCGGAGTGATTTTGCCTTTTGCAAGAAGCAGCTTGAGCACCTTGCTGCGGAAAAGTTTCTCAAGGCTTTTGCGGTCCGGGGGCGGGGCGAGCTTGAATGAGCCGGTTTCATAAAAGCAGCCGTCGCTTACCAGTATGTGGCAATGCGGATTAAACCTGAGCAAATCGCCGAATGTCTGAATGGCGATGACTGCGCCCGGCGTGGCGGCGGTTTGCTTGCTTGCGGCGTATTGATAAAATGTTTTCAGCGTTTCCCATGCGCAGCGGCTCAACTTCGATAACATAACGTTTTTCAATTTCAGCACTGCCGATACGGATAAATGTCGGCCGGCCGTGCGGGCAGACGTGCGGATTATCGCAGGCCGCGAGCCTGCGCACCAGGTGCAGCTGCTCGGCAGCATCCAGGGTGCGGCCGGCCTTGACCGCATACGTCTTGCAGGCCAGCACGGCAGCCACTTCCTGCTTGCGGGAATCAAAGGATGTCGGCCGGCTGCGCTCAAGCAGTTCATGCAGGCAGTCGGTCAGCAGGGCTGCGGCATCGCTGTCAGTCAGGCAGGCCGGCACCTCGCTAATTGAAAATGATCCCCCGCCCAGGTCCTCCACCCCGAAGCCCATGGCTTCAAAAAATTCACGGTCCTGCTGCAGAAGAGCCGACTCCCGGGCACCGAGATTCAGTGTTGCGGGGAAAAGCAGCTGCTGGACAGCGGGTTTTCCGCGCTGCATGCCCGCAAGCAGTTCCTCATACACGATGCGCTCATGCGCGGCGTGCTGGTCAACCAGAAGAAACCCGTCCCGCGATTCAGCCACAAGGTAGCAGGCATGCAGCTGACCCACGATCCGGGTCATGTCAAAGGGCAGGTCCTCCGGCCCGTGCGTGTCAAGCAGGGGCTGTTCTGCGCGCAGGCGCGGCTCATGCTGCGGCATATCCGGACGGCTGTCAATGAACGGGCGCGCAAAGGCGGGGACCCGCCACGATGTTTCCACGCCGCGCTCATGCAGGAACGGAGCGCGCGTTTCACGCGCGCTGAAATCAGAAGACCGCAGAACCTCGTGTTCGGGCTCCGGGACATGAAATCCGCGCCTGCGAAGTTCCGCGCGCACAGCGCCGGTAAGCCGGTCAAGAAAAGAGCGTTCATTGCGAATGCGCACTTCGCGCTTGGCAGGGTGCACATTCACATCGACAGCATCCGGGGAAATATCAAAAAACAATACCGCCGCCGGAAACCGCCGCGCAGGCAGAAACTCATCATAGGCGCGGCTGAGCGCATTGTTGATCGCCGGCGATACAACCGGGCGGCCATTGATAAACAGTTTCTGGCCTGTGCGGTTGACGCGGGTATAATC
>VGSH01000245.1 GCA_016875025.1 Deltaproteobacteria bacterium
CGGCGCCATGCTGGAGCGGCTCGGCGTTGTCTCCGAGTTTGTCGACGGGCTGCGGGTCACCGACGCTGCCACGATCGAGGTCGTTGAGATGGTGCTGGTCGGCACCATCAACAAGGAAATCGTCAGCCAGATCAATGCCAACGGCGGCCGGGCGGTCGGCATCAGCGGCAAGGACGCCAGCCTGATCGTCGCGCGCAAAAAGCAGGTGGCCGACCGCAGCGACCCCGCCAAACTTATCGACATCGGCCAGGTCGGCGAGATCGTGTCGGTTAACCCCGGCGTGATCACGACGCTTGACGCCAATCATTTTATCCCGGTGATCGCTCCTCTGGGCGCCGGTGAAAACGGCGAAACATACAATATCAACGCCGACACCGCCGCCGGCGCAATCGCCGCGGCCCTGAAGGCCGAGAAGCTGATTCTGCTGACCGACGTCGAGGGTGTCAAGGACGGCAGCGGTGCGCTGCGCTCAAGCCTGACCGAACGGGATGTTCAGCAGATGACCGCTTCGGGCGAGATTTCCGGCGGCATGATACCCAAGGTGCAGTGCTGCTGCCGCGCGCTTGAGCGGGGAGTGGGCAAGGCCCATATCATCGACGGGCGGCTTGAGCATGCCGTGCTGCTTGAAATTTTCACCGATGTCGGTGTCGGAACACAGATTATGCATGCAGCCGCACAGGCCGGGGATGCGCCGCAATGAGTGAGAGTATCGCGAAAACAGACGCTCATATTTTTACAACCTACGGCCGCTTCCCGATCGCCTTCGTGCGCGGCGAGGGCGCCTGGCTGTGGGATGAAACGGGCCGGCGCTATCTCGATTTTCTGTCCGGCATTGCCGTGTGCAACCTGGGGCACTGTCACCCGGCCGTGGTCAGGGCCGCAACGCAGCAGCTTGAACGCCTGGTGCATGTCTCCAACTTTTTTTATACCGCGCCGCAGGCCGAACTGGCCGGGCAGCTCACGCGGCACTCATTCGCCGACCGCGTGTTTTTCTGCAACAGCGGAGCCGAGGCCAACGAGGCCGCGCTGAAGCTGGCGCGCCGCTTCGGCAATGCCGCTGCCGGCGGCCCCCGCGGCGAAGTCATCACCATGCAGGCCTCGTTCCACGGCCGCACCTTCGCCACGCTGGCCGCGACCGCGCAGGCCAAGGTGCAGGAGGGGTTCGCGCCCCTGATGCCGGGCTTCGTGTATGTGCCCTTCAACGATTTCGAGGCTCTGCAGGCCGCGGTGAACCCGCGCACCTGCGCGGTCATGCTCGAGCCGATCCAGGGCGAAGGCGGCGTGAACGTTCCGGATGATGATTACCTGAAGCGCGTGCGCGAGCTGTGCGACCGCAACGGGCTGCTGCTGATTTTCGACGAGGTGCAGGTCGGCATGGGCCGCACCGGCAGGCTTTTCGCCCATGAGCATTTCGGCGTCGCGCCGGATATCATGACCCTTGCCAAAGCCCTTGGCGGCGGGTTGCCGCTCGGGGCCATGCTCGCTTCGCAGCGCGTTGCCGATCTCTTTACGCCGGGCAGCCACGCCTCCACCTTCGGCGGCAATCCGGTGGCCACCGCGGCCGGCTGCGCGGTGATGCGCGAGCTGCTCGACGGCGGCGTGCTTGAGAACTGCCGTTCAATGGGCCTGTATCTGCAGGCCG
This sequence comes from Deltaproteobacteria bacterium, assembly GCA_016875025.1. Classification (GTDB taxonomy): domain Bacteria; phylum Desulfobacterota; class WTBG01; order CAIYCZ01; family CAIRTM01; genus CAIRTM01. Next base: position 1,643 of record VGSH01000245.1, read on the forward strand.
GGCTCGAAGACCTTCACAGGCGCCGCCCTGAATCTGTGATGTGCGTGCGCGGCAAGGGCCTTATACTGGGCATGGAACTCAGGGGAAGCGGTAAACCGGTTGTCGATCGCTGCCTTGCGGACGGCCTGATTCTCAACTGCACGGCCGAGCGCACGATCCGATTTCTGCCGCCGCTGATCATCACACGCGATCAGGTTGACGAGTGCTGCGCGATTCTTGATAGGCGCTCGGGGCTGCCGGCTGAGGATACGGGGCGGTTTTTTACGGAGAGAATGCCATGCAAAAAGATCTTTTATGCCTCTATGATCTGGAGCCTGCCGATTTTGATCTGATTTTCGAGCGGGCCGCTGATTTGAAAGCGCGCCATAAACGCGGCGAGCTCTA
>VGSH01000246.1 GCA_016875025.1 Deltaproteobacteria bacterium
ATTGCCGACGAACTGCGCACCCGGCGCGAGTGTTTGCGCCGGTCTGGTTTCGGCGGCGTTGTTATCGTTGATGTGCCGCTGCTGTTTGAATGCGGCTGGCAGGCGCTGTTTGACCGCACCATAGTCGTATACTGCGCTCCTGAGATGCAGCGCCTGCGCCTGATGCGGCGCAGCGGGCTTACCCGCGCGCAGGCCGATGCGCGGATTGCGGCCCAGATGCCGCTGCAGGAGAAAAAGGCGGCGGCTGATTTCGTTATTGATAACCAGGATACGCCGCAGAAGCTGCGCCCGGCGGTTGCAGCCGTGTACGCGCAGCTTCTGGCCCTGCGATAGAGTCGTTCACTGTATGGGGCCTGCGCGGTTCACCGGGTCGAAAAAACAAAGCAAAAAAACTTGACAATAGAGAATCAAGGATTATAATGCAGGCATTGCAGTAACAGCACATACCCTTCCCCGTACTTCTAAGACGTTAGAAACCAGTGTGTGCATGTTCTTTCCAGTGTAGTATATCTCACATGTGAAAAAACGCCCGTATGAAGAGAACACAAGGGTAGATTGTCCGGGGGAATTTCGCGCGGCGCCGCTTTTGCAGGCTCTGCATGGCCCCTTCTGAAAAGGGTTCGAGGGGCCCCAAACCGTTCACATCATGTAACACTCATTGCCGGAATTCATTTCTGTTGATCAATTCGCACATAACTATACGCTTAACCTTACGATATCGCTATCCCATTACAGCCATGCACGCCCTGTGCTGAAGAATGTTCTTCGCCTGTTTGTCATGTGGCCTGATTATACAAGCTTTTACTACCACCACCCGGGAGACACTGTCCAATGAATCTGAAAGAACTCAAGTGCAAGAAAATCAATGAACTCATGGAAACCGCCAAGCAGATGGGCATTGAAGACTACAGCAGCATGCGCAAGCAGGATTTGATTTTCGCCCTGCTGCAGTCGGAGATTGAGAAAAACGGCCTGATTTACGGCGAGGGCGTTATCGAAATCCTGCCCGACGGTTTCGGCTTTCTGCGCGCTCCGGACTACAACTACCTTCCGGGCCCGGATGATATTTATGTGTCTCCCTCGCAGATCCGGCGCTTCAACCTCAGGGTCGGCGATACGGTTTCAGGCCAGATCCGGCCGCCCAAGGATTCCGAGCGCTATTTCGCCCTGCTCAAGGTTGAAACCATCAATCTCGAGAGCCCTGAAAAAGCGCGCGACAAGGTTTTGTTCGACAACCTGACACCGCTCTATCCCATGCGCAAACTCGAGCTTGAGACGGTGAGCGACAATCTCTCGGCCCGTGTCATGGACTTGCTGAGCCCCATCGGCATGGGGCAGCGCGGCATTATCGTGTCCCCGCCGCGTACCGGTAAAACAATGCTGATGCAGTGCATCGCCAACTCGATCACCACCAATCATCCGGATGTCGTGCTGATGGTGCTGCTCATCGATGAGCGCCCCGAGGAAGTGACCGACATGCAGCGCTCGGTTAAGGGCGAGGTCATCAGCTCGACCTTTGACGAGCCGGCTACGCGCCATGTGCAGGTGGCCGAAATGGTCATTGAAAAGGCCAAGCGGCTGGTTGAGCACAAAAAAGACGTTGTCATTTTGCTCGACAGCATCACGCGCCTGGCCCGGGCCTATAACACGGTCGTGCCGCCCAGCGGCAAGGTGCTCTCCGGCGGCGTGGATTCAAACGCGCTGCACAAGCCCAAGCGCTTTTTCGGCGCGGCCCGCAACATCGAGGAGGGCGGCAGCCTGACCATCATCGCCACCGCCCTGATCGACACGGGCAGCCGCATGGACGAAGTGATCTTCGAGGAATTCAAAGGCACCGGCAACATGGAAATCTATCTTGACCGCAAGCTCGCCGACCGCAGGGTGTTCCCGGCCATCGACATCAACCGGTCCGGCACCCGCAAGGAGGAGCTGCTGATGCGCGACGACGTGCTCAAGCGCATCTGGCTGCTGCGCAAAGTGCTGCAGCCGCTCAAC
>VGSH01000247.1 GCA_016875025.1 Deltaproteobacteria bacterium
GTGCTTCCCGCACATTTTTATTGCCGCAAAAATTACATTTTTTCATGCTACCCTCGCTCATACGGTGTTTTAAACTTAGGGGGTCCGGGAATGTAGACGGTTATTATCGAGAGACAGTCTCCTCTTTTGCCGCAAACAACATGAACAGGTTTCCCCTCATCGGTAAAACCGGCAACAAGACAGCTCTCTCCCCTTCCCGTATCTTTATACCGCTCTAAAATCCTTCCATTCAACAGCGCCTGCTCGACCTCGGCAATCGTCAGATTATCGTTTTGCCGCTCCTGATCGCCATGCTGTGAATAATAATACTCGTCACGGCTGACGCGATTATGTATCCAGTCAATCCTGATCATAAGTTGTTACACATTACAATAAAAGTTTTGTTTGAATCCTTCAGGACCGTTTCTTGTGTTTAATACTGGCGTTTTGCTGGTGAAACGGTTACTGCAAAAACGCTATTTTGTTATCGGTGCGCCCTGCGTCCAACTATAGGCAAAACAGGGCCGTGTGTCAAGACAACACGCCCGCACGCGCAGATCAAGGGGGCATATGGGCCTGTCCCGGTATGCCAGCCCTTCCAGATTTAACACAGAGCCCCTGCCGGACCATAATCCGGCAGGGGCTCTTCTTTTCTGCGGACAATTGCTGCCGAATGTTTTACCGGACCACTAATTCTTACCCTCTATGCAGGCCTTGATATCAGGCACAAGCTTCAGGGTTTCCTCGACAATCTTCTCCTGCGTGCGCGGAACCTTGTCACCGTCGATACGGTCAGCTGCCTGCACCTGAAAATAGCCTGTAACATTGCCGTTGGATGCCACGACAAGGTCTTTATGCTTCTGCCGTGGTTTTTCTTTCATATACGAGTCAGCAGTTATAAATATGAGGACATCCTTGCCCGCAAAATTGTTGCGCTTGACAAAGGTGCGCATGGCAAGCCCGAATGTGCCTGCCCAGATCGGTGCGCTGATGATAATGCGATCATACGGTTCGAAGTCAACGGTTGCAGGCTCAATTTTTGTCCGCATGCCCAGGATAGTTTTGAACATGCCTGCAATCATGCCGAAGCCCTTGTCACGGCTGTTCAAGTCGCGTATTTCCTGCATATCGGCGCCGAGTTCCTTCTGCAGCGCTTCACAGGCCACCCGCGTATTGCCGGTTCGCGAATAGTAGAGAATAAGTGTTTTCCCTTCAGCCGACTGCTCCCCGGCCATGCATACTGCGCCGGGAAACAGCATACATCCGACAGCAACGGCAACAGCCGCGGTTCTACTGAAAAAATTCATTGCATTCCTCCTTTAAATTCGTTCATTACATCAGTGTTTTTATGCCCCCGGCAATGGCCTTTGCATCGCTGCGGATGTCATCCTGCGTCCGGGCAACGGCCTTGCCTTCTTTTTGCTCCTGAACAACCACCTGATAATACCCGGCGAGATTTCCTCCGGCATCGGCTACAAGTTGTTTATGCTTATTCTGAAATTCCTCCGGCATCGGCACATTTGTTGTCGTCAGGATTACTGCTTTTCTGCCTTCGAGCGGATTATTTTTCAGGAACGCCTGTACTGCAGACACCAGGTTTGCCGCCCAGATCGGAGAAGCCACAACGATAAACGAATAGGGGCTGAGGTCTATCCATGAGGGTTCGATTTCCGGCAGCTGGCCTTTCGCCGCGGGAGGTTTGGCAACCTTCAGTTCAAATATATCGGCGGACAACTCCTTTGCCAGAACCTCACAGGCCGCGCGCGTGTTGCCGGTTTGCGAAAAATACACGACAGCCGTTTTGCCCTGCGCCGGCTTCTCCGTTTCCGCGCTGAGCTTTCCGGCACAGACTGCAATAAGCAGGACAGCCGCACACCACAGGATTATTTTTGAGCGCATTATGTACCCTCCTTCGTGTCGCCGGCAGGCTCCTGCTCTGCAGCAGGGGC
>VGSH01000248.1 GCA_016875025.1 Deltaproteobacteria bacterium
AGCTTTGAAGCGCGTATCCGATGCCGATCAGGGACCAGAACGTCATTGAAACACTTACCGTGCTGAAAGTAAAGACGTCATTGACCAGACAGCCCGCAAACCCGCTGAACAGGCCGCACAGCAGCATGCGTACCTCGGGATGCACGTCGGGTGCGCGAATTGTTTTCAGCAGACCGCGCATGAATAAAAATAAAACAGCCAGGTAGGAGGCCAGTCCGATCAGGCCCTGCGTGAGGGCAATGTCAAGGTAGTTGTTGTGAATGCGGTCCAGGATGGCGATCGTGTTAAAGCGCGCGGATTTTTCAAAGTTGACCTGAATGAGCGCGTCAAAACCCGTATCCGGGCCGTGGCCGAACCACGGGCGCTCTAAAATAACCGGAATCGAGTGCTGCCAGGTAAACAGGCGCGTTCCCAGGCCGTCTCCCTGTCGCACATCAAGGGCCGAGATTGCACGGCTGGCAATGGTGCTGAAAAAAGCCTGCGAACCCGCACCGCTCAGCATGTTTGAAATCAGGCCGAGGGCAATAATCAGCACACAACCGGTTCCAAGGAGCAGAATCAGCCGTTGCCTGACGGCCGGGCCCGATGCTCGTGTAAGCGCAAGGAATACAAGTCCGCCGACGGCAAGGCCAACCATGCTTGCCCGGCTGTAGGTCAGCACCAGGGTCGTGCAGGCGAGTACGCCGCCGCCGGCCCACAGCAGGGCCCGGCGCGCTCCGGCGGCTGTTGCCGCGCCGGCCGCGAAAAAGGGCAGCACCAGCACCAGAAAACGACCCAGGAAATTCGCGTTTCCCATGGTTGCTGAAATGAACGGTTGGCGCAGCTCCGGCGGCCGGAAATGCTGCAGGGGGGATATGCCGAAGGCCTGCAGGCACAAAAATTCAATAATGCCGTAGAGGGCAATACATGCCGCAGCGATGCACAGCGCCCGGATCAGGTCGCGGGCCTGCTTGAATGTTTGAATGCAAAACGCAAAAACCGGGCACAGCAGCACGTAGGTTATGAGGGTGAAAAAAGACTCCCCGCGCGCAAAATCGCCGCGCAGGCTGAATGCCGGGTTGATTGAAAACGCGGTTGCGATGCATGCGGAAAGCGCAAAAATAAAAAGCGGCACAGCGATGGGCAGAGCATACCGGCGCACATGCTTCTTCCCGGGGGCCGGCACAAGCACACACACTGCAAGCAGGCATACCAGCGCATAGGCTGACTGGCGTTTTATGAGCTCAACCGAATTGACCGCAAAAGGATTTATCAGCAGCGGCAGGCCGGCCGCAAGAAAAAAAAGGATGATTTTTATCGTGCTTGCAATCATGCTATCGTCACAGTAGTGTCTAAAATAATTTGAACAGGCCGTGCCGGCCGGGGCTCACGCCTCATCCGGGAGTTTTTGCAGTACCGATGAACGGCACTCCTTGTAACGTTCGGCAGTTACAGGGACCGGGGGCGCAGTGCTGTAAACAGCTATTGCTCAGAGTTCGCCCGTTTGAGATAGTCCGGCACGGCCTGTTCACGCTGCTCCGGTAATGTATAGTGCACAGATCTGGCATGCTCAGGGAATGCATGCAAAAAGGGCAGCGGGCCTGTGGTCGGCCGCTGCCCTTGCAGAACTTCTGTCCTTTACCGCTGGTTATTACGACCTGGTCCAGCGCTGAATGCCGCTTGAGCGAACTTCGACGACAGCACCGGTCAGGGTGTCCGGTACACCGGAGGTCGAGAAAATGAAATAATAGTCATCACCGTCGATGCCGTCGCCATCGAGGTCCCAGGTTTCGTAGACAATAAATTCCATGCCCTGCAGAGCCTCAGTAAGTTTCAGCGCGGCGCCGTTGTTATTAAGTACACTAGACAGTGAAGCCCAGTCCGT
>VGSH01000249.1 GCA_016875025.1 Deltaproteobacteria bacterium
TAGCGCAAGCACGATACCGAGCGGAGACATTAGAAATGTTGAATTGAGAATTGCCCATGCCTTTGTTACCAAAGTAATAGCATTGCGCCACAAGAGAACAATGGCAATGCCGGCCAGTATTTTCTTGTCTATGCTGCCGATTATCTCGGCTACCCTGCCGCCAAGCTGAAACATCGCGCCGGTAATACTCAGAATCCCGCCAAGTATCGGCTTAACGACCGCTATGATTTTAGGCAGGTTTGAAATCAATCCTTTTCTAAGGGATTCCATCGCACGCGTAATCTGTGGCATAAACTGCACGGCAAGTGATTTCCGAAGCGTGTCAAAAGTAAATCGCATCCGGTCTTGTGCATCCATGAACTCCGCTGCTGATTTTGCGGCATCGTCTGAATTGTAGCCGATGCTGCCGTATAGCGCATCATACTCGGCGGTCAGTGCTGATATGTCTTGGGTCAGCATGCCTATCATTGTCGGGTCAAGGCCCAAGCGCTGAATGACAGACATTTGCTCCTGCCTGCTCATATCCTTTATGTACGCGCTGATTTCAGAAAACATCTCGGTTGTGGTTTTCATCTCGCCGTTTGTTTTTTTGGCGGATAAACCGTATTTTTCAAAGAACTTTGCACCGCGCCCGATCCCGGTCGCTGCCTCGCCCTGCACCCGGCTGAAATTTTCAAGCGAAGCATTAAGAGTCTGCTGGCTCGACCCTGTCAGTAATGCGGCATATCCAAGCCGCTCTATTTCGGTGACGGTCTTTCCCGTCCGGTCTGCGAGGTCGCCCATCTGGTCGATTTCATCGGCGACACCTGCGACGAACTTCGTCACCAGTCCAGCTGCCGCAACAGTAGCGGCGCCGAATCCTGCAACGGCAAGTGTCGTGCCTGATAAAACCTTATTCCAACGACCAAGCGCCTGCTCGTCGGTTTTAAAGCCCAACGATACAAGAAATTCCTTGATTACTTCACCGGCCATTACTTATTAGCCTCATAGTATCGGTGTTCGTTTTCGTCCTGTACGTCAAGTGCATCATTCATTTCTGCTACATCGTACAGGCTCAGGGTTCCATCAATCAAACTTTCGTATTTGCACATTCCCCTGAGTACCGGCCTGTAAAGCCATATCCTGCCGTCGGGAAGCTCTACCCATTTTACAGACCGTTTTGTTTTTGGGCTGCTTCTTTCAAATCCAACGGCAGTCCTTGAAAAAAATCCGATAGGTTCGCCGTAAATGCCTTGACCGCTAACTGAGTCAAAGCCGCCATATTTAAATCATCAAACATTAAATGCTTATCGGTTGTCGTGACCGCAGACCACCCGCAGCCGCCAGCTTCCCGCCGCTTAACGCACGATAGCAGCCCGAAAAGAACGTATTCAAAATCATCATCTTTCATGGCCGCAAGTACGTCAAAAATTTTCGGCAGAACTTCCCCGAAAACTGCGCCCTCCTGTTCTTCGGCTGTTTGTGCTTTTTTTACCGCTCCGCTGGAGCCAGCCAGCGATGAGAAAACAGGCAACATGCGGCGCACGATATGAAACTGTGCAACCGCATTGAGCTTGCCTGCCGTGTAGGTGATACCATTAACCTGAAACTCCATGATTTTCCTCCCTCTGCCGTCATGGTTTAACTTCCGTTACAAAATAGACGGGGTCCCTGTACCAAGGCCCGGAGTCCACTTGATCGCGTCAAACGTCCACTCAAGCATCTCGGCCTCTTTTGCATATGATACTGCGGGCTGCTTCTTGAATGCAACGCCTTCAAGATTATGTGAATCACCACGGGCCGTGTCACGCACGGTAATGGAATTACTGCCGTGCGCTGCGCTCGATGCCGTCTGTAAATTATACATC
>VGSH01000250.1 GCA_016875025.1 Deltaproteobacteria bacterium
TGCCGGGCAGCAGCAGCAGGTCGCGCGCATGGCGCGCAAATTCAATCGAAGGCACCGGGCTGATATCAAGACTGCCGGCGAGAAGGCGTTCGCACAGCTGCGCCGGGGTGTCCTTGTACAGGTCAATATCGAGCAGCAGGCCCTTTTTGACCAGCATATGGTACAGCGGCAAACAGTTGAGAAACTGGATATGTCCGACCCGGGGTCGCATCGCGGCCTTTCAAAAGCGGCTAATACATTTTTTTCAGGGTTATGCCGTTGTAATAAAACTGCAAAATCTCAAGCATGCTTTTGCCTTGCAGGGCCATGCCGCAGGCGCCCTGCTGGCACATGCCCACGCCATGCCCCCAGCCATTCCCGGCAAGATCGAAATAATAGCCCTGCATCACAACATCAAACAGCGTGCTGCGCACGACATCGGGCCCGAGCAGGGCGCGAAATTCGGCAGCGGGCACGGTTGTCGCCCGGTTCTCATTGTCCCGGATTCGAAGCGACACAGCCCGTCCGCTCGGGCTGCGCTCCTGGACTTCGATATTGTTAATCTGGCCGAGACGGTAGCCGCGGCTGTTCATCTGCGCCTGCACCGCCCGGGTGTGAAAATTGCGCTTCCAGGAATAGGACGGCCGGCCGATGCAGAAGGGGCAGGCCCTTCCGCGCAGCACCTCTGAATCAAGGTTCCAGACAACGCGCGCATCCTCGGTATGACCGCCGCAGCTGGCGTGAAAAAAAGCAGGCACCAGTTGTTTTTTATAAACCATCGCCCTGCCCCGGGTGCGTTTCAGCGCCCGGCCTGTGCGCCAGCTCTCAGCGCTGCGGCCGCCATAGACCTGCGATAATACATCCGCGCTCACGTCATAGGACAGATTGCCGGCCTGCTCCATCCGGTACAGGGCATAGGTACGGGAAGCCACGGCCTGGGCCTGCAGCACAGCCATTGGCCAGCTCGCCGGAACTTCGCGCGGCAGAACCCCGCCCAGATAGTCTTCGAGGCCGAGCCGGTTAACCGCACTCAGGCCGCCGGCCGGATCGGTCACAACGTCAAGATCGCCGCGATACCATGTCAGTCTCTCGCCCGATTGCACGCCAAGGCCTTTCGTGGCCTGCACGCGCACTGCGGAGGTATCAAGCGGCCGGGCGTCGATGCACAGCCGGCGCTCACATACGCTGAGCGCTGCCAGGGTTCCCCCGCGGCCTGAAAGCAGTTTTTTCCCGGTGCTGAGGTCGGTGAAACTGTATGCGCCCTTGAGGCTCAGCCGCACGGCATCAGCATCGGCTTTGATTGCCACGCGAATAAGCGGCTGCTGCCGGGCGCAGGCACCGGCGCAGGCAAGCGCACACAGGATAACAACGATACGTTTCATCATAGAGCGCACACAAGCGGCCCGACCTATTGCCGGGATTTTACAATCTCGGCGACCAGGCGCACGCCGGCGTCGAAGGCGGCTTTTTCTTTTTCAACCAGGACTTCTTCGGGCATATTTTCCACACCGCCTACGTACAGTCTGTCCGTCGTGGACACCTGCTCTATCATGAAATGGGCTTCCATGATTTCAAAGCAGGGGTCTCCCATGAGCTCGCGGTACTCCTCGCCGCAGTTGCCGGTCACGATAATAACGGCGCCTTTTTTAAACTCCGCCGGGCCGCGGGCCTCGCCGATTGTGGCATAGGCTTCCTGGGGACGGTACGAAAGGGCAAGTTTCCTCTCAAGGAATTTCTTCATCAGGGATGTTACCGATCCGTCATACACCGGGCTGGCAAACACGTAGCCGTCGGCGCGGATGTAGTCTTCCAGCAGCGCGGCCATATCGTCCTTGAGCGGACAGCGGCCGATCGC
>VGSH01000251.1 GCA_016875025.1 Deltaproteobacteria bacterium
GATTATACCCGCGTCAACCGCACAGGCCAGAAACTGTTTATCAATGGCCGCCCGGTTGTATCGCCGGCGATCAACAATGCGCTCAGCCGCGCCTATGATGAGTTTCTGCCTGCGCGGCGGTTTCCGGTGGCACTATTGTTTTTTGATATTTCCCCGGACAGTATCGATGTGAATGTGCACCCTGCCAAGCGCGAAGTACGCATACGCAATGAACGCGACTTTCTTGAGCAGCTTACCGCCGCCGTGCGCGCAGAGCTTCGCAAGCGCGGATTTCATATCCAGCCGGACTCTGCATCCGAGGTTCTGCAGTCTCATTTCCGCGCGGGTGAAACGCGCGCTCCGTTTCTGCATGAGCGTGGCGTTGAAACGCCCTGGAGGGTTCCGGACGCTGCGCGCCCGTTCATTGACAGCCGTCCGGATATGCCGCAGCATGAGCCGCGCGTATGCGCAGAGCAGCCGTTGCTCGAAACGCACGAGCCGGAGCTGCCCTTTGACATGACCCGGATTGTGGGGCAGCTGCATGCCTGCTACCTTGTTGCTGAATCAAGGGACGGGTTTTTCCTGCTAGATCAGCATGCCGCGCATGAGCGTATCGTGTATGAGGAGCTGCTTGCGGGCATGCAGCGCGGAAAAGCCGCTGCCCAGCAGCTGCTGTTTCCCGCAACCCTGAACCTCGGCGCGCAGGAGTCGGCTCTTCTGCAGCAGGACTGCGAATTGTTTGAATCCATGGGGTTCGGCGTAGAGGATTTGGGCAGGGGATCATTTTCAATTAACGCGGTGCCGGCCTGCCTGACTGACAGCGATGCCGCAGCCCTTGTGACCGACTGCCTGCATGAACTGCTTGAGCGCAGCCGGCCGACATCCTTTGATTCCCGCAATCAGGAAGTGGCTGCCGCGCTGGCCTGCAAGACCCGTGCGGTCAAGGCCGGCCGCACTCTGGATGCTGCCGAGCAGCTGCACCTGCTGCGCAGGCTTGCTGCCTGTGATAATCCGCATACCTGCCCGCACGGCCGGCCGACATTCATCCGTATCGGCAGGGCTGAAATAGAAAAACGCTTTTTGCGAACTTGAGGTACGTTTCTTCAAACCCGAACACAGGGGAGACCGTGGTATGAGTTTTGACAGGTCTATTACAACCCTTATCCGGCCCGAAATACAGGCCCTGGCTGCCTATCATGTGGCGGACGCCGGCGGCATGATAAAGCTCGATGCCATGGAAAACCCGTACCCACTGCCCGAGACAGTCCGGAAACAGTGGGCCGCCGTGCTTGCGCAGCCGGCGGTAAACCGGTATCCCGACCCGCGCGCGCCTGAGATAAAAAGACAGCTGCGCGCGGTTATGAACATTCCGCAGGACCTTGATATCCTGCTGGGCAACGGGTCGGATGAACTTCTTCAGATGATCTGCCTGGCGATCTCCCGCAGCGATCGCGTGGTCATGGCGCCCGAACCCGGTTTTGTCATGTATGCCATACTGGCGCGCATCGCCGGCCTTGCCTATCAGGCGGTTGAGCTCACAAGCGATTTCAGCCTTGATCTGCCGGGCACGCTTGCGGCGCTGAAAAAGCATCAGCCGGTCCTGCTGTTTCTGGCGCAGCCCAACAATCCGACCGGCAATTTGTTCGCGCCTGATCAGGTGCGCACGCTGGTTGAACACGCGCCGGGTCTTGTCGTGATCGATGAAGCCTATACCCCGTTTTGCGACAGCGACTATCTCGGTCTGGCGCGCGAGTTTGAGCATGTCCTGATCATGCGTACGTTTTCAAAAGTGGGGCTGGCCGGG
>VGSH01000252.1 GCA_016875025.1 Deltaproteobacteria bacterium
TAAAGGGTTCCGGCGCGAACGCAGTCGCGTCCGGCCTGCTTGGCCTGATAGAGCAGGCCGTCGAGCCGTTTGATAAGATTGTCGAACGTAACATGCCCGTCATCGGTCATGTCATTAAAGCCGGTCACTCCGAAACTGGCCGTCATGCTGATGGTCGCACCTGCCGCCCGGATGGCGGTTGCGGACACGGCCGCGCGCAGGCGCTCGGCCAGTATGGTCGCGCCTTCACAGCCGGTTTCAGGGAGCACGATAATAAATTCCTCACCGCCGTAGCGCGCGACCCAGTCAACCCGTTCGCGCACCAGACCCATGATTACCGCAGCGACGGCATGCAGCGCGTCATCGCCGACCTGATGCCCCCAGGTGTCGTTAATCGGCTTGAAATGATCTATATCACACATGATCACCGACAGCTCGCGGCCGTAGCGGCGGGCTTTGCGGATTTCGCCCTCGAGGCTGTCATTGAGATAGGCGCGGTTGTAGCAGCGCGTGAGCGTGTCGATGGTTGACATGCGCCGGATTTCCGCATTGGCCTGGTGCAATGCTTCAATTGCGCTGCGAAGTTCACGGGTCAGGCGGCGGTGCGCCAGATGCACGCCTACGCGCGCCAGCAGCTCTTCTTTAACAAACGGCTTCACAAGGTAATCGGTCGCGCCGGCATCGAACAGGCTGATCAAAAGGGGCTGATCATCAACCGCGGTCAGAAAAATTACCGGCAGGTCTGCACGGCCGAATTCGCCGCGCACTTTCCGGCACAGGTGGCGTCCGTCCATGACAGGCATTACCAGATCAGTTACCAGCAGGTCGATTGTTTTATCAGGGTCGGAAAAAACAGCACAGGCTTCGGCCCCGTTTTCGCAGGTAATTACATCAAGGCCTGCCCGGCGCAGAAGGTCAGCGGCAATGGTGCGTGCCACGGAATTGTCATCCACCACCAGGGCGCAAAACCCCTCCAGATTTGATTTGGGAGTAAAAATCTGGTCGATGGCCTTGCGGACATCGCCCTCAACAAAAGGCTTGGCGACAAAATCGACTGCGCCCACCTCGAAGCCCTGCTGGCGGCCCTCAAGCGTATCATTGGCGGTTACGAATATGATCGGGATGCGGTTGTTGGGAACATGCGTAAAGCGCCTGGTGTAATTGTCTCCGGCCAGTTTTTTAGACGTGGTGAACCCGTCAAGCCGGGGCATGCCAACATCAAGCGTAATGAGGTCCGGCAGCAGCTCGACTGCCCGAGCAAGCGCGGCGATGCCGTCCTCAGCCTCGAAAACAGTGTAGCCCCCGGCCTCGAGCTCGCGCCGTATCATGCGGCGCATCATGGCGCTGTCGTCAACCACCAGGATTTTCCTGGGCAGAGCATTCATGTGCAAAACCTTTACGTGACAGACGGCAATAGTGCCCGGTTTTTAAAGTTCTTTTTCAATACTGCATACCCGCCTTTTATGCAAGTGCTTTCGGGCACACCGGGGAGGGCCTTACAGGTCGTGCGCGATGGAAAGCAAGCGGTGAAAATCGGGCCGTTCCAAGGGGTGGGCTTGTGCCCAGTGCGAGCGCGCGCCGCTCGTATGCTCAAGAATAATGGCAGGGGCAATGGCGGCCGGTGCTTCATACATAAGGGGCAGGGCTGACTGCACCTCAAGCGTCGCGCCGCTCTGCCGCGCGCGTATCCGCCGGGGATGCACACTGTCGGGCTGCCGCGGTGCCGGCGACCTGCAGCTGATAAAATTACAGGTCCACCAGTTGCCCGAAGGTGAAACGTTCCACTCAGTGTAGGCGCTGCTC
>VGSH01000253.1 GCA_016875025.1 Deltaproteobacteria bacterium
GCATTATCGAGTTTTCCGCGGTCAGCGGGAAAGGCCGCGACAAGGTATGGCGCGTAATTGAAGCGGCCATGCAGGCCGCAAGCGATAAAAATGCTTGATGTTGCAGGGGCTTTGCAGTAACCTGTGCGCTCATTTTTTACATGCGCCCGCATGATTCTGACATGAAAGGCATCCGCGATGAAACTGCTCGTCACCGGCGGGGCCGGTTTTATCGGCTCAAATTTTATCCGCTGCATGCACACCCGGCACCCGCAGTATGCACTCACCAACTTCGATGCGCTGACCTATGCCGGCAACCTGGAAAACCTGAGCGACATCCCCGAGTCATCCAGCTACCGCTTTGTGCGTGGCGACATCCGCGACCGGCAGGCCGTCAACAGCCTGCTGTCGGCAGGTTTCGACGCTATCATTAATTTTGCGGCCGAATCGCACGTTGACCGCAGCATCGACAATGCCGCCGTGTTTGTCGAAACCAATGTGCTCGGCACGCAGGTTCTGCTGGATGCGGCCCTGCGTAACAAAGTGCCCCTCTATATGCAGGTATCAACCGATGAGGTCTACGGCTCTCTCGGGTCCGAGGGTCTTTTCACCGAGGGGACGCCGCTTGCTCCAAACAGCCCGTATTCCGCCAGCAAGGCCTCGGCCGACCTGTTCGTGCGCGCCTGGCATGAAACCTTCGGCCTTAAAACGCTTATCACACGGTGCTCGAACAATTACGGCCCGTATCAGTTCCCTGAAAAACTGATCCCGCTGTTCATCACCAACGCGCTGGCGGATGCGCATCTGCCGCTGTACGGCGACGGGCTCAACGTGCGCGACTGGATTTACGTTGAAGACCACTGCAGCGCGATCGACACGGTTCTGCATCACGGCAGGCCGGGTGAGATCTACAATGTCGGCGGCAACGCGGAGAAAACCAACCGCGAGATAACCGGCACCATCCTGCAGCAGCTTGGCAAGCCCGAGTCGCTCATCCGCCACGTGGCCGACCGTCCGGGCCATGACCGGCGCTATGCCATCGACAACACGAAGATCAGGCAGGAACTGGGCTGGCAGCCCGCCCATGATTTCGAGTCCGGCATGCGCGCCACTATCCAGTGGTATCTTGACAACGCCCAGTGGTGGCAGCGGGTCAAAAGCGGCGCATACCGCGAATTCCATGAGCGCTGGTATAAGCAGCGCTGAAGCGCGTACGAATACGACCGGAACGTACGTGCGGCAGCAATACTTTCCGGCAGATTTCTGAGCAGGTTATCTGAATACCGCCTATGAAACTGTTAATTATCGGCGCAAACGGCATGCTGGCCCGTGACGCTATTGAAGCGTTTCAGGGCAGCCACGAACTTGTACTCTGCGACCACCCGGACATCGACATACGCTACATTGATTCCGTCATGCCCTTTTTGGATCGCCACCGGCCTGACTGGGTACTGAACTGCGCGGCCTATACCAATGTTGACGGCGCGGAGACGGACCGGGATACGGCGTTCGCGGTCAACGCCGACGGCCCTGGCATACTTGCCCGCGCCTGCCGCGCGCACGGCGCCCGGCTGTGC
>VGSH01000254.1 GCA_016875025.1 Deltaproteobacteria bacterium
CGATACTTGACAAGAGATGTACCGCATGCACTGCCTGCTCAGGAAGCACGGTTAGAAAGCAACATGCCAGGCGGCATGTCGTCACAGCAGCCAAACCGCTGGTACCGGCTATGGACTCCGCACCAAGGCACGGCGGCATTGTCAGCCGCCCCGAAAAACACCGCAACTTTTTACGCTTTCCGCTGGCGCTGCCGGCGAAGTGTCTCTTCAGCGTCGAAGCGGCGCCCGCTACCTGCAGGGTTGTCGATATCTGCGCGCAGGGCCTCGGCCTTGAGATTGACGCGCCTGTAAAAATGCACGGCGGCCAGACTGTTCTTTTGAAAATCGATATTGCCCCTCAGCAGCCCCCGGTAAGCATTATCACTGAGCTTACCTGGGTGCGGCGCCGCAAAACCATCTCCGGCTTTCAGCGCGCGGGCAGCCGACTGCTGCTCATAGACCCTGTGTCCAAACAGCGGCTGCTCGATTATGCCCATGTCGCGCTGATTTCAGGGCTCATCGGCAGCGAACCCGTTTCCCCGACCTGAAACTTTCCCCGATCCTTGTGTGCCCGTCCCCCCGATGTCCCTGCACTTCGAACTGTATCCTCCCGGTATGCAGCTACTCATTTTCACAGAACGCCATTTCCGGAAAATGCGGTTTTTTGCGCACACGCGCGGCCGCTTGCTTGAGTGCATCGCGCAGGCCCTCTTCGATCACCGGATGGTAGAAGGGCATTTTCAGCGCGTCAAATACGGTCATGTCCCGCTGTATGGCCCAGGCCAGAAGATGCCCCAGGTGCTCGCCGTCAGGGGCGCACATCTCGGCGCCCAGCAGCCGCCCGGTTTCAACATCGGCGTACAGGTGCAGCAGGCCCCGGTTTTGATCGCGGATGAGGGCGCGGCCGTCGTCAAAATCACAGCGGCCCGTAACAAAGGAGTCGGGTTCAAGGTCTTTGAAGGGGTGGCCGGCGGTCACGATGTTCGGTTCCGAGAACGTAATATGCAGGCCCGCGCGGCGCTTAAAACGGGAGGGTTCTGCGCGCACCGCATTATAGCCCGCCACGCGGCCGTCATCCCAGGCCTCGTGCAGGATGGGTTCGCGTCCGTTGGTGTCGCCGGCGATAAAAAGCCGAAGACGCTCGACCTGCAGCGTGGCCGGGTCATAGTGCGGCATGCCGCGTTCGTCAAGGGGGATGCCCAGTTTCTCGAGGCCGAGGTTGTCGATGTTGGGCACGCGGCCCGAGCTGACCAGGGCAGCCTCGACTTCCCGCCGGTTCGGCCCGGCGCTGATAACAAGGCGTCCGCCTTCGGCGGCAAGATCAGCCGCATGGCCGCTCCACAGTTCGAGGTCATGTTCCAAAGCTTCGGCAGCGGCCTTTGTTACGGCCGGGTCGGAGAGGCCCGCGATGCGGCCCGAGCGCGCACTGCCCACAACCCGCACTCCCAGGTGCGCCATGGCCTGGCCGATCTCAACGCCGATAACGCCCATGCCGAGCACGGCCAGGCTTTTGGGCAGCGCTTCGATCTCAAACAGCGTGTCGCTTGTGAGCACGC